>JANPJD010000020.1:0-33479 GCA_031425325.1 Rhodobacterales bacterium | reverse complement strand
CGAAGTGCGCGGCCTGCGCGATGGGGCCGCAGCCCAGCACGCCGACGCGCAACAGGCGGTCTTCCTTGGGGGGCATCAGATATCTCCACAGGCGGCGCGATAGCGCGCGACGACCGCACCGACATGCGCGTCGATCCGGGGCCGCGCCTGATCCGCCGCCATCAGCCGCGCGACGGCGGCCTGAACGGACGGGCGCGGCCAGTAGTAGCGCACCCGGTCGCTGAGGCCGGTCAGCATCAGGCGCGTCTCGTCGGGGCCGTGGGCTACATGAGCGCGCCAGTCGGCAGGATGCGCCTGCATTTCGGCGGTCAACGCCGCCACAAGGTCATCCGCCCCGTCCAACCCGAAAAGCGCCTCGCGATAGGCGAAGGTCAGTTCCGGCCCGACCTTGAGGATGCCGAAATGCCCGGCGACGAGGCCCGCAAGCGCCCCGCCGGGCTGGTAGTCGGTGGAATGGGCCTCGTAGACGGGCCCGCCGAGGGCGGGTATCGCGGCGGCCAGCGCGTGGGCGCGGGGTGGGTCGAACTCCACGACCTCTTCATTGCCGAAGTCGACGCCGGGCTGCACCACCACCGCGATGACGCGCGACAGATCCAGCCCGCGCGCGGCGAAGGCCTTGGCATGCGCGTCCAGCATCGCCTGAACCGCCTCGGGCCGGGTCACGGCCAGCGCGCCGATGGCCTCGGTCTCGCCGCCCGGCACCGGAACTTCGGTGCCGATGACGTAATGCACCTCGCGGCCATGCGCTTCGGCCACCGCCGCGAGGTCGGCGGCGCGAAACGCCATTTCGGCCTCGGACAAATGGCCGTCATCCGCGCAGCGCATCGAGGCGTCGAGGTGGATCTTCGTGAACCCCGCTTCGACATAGGCCGCGACCATCGCGCGCGCCTTGTCCATCGCAGCTGCGGCAGGTTCGGCCCGCCAAGGGTTCGGGCCCAGGTGATCGCCGCCAAGGATGATCCGACGGGGGTCGACGCCCTCGGCCCGCGCCAGGCGCTCGACGAAACGGCGGAAGGCAGCGGGGGTCATGCCGGTATAGCCGCCCGCCTGGTTGACCTGGTTGCAGGTCGCCTCGATCAGGATGGGGCTCTCGTCGTCGCAGTAAGTCCGCAGGATGGCCGCCAGCGTCGCCTCATGCGCGGTGCACCAGGACGGGATGGCCACCGCCTC
Organism: Rhodobacterales bacterium; assembly: GCA_031425325.1. Classification (GTDB taxonomy): domain Bacteria; phylum Pseudomonadota; class Alphaproteobacteria; order Rhodobacterales; family Rhodobacteraceae; genus Aliitabrizicola. The sequence continues at coordinate 32,309 of JANPJD010000020.1, read as the reverse complement.
GCCCGCCCGGTTCCGCGCGACGATGTCGCCAAGCACGCTCATGCGAGAAAGGCGTCAATGGCGGCGAGGTCAGAGTTGCCCTCCATCGGCCCGAGCCGTTGCACCGACAACGCCCCCGCCGCATTGGCCCTCGCCAACGCCAGCGGCAGCGGATCGCCCGACATCGCCCGCGTCACCAGCGTCGCGCAAAAACAGTCGCCCGCCCCGGTCGGATCGACCACCTCGACCGGATGGCCGGGCAAATCGACGACCCCGGACCCATCGCGCGCGACCGCACCATCACCCCCACGCTTCAGCGCAACGACCTGCGCGCCCATCGTGACAAGGTGTGACGCCCAGACGTCGAACGGCTCGCCCGGCCAGAGCAGGACTGCGTCCGCATCGCTCGGCAGCACGAAGCGGGCAATCCCGATCAACCGCCGCACGGCCAGCAGATAGCCGTCGTCGGTCATCAACTCGGCCCGGATGTTGGGATCGACCGAGATCGCGACGCCGTGCGCGTGCAGCGCCTCGCAGACCTCCAGCGCCGCCACCCGCATCCCCGGATCGCCCAGCGTGGACCCCGAGATATGCAGGACCTGCACCCCCTCGGCCAGAAATCCCGCCACCGCGCCATCGCCGCGTGGAAAGGCCGAGGCTGCCGAGCCTGCTATGTTGAACACGAAATCCCGGCTGCCATCGTCGTTGTAACTGACATGCGCGGTGCCCGTCGGGCCGCCCGCCTCGGCGATCAGGCGAATCGAGACCCCCGCCGCGGCCAAGCGGTCGCGCAGCACCTGCCCGAAGGCGTCGCGTCCCACGGCCCCGGAAAAGACCGTCCGCGCGCCGACCCGCGCGGCCTGGTCGATGAAGATGCCCGGAGCACCGCTGGGGAACGGCCCGACATAGGACGCGGGCCGCAGGTTCCGGCCGTTCCGTTCGGTGCAGACGAACTCGACCAGCAATTCGCCCAGCGATGCGACGACGGGGGCGGTCACCTCAGCCCCCCACCATCAGCCTGACCACCTCGTCATGCGTCGTCTCGGAGATGCGCCGCTCGCCCGCCATAACGCCGCGCCGCAGCACCACGATCCGGTCCGAGACGGCGAAGATGTCCGACAGGTTGTGGCTGATGAAGACCACCCCCCGCCCCTGCGCTTTCAACTGATGGATGAGAGAGATCACCTTGCGCTGCTCGGGCACGCCCAAGGCCGCCGTCGGCTCGTCCATGATCAGGATCTGCGCGTTCCAGTAGACCGCGCGCCCGATCGCCACCGCCTGCCGCTGCCCTCCCGAGAAGTTCGAGACCGGCGCGTCGAGGCGGCTGACGTGGAAGTCCAGAAGCGCCATCGTGGATTTCGCGGCTTCGGCCATCTTGCGCCGGTCGAGCACGGGCAGGAAGCCGAAGGCGCGGCGCATCGGCTCTCGGCCAAGGAAGATGTTGGCGCCGATCGACAGGTTGTCGGCCAAAGCGAGGTCCTGGTAGATCGTCTCGATCCCGCTTTCGCGCGCCTCTTGCGGGGTCGCGAAGCTGACGGGCTCGCCCCGCAGAAGCACCTCTCCGCTGGTCGGGCGGAACACGCCCGAGATGGTCTTGATGAGCGTGGTCTTGCCCGCGCCGTTGTCGCCCGCAAGCGCCACGACCTCTCCCGCGCCGACGGTCATCGACAGATCGCGCAACGCCTCGACCGGACCAAAGGACTTCGACAGGTGCCGGCATTCCAGAAGGGTGGTCGGCTCACTCACTGACCCGCCCCCCGGAAAAGCGCCGCTGCGCCTGGTCGATGAGGACCGAGATGATGATGACGACGCCGACACTGATGAACTGCCAGAACGGGGCCACGTTGATGAAGACAAGGCCATACTGGATGACCGCGATGACGAAAGCCCCCGCGACGGTGCCAAGGATCGTGCCAGACCCGCCGAACAGGCTCGCCCCCCCGATCACCACGGCGGCGACCGAGTCGAGCAGCAACGGCTCGCCCGCCTGCGCCGCCCCGGCGCTGAAGCGCGCGGCATAAAGGAACCCCGCGAGCCCCGCACAGATGCCCGACAGCATGTATAGCCGCAGCAGATGCCACTTGATGTCGATGCCCGCGCGGCTCGCGGCCTGCACATTCGCGCCGATCGCGTAGTTGTGCTGGCCGAAGCGTGTCTGGCTGAGAAGGTAGTGCATCCCCAGCACGAAGACCGCTGTCACGATCACCACCCAGGGCACGCCCCAGAGCCGCCCGTTCCCGAGCGCCGCGAAGAACGAGTTCTGCACCGGCACCGTCGTGCCCCCCGCAAGCAGGAAGGCGACACCCCGCGCGACGCCGAACATGCCGAGCGTCCCGATGAAGGGCGGCACTTTCAGGCGCGACACCAGAAGCCCGTTGACGAAGCCCGGAATCATCGCGACCGCGATGGCGACAAGGCCGCCCAGCAGCACCGCCATGGGCATCCCCATGCCGGGCGTCGCCCAGTTGATGACATGTGCGGCCACCACCGCCGCAAGGCCCATGATGAAGCCCATCGACAGGTCGATCCCGCCCGAGATGATGACGAAAGTCTGCCCGGTCGCGAGCAACAGGGGCGCCACCGCAAAGACGGCGATGGACTGGATGTTGAACGGGTTGAAGATGAACGTCCCGCCAAAGTCGAGCCGCGCCCAGACCTCGAAGCCGAGGATCAGTGCGGCCAGGAACAGCCAGGCCCGCAGGTCGGCGATGCGCTGCCAGATGGTGCGCGCTATGTCGGCATGGTCAGCGGGGGGCGAGACGTGGGCCTGGCCCGCGGGGTCGGTCGAAGTCATCGGGCGCGTCCTGCTGTGAAAGGCCGGGGCAGCGGACTGCCCCGGCCGGTCGCGTGGCCTTGGATCGGGGCGGCTGCCCTCAGTCCGAGTAGACGTATTTGGCGATCTCGGGATCATCGATGTTCGACGCGTTCATCACCGTAAAGCCGGTGCCGATGCTGACCGGGATCGAGTTGCCGGTCAGGTGGGCATAGGCCGCGACCACGCCGAAATAGCCGATCTCCGCCGGGTGCTGTGCGATCGCCACGTCGACAAGGCCCGTCTTGATGTTGTCGACGATCGAGGTCGGGGCGTCGAAGGCCACGACCTTGATCTCGCCGGTCTTGCCTGCCTGTTGCACGCCGTTCGCGGCCCCGAGCGCTGAGAAGAGGTTGGCACCGAACACACCCTTGAGGTCGGCGTTGCGGGCAAAGACCGCCTGCAACTGGCTGGCCGCGTTGTTCGCATCGTTCTCGTTGAACTGCGTCTCGAGGACCTCGACGTTGGGGAAGTTCTCGGCCATTTCGGCCTTGAAGCCCTCTTCCCGCTGGTCGGTGGTTGAGATGCCGGGGTTCACGTTCGAGACATAGACCTTGCCCGAGCCGCCAATGGCTTCGGCAAGGGCGCGCGCGGCCATGCGGCCGCCCAGCACGTTGTCGGACGCGATGTAGGCCAGCGGGAAATCTGCGTCGCCCGCACCCGTCTGGTACACGCCGGTGCCGATGAACGTGTCGACGGTGATGACAGGGATACCCGCGTCATGTGCCTTGCGAAGCGGCTCGATCAACTGCGTCGTGTCGGTCGGCGCGATCAGGATCGCGTCGGGCTGGCGCGCGATCACCGCGTCGAGGACAGGCACCTGCGTGACCGGGTTGAAATCGGGCGCACCCTGGAACACCAGTTCCACCCCGAGGGCGTCGGCCGCGGCCTGCGCGCCCTTGTTCATGGTGATGTAGAAGGCGTCGGTCGTGAGGCCCGGCACCAGGGCGATGGTGAACTTTTCGTCCTGCGCCTGTGCGGCGCCAAACGAAAGCACAAGCGTGGCGGCAGAAACTGCCCCCAGAAGGGTCCGGCGATACATGGTCTCTCCTCCCAATGAAATCGCCACTCGGCCTCTCCGGGCCGCGTCCTGCGATCTCGGTTTTCCGTAAGGTCAGTACAGGGCGGCAAAGGCGGCACGTCAAGAGAAATATATTGCTGCAACAGATTGCGTCGCTACCGGCCCAGGCTTCGCTTCGGCGCAAATACCCTCGGGGGTCCGGGGGCGGAAAGCCCCCGGCGCTCGCCACTCGCGCGACCGAGGCCGCCTACTCCTCCGGCAGATCGAGGATAGCTTCGGCGGTCTGTGCGTCGGTCACAAGCGCGGTAATGTAGCCACCGCGCGCGGCGGCCCGGATCGAGGCGGCCTTGGCGCCGCCCGAGGCGACGCCAATGCACAGTTGGGCCGCGCGCAGTTGCGCGGCCGAGACGGCAATCATCCGGGCCTCGCCTTCCCAGACGATGGCGGCCCCGGTCGCATCGAAATAGTGCCGGATCACGTCGCCCGCGGCATCGACCAGCGACTGCTCGCTTGGGGTTGCCACACTTGCCTCGGGCGGGTTCAGCGCATGCGGCAGGCCCACGCCCACCACGGCAACGTCGATCCGGTCCCAGAGCGCGACCGACTGGCGGATCGCCGGATCGGCAAGGAAAAGGGCGCGCGAGTCGCCAGAGGGCAGGTAAGGCGCGTGCAGGAAATGCGGCACGCCCCCCGTCTGCTCGGCGGCCATCCGCACGAACTCGTTGATCTGGAAATGCGCGGCCCCCTGCTGCAACCCGCCTGTCGCAGGCACGACGACGACACCGGGCAGTGGCGGCAGCCCGGCCTCGATCACCGCGCGCATCGCCCGGCCCCAACCCAGCGCCAGCACCGCGCCCGGGCCCAGCCCCGCCGCCTTCAGCATGGCCCCCAGAGGCGCCGCGAGCACAGACGGGCCTGCCCCCGCCGGGGCTTCGGTCACCGCGACCCGGCGCAGGCCAAGCCGCTCTGCCAGCCGGGCACCAAGGACATCGGGCGTCGCAAGGTCGCGCACCTCGATCCGCACGATCCCCTCGGCACGCGCGCGGTGCAAAAGGCGCGAGATCGTGGCGGTCGACAGGCCAAGCTGCTTTGCGATCTGCACCTGCGGCAGGTCGGACTCGTAATGCAGCTTGGCGACCATGTGCAGCATCGCACGGGTTTCCGTACGCTCGACCGCGCCGCCTTCGGGACCAGGAACCGACAGGTTGCAATTCCTTTCTGCAACGTGTTACACGCTCATGGTGCGTTTATCGCGCAGGCGGGAGGCTTTTGGCAACCGGCATGAGGCCGGTGGGGTCCCGTAGCTCTTGGGGGATGGCTGATGGCCCGGATGTCGACAGCGGAACGGCGTGCCTATCAGCAGATCTGCGACGAGGGCGGGGCGATGATGGTCATCGCCTGCGACCAGCGCGGCGGCATGCGGACGCTCTTGGCCGACACGCCCGAGGCGCAGGCGGCGATCGGCAACGATGTCCTCGGGCTGACCAAGATGGACATTGCCCGCCACCTCGCGCGCCATGCCACGGCCGTGCTGATCGACCCCGTCTGCGCCGTGCCCGCCATCGTCGACACGGGCGTTCTGCACCGCGCGACTGCGCTCTTGATCGGGCTTGACGCCTCGGGCTGGGAAACCTCGGCTGAAGGCTGGCGCATCTCGACGATGGTGCCGGGTATCTCGGCCCGCAAGGTGCGCGACATGGGCGCGACGGGGGCCAAGATCATGGTCTACCTGCGCTCTGACGTCCCCGGCGCGAACATCGCGAATGTGACCACCCTGCAAGAGATGATCGCGGATTTCGCGTCCGAGAACGTGCTTCTGGTGGTGGAATTCCTGACCTACGCCCTGCCCGGCGAGGACAAGTCCGCCTATGCCGCCAAGCTGCCGTCGCTTATCGAGGGCGGCTCGCGCATCTGCCTCGACCTTGGGGCGAAGCTACTGAAGATCCCCTATCCGGGCACGCCCGAGGCTTGCGCCAACGTGACGGCGATGTGCGGCGACGTTCCGTGGGCCGTGCTCTCGGCAGGGGTGGATCACGCGACGTTCCTCGGCCAGGTCGAGGTCGCGATGGCGAACGGCGCCTCTGGGGTGATCGCTGGGCGCTCGCTCTGGAAGGACTGCATCTCGCTGGATCGCTCGGTGACCCGCGAGAGGCTCAAACAGATCGCCGTGCCGCGCCTGCGCGAGTTGCAGGCGGTGATCGCGCGGCATTTCCCGGCGGCCTGACCATGCCAGCCCCCGCGATGCCCGGCCCGTCAATTGGCCTCGACATCGGCGGCACACATGTCCGCGCGGCGCGCGTCGATGCGGCAGGGCGGATCGAGGCGCGGGCGAGCCGACCGAGTTCGCGCGACCCGGCCGAGGTTGTGGCCCGCTGCCTGTCGCTGATCGACGAGGTGCGCGGCCCGGATGTCCGCGGCGTCGGCATTGGCGTTCCCGGACAGGTTAACGTGGCCACGCGGCAGGTCTATTCGGGCGGCTACGTGGATCTCTCCACCTTGCCCTTCGCCGACGCCGTCGAGGCTGCGACCGGCCTTGCCGTCACGCTCGACAATGACGCCAGCATGGCGCTGCGCGGCGAGGCGGCGCACGGGGCCGCGCAGGGCTTTGCCAACGTCGTGATGCTGACCATCGGCACGGGAATTGGCGGCGCGATCCTCGACGGTGGCCGGGTGCTGCGCGGACGCGGGGTTGCGGGGCAGCTTGGGCATCTGGTGGTCGATCCGGGCGGTCGGCCTTGTGTCTGCGGCCGCGTCGGCTGCGTCGAGACGCTCAGTTCGGGAACCGCCCTTGGCCTGCATCTGATCGAGGCGGGCCTGCCGCCCGGCACGCGCATCGAGGACCTGCTGTCGCGCGACGATCCCGTGGCGGCGGGCGTGCTGCACGCCTGGGCCGCACCGCTGCGTGCGGCGATCGACTCGCTGGTCGCCACCTGCAACCCGGACCTCGTGGTGCTTGGCGGCGGCCTCGGGTCTGCGGCGGCCGCGGCCCTCGGGCGGGTCCCGGCGCGCGCCTCGTGGTTCGGCGCCCCCGTCGTGGCGGCGGCGCTCGGCGACGATGCGGGCGTGATCGGAGCGGCGCTTGCGGCGCGGCCCATGCCGAAGCGCGCGGTGCTAGTGAACGGCGTTCCGGCCAGCGGCAAGAGCGCAGTCGCCCGCGTGCTGTCGGATCGGACAGGCTGGCCGATCCTGACGCTCGACACGGTAAAGGCGCCGTTCCTCGGTCTGCTCGGGCCGGTCGACCGCGAGATGAATCGCACGCTGGGGCGGGCGAGCTATGCCGCGATGTTCGACCTGATCGCTGACGCCCCCGAGGGCGCGTCCTTCATCCTCGACGCATGGTTCGGCTTCCAGCCGCCCGATGTGCTTACGGCGGGCCTTGCGCGCGCGGGCGTCGCTTTGACGGTCGAGGTCTGGTGCCACGCCCCGCCCGAGACCATCGGCGCGCGCTACGCCGCCCGCGTGCCAAGCCGTCCGGCCGGGCATCCCGGCCTCGACTATGTGCCCGAACTCGTCGCGCTGGCAGCGCGGGCAGCCCCGATCACCGGGCCAAAGGCGCTGCACGTCGACACGACCGTTCCACTTGACGGGTACGCCCTGCTCGCCCGCCTGAACAGCGCCTGGCCCGGCCTTGCCGATCCTGATTGACGCAGGCGCACCACCCGTCCTACCCCTTCCCCAACCCGCAAGGAGATCCCCATGAAAGCCGCCCGGATGAACCGCCTCTTCGCTCCGTCTGGCAACTGCTTCGACGTGGCGATCGACCACGGCATGTTCAATGAGGGCAGTTTCCTCGGCGGGATCGAGGATATGGGCCGCTCGATCCGCACAGTGGCCGAGGCCGCACCCGACGCGATCCAGCTTCCGCCCGGCACCGCGCCTATCCTTCAGGCGATCCCCGGCAAGACGCGCCCCGCGCTGGTGCTGCGGACCGACATCGCGAATGTCTACGGCACGCCCCTGCCCCGCGCGCTCTTCTCCGAGGTGATCGACCGCCCGGTCGAACAGGCGCTGGCGCTTGATGCGGCCTGCGTGGTCGTGAACCTGCTGATGCTGCCCGGCCAGCCCGAGGTCTACCGCGCCTGCATCCGCAACGTGAACGCGCTCAAGCGGGAATGCGAAATCATGGGGATGCCCCTGATGGTCGAGCCGCTGGTGATGCAGGACAATGCGAAGGGCGGCTACATGGTCGATGGCAACATCGACCTGATCCTGCCCCTCGTGCGGCAGGCGGCGGAACTGGGGGCCGACATCATCAAGGCCGATCCCTGCACCGAGGTCGCCGAGTATCACCGCGTGATCGAGATCGCGCAGGGCCTGCCCGTGCTGGTGCGTGGCGGCGGGCGGGTCAGCGACGCCGAGATCCTGTCGCGCACAGCCGCCCTGATGGCGCAGGGCGCGCGCGGCATCGTCTACGGGCGCAACGTGGTGCAGCACCCGAACCCCGGCGGGATGACACGGGCGCTGATGGCGGTGGTCCATGAGGGTGCCCCCCCCGAGGCCGCGATGGCGCACCTGTAGATGCGCGAGATCCGCTTCGGCATAATCGGCTGCGGGTTGATGGGGCGCGAGTTCGCCAGTGCCGCCGCGCGCTGGATGCACCTGACGGGGATGCGCGCCCGGCCCCGGATCGTCGCGGTCTGCGACACGAATGCGGGCCTGATGGACTGGTTCACCGGGCATCTGGGGCCGGTGCAGACGGTGACGGACTACCGCGAGTTGCTGGCGAACCCCGAGGTCGAGGCCGTCTATTGTGCCGTCCCGCATGTCCTGCATGCCGAGCTTTATCCCGCGATCCTCGCCGCAGGTAAGCACCTGCTGGGCGAAAAGCCCTTCGGCATGGACGCCGCGCAGAACACGGCGATCATGGCGGCGGTTGCGGCGCATCCCGACCTGATGGTGCGCTGCTCGTCCGAGATGCCGTTCTATCCGGGCGCGCAGAAGGTCATCGACTTCGTGCAGTCGGGCGCGGTCGGGCCGATCCTCGAGGTCGAGGCGTGCTTCCTGCATTCCTCGGACATCAATCCAATGAAACCGCTGAACTGGAAGCGGATGGCCTCGGTCAACGGCGACTACGGCTGCATGGGCGATCTGGGGATGCATGTGCTGCATGTGCCGCTGCGGCTGGGGTGGCGGCCCTCGGCGGTCGGCGCGAGCCTTGTGAAGCGGGTCGCCGTGCGCCCCGATGGCAAGGGCGGCACGCTGCCCTGCGACACCTGGGACAACGCGACGATCACGGGGACCGTGCCGCATCCCGAGGGGGACTTTCCCATCACCCTCAAGACCTGGCGCATCGCACCCGGCGAGGCGAACACCTGGACGCTGCGTGTACTTGGGATGCGCGGCAGCGCCTCGTTCAGCACCAAGACACCCCGGCAGTGGAGTTTCATGCGCTACGAGCCCGGCGGCCCGCAGGCCTGGGCAACCGAGGATCTGGGCTACACCCCGCTGTTCCCCGCGATCACCGGCGGCATCTTTGAGTTCGGCTTCACCGATGCGATCCAGCAGATGTGGGCGGCCTTTGTCGACGAGCTGGCGGGCGGCGATGCAAAGGGTTTTCCCTGTGCCACGCCTGCCGAGGCAGCGGATCACCACGCGGTGCTGACGGCGGCATTGACCGCCGGGACCGAGGGGCGGATCGTGCACGTAGATTACCGGAGGAACGCATGAAACGGTCCGAAATCAACGCGGCCCTGCGCGCCGCACGCGAGACGGTGGCGGCGCACCGCTTTGCCCTGCCCGCCTGGGCGGACTGGACGCTGGACGACCACCACGCCCACGCCGAGCAGTCGCGCTTTCTCACGCAGCGGCAGATCGGCTGGGATGTGACGGACTTCGGCTCGGGCGATTTCGCGCGGCGGGGACTGGCGCTCTTGTGCCTGCGGAACGGCATCCAGAACGACCCGGCCGAGCGGCCCTATGCGGAAAAGCTGCTCTTCGTCGAAGACGGGCAGGAGACGCCGTTCCACTGCCACAAGGTCAAGCTCGAGGACATCATCGTGCGCGGTGGCGGCGCGCTAATGGTCGAGTTCACGGCGGAAGGCTCGATCCCCATCGGCCCGTGGGAGCCGCGCATCGACGGCGCGGTGGTCGATCCCTTTGCAGGACCGTTGGCGATCCCGCCCGGTGCCTCGATCACCATCCCGCGCGGGTTGATGCACCGCTTCTGGGGCCAGGGCCGCGTCTTCGTGGCCGAGGTCAGCCAGTGCAATGACGACCGGGGCGACAACTTCTTCCTCGAACCGCTCGGCCGGTTTTCGGAGGTGGTCGAGGATGAGCCCGCCCTGTTGCCCCTGTGGAACGAGATCGCATGAGGCGCGGGATCGCCTGCGCGGGCAACTGGATCGTGGACATCGTCCACACCATCGACACCTGGCCGCGCAAGAGCGATCTGGTCCATATCCGGCACGAGGCCGTGGGCGTGGGCGGCGGGGCGGCGAACGTGGCGCTCGACCTTGCGGCCTTCGGGGTCGACTATCCAGTAATCCCGGTCGGGCTTGTGGGGACGGACCTGCACGGGGCTGCGGTGCGCGAGGCCCTTGCGGCCCGAGGCCTGTCCGACGTCCACCTGCGCGCAACCGATGCCGCCCCCACGGCGCACACGCATGTGATGACCGTGCCGGGCGACAGCCGGACCTTCTTCTACCATCCGGGGACCAACGACCTTCTGGCCGAAAGCGACATCCCGGTCGAGGCGCTGGCGGGGCTGCGGCTGTTCTACCTCGGCTACCTCAACCTGATGGGCGCGATGGACCGCGTCGGGGCGGACGGCGGCACGCAGGCCGCACGTGTGCTCGCGCGGGCGCAGGCGGCGAGGCTGACGACTTGCGTCGATCTTGTGTCCTCGGACCTGCCCGACTTTTCCCGCACCGTCGCGGCGGCGCTTCCCTTTGTCGACCACCTTTTCCTGAACGAGGTCGAGGCCGAGCGCGCAACGGGCATCCATATCGCGGGGCCTGCGGACGAGGCAGGGATGCTCGACGCGGCGCGCGCCCTGCGGTCGGGCGGGGCGGGTTCGGTCATCCTGCACACCGAGCGGCTGTCGCTCTGGCTGGACGACGCGCCCGTCTGGTCGCCCGCGCTGGCCGTGCCGCCCGAGCGGATCGTAAGCCCGGTCGGCGCGGGTGACGCCTTCTGCGCGGGGTGCCTGCACGGCATCCACGAGGGCTGGCCGGTCGAGCGGTCGCTGCACCTCGCGCACCGCGCGGCGGCTGCGGCGCTTGGCGGGGCGACGGCGACCGACGCGATTCCGACCCTGGCAGCGCTGCTGGCTGGATGACCGGCCGCGCCTTCAGTCGATCCGATCGTCGCAACGCCGCAAGTCCGGGTCCGCCGTCAGCGCCGTGCTGCGGTCATGGCTTCTTTCATGGAGGATGCGCGAACACGGTTTTACAGAGCGCCTTTGATGCCTATGCTCGGATGCTTCCAGTGCGGGCGGAAGCGGGGATCAATGACCAACAAACGGCACAGCGGCCACATCGAGGCGGTCCACGGCGCAACCAACACAGCCCAAATCGCGGACCTTTGTGACGACATTACCCGGTGCGGGGGCGCTCGTGTTTTGCCGGTCAAGAAGACGGTTCGGCACGATGGCTTCAAGGTCAGGGTTGCGGCGCTTGTGGCTGAAGGCGACGAGACGCCGCCCCACATCTCGATGCACCGTGAGCCTGGCAAGACGCCGGGCCGGCGCATCGTGCTGCGGGTGTCCGCATGAGGGTGGCGGTCGTCACCGGCGCGGCAGGCGGCATGGGCCGGGCCATCGTGGCACGGCTGCTTGCAGACGGGCTGACGGTTGCGGGGCTCGACATCGACGGGGCGGCGCTGGCGGGGATGGACGCGCCGGGGTTCCATCCCGTGACCGTCGATCTGACGGATGCAGCGGCCATCGCCGAGGCCTTCGCGGGAATCGCGGCCCGGCTTGGTGGCGTCGATGCGCTGGTGAACAATGCGGGCACCTGCCTTATGTCCGACTTCCCCGCGATTCCGGCGGCCGAGCTTGACCGGCAAATGGCCGTTAACTTTTCGTCGGCCTTTCACTGCTGCCAGGCGGCGGTGCCGCTGATGCTGGCCCGGCCCGGCGTGAAGAAGATCGTCAACATCTCGTCCAACGGGGCCTACAACTTCGACGTGTTCGACCCGCCGCATTACCGCGCGAGCAAGGCCGCGATGGACACGCTGACGAAGGACTTGGCGCGGCGCTATGCGCGGGACCGGATCGCATGCAATTCGCTTGCCCCCGCGATGACCGAGACGCCGCTCTTCGGGGTGCTGACGCCCGAGGTGCTGGCGCGTGCCATCGCGGCGATGCCGCATGGCCATGCGATGCAGCCGTCCGAGGTCGCAGCCTGGGTCGGGTTCCTCGTGTCCGAGGCGGGCGACATCTCGTCAGGCAACGTGATCGTGCTCAACCAGGGGCGCGATGTCAGATAGGCCGGCGAGGCCGATGGGTCGGAGCGGGGGGTTCACACCCCCGCACCCCCGCGGGATATTTTCGGACAGAAAAGGGGGCGAAGCGGCTCGGTCTGCCTGACGCGTTCAGCGATAGCTTTCCGGCGCCTTTCGCAGCCTCGGCCACTGCGCCGGACAATGACCGTAGATGACCATGGCATCCGAAGCCTTGGCCAGTGCCATGAGGCGCGCGGCACTCGCCACCGCTGCCGCCGGGTCATGCGCGGTGTCGAAGCACTCGTCGATCTCGGCGGGGCGCGAGATCGCGTCGCCCGTCAGCAGCACCGCGCCGGCTTGCGGCAAGTCCAGAAGCAGCGCAAGTTGCCCCGGCACATGCCCCGGCACCAGCAGAAGCCGCAGGCCGGGGCCAAGCTGCACATCTCCCTCGACCGTCAGGTAGTGCCGGTCGGGCCATTCCATCGGGCGCGCCGTGCCGAAGTAGAGCGGGCGCGGCGCGGCCCGGTCGGCAGCGGCGATCAGGATCGGGGCTTGCGGAAACCCCGCGATCCCGCCCACATGGTCGATATGGCTGTGCGTCAGGATCAGAAGGTCGATGTCCCCGGGGGCAAGACCGCAGAGCGCAAGCTGCGCCGTCGGCAAGTGCTGCGGACCAAGGTCCAGCACCTCGCCGAAGCTGCCAAGCCGGTCTGCCGCACTCGCCGCAACCGCATCCCTAGCATAGGCGGCGGGAAAGCCGGTATCGACCAGGATGCGCTCGCCCGCATCCGTGCGGATCAGGAAGCCCACGATGCCGATCACGCGCCCGTTCGCGTGGACCCGGAACAACCCGTAGTCCAGCACTGTCAGGCTGACCGGCCGCCCCTTCACCAAGCCCTCGATCATCCATCCTCCTTCGGAGCCCTGCCGTGAAGGTCCGCATCCACACCCTGTTCCAGTACCTGCTGGACACGACGAGCGCAAAGCCCGAAGCCATCGTCGGTTTCTCGCTGTCGCAACCGCCGCGCCTTCGCGACTTCATAGCCGACCTTGACCCGGACCTGCCGCTTGACTGGAACGGGCAGTCGTTCCAGGGGCTTCCGGCGCTGCGCGCGGCGGTGGTGGCGCAGGCGGGGCTGACGGGCCTGTGTTCGGCGGACGACGTGCTCATCACCGCGGGGGCCGCCGAGGCGAATTACCTTTCGCTGCGTCAACTGGTGCAGGCGGGCGACCGGATGGTGATCGAGACCCCCGGCTGGCCGCAGGCGGCGGTGATGGGGCAGGCCATCGGGGCCGAGGTGGTGACGGTCGCGCGCCACGATGCCGACGGATGGCGCCTGCCACTCGACCGGCTGGCCGCTGCGGTCACCGAGGGGACGCGGCTGATTTTCCTGACCAACCCCAACAACCCGACCGGCCAGCGCCTGACCGAGGCCGAGTTGCACGAGATCGTGGCCATTGCCCGGCGTGTTGGGGCGTGGCTTCTGGTCGACGAGGTCTATGCGGGCCTTGAATGGGATGGCCCTCGCGCCCCGTCGATCGCGGGGATCTACGAGCGCGGCATCACGACGGGCAGCGTCTCGAAGGCGCTGGGGTTGCAAGGGCTGCGAACCGGCTGGCTGATCTGCCGCGATCCGGGGATGGTGATGGACGCGGTGATCCTGCGCGAGAACTCGTCCGAGATCATGAACATCCTGGGCGAGGTCATCGCCGAAATCGCGTTGCGCCCTGAGCGCCTTGGCCCCGCACTGGCGCGGGCGCGCGCCGAGGGGCAGGCGAACCTCGACCGGCTCGACCGGTTCGTCGCCGCCGAGCCGAAGCTGTCCTGGGTCACGCCGCAGGCGGGGCTGATCGGGCTTGCGCGTCTTGCGGACGGGATCGGGGCCGAGGCCTTCGCGCGGCGACTGCTGGCAGAGCCTTACCGCACGTTCCTCTTGCCCGGCACGGCCTATGGCCAGCCGCAGCACATCCGGCTTGGCGTCGGCGGCGGGGCCGAGGTGCGGCTTGACGAGGGCCTGGCGCGGATGTCGCGGCTGCTGGCCGACTGGCGCTACTGAAGCCGCATCGCCTGCGGCTCCGCCCAGATCAGCACGCCGTCGTCGAGCACATGGTCGACCGTGGCGCGCACCACCGACTTCTGGTCCGAGGCATAGGCGTAAAGCAGCGCCATGTCGCAAAGCTGGTTGACGAGACGCGGGATGCCGCCCGCAACCTTGTGGATTGCAGCTACCGCAGCTTCCGAGAAAAGGCCGCGCTTCGCGCCCGCGACGCGCAGGCGGTGCGCGATGTAGGACCGCGAGACCTGTGCGGGCATCGCCGTCAGGTGATAGCGCGCCGTCACGCGCTGCGCGAACTGTGCGAGCGCCGGTCGCTCGATCAGGTCGCGAAGCTCGGTCTGGCCGACGAGAACAAGTTGCAACAGCTCGTCCTTCCCGCTGTTGACGTTCGTCAGCATCCGCAGCGCCTCGAGCGCCTCGACCCCGAGGTTCTGCGCCTCGTCGAGGATCAAGACCACGCGCCGGCCTGCCGCGTATTGCGCGACGACGTGGCGCTCGATGCGGGCAACCAGATCGGGATAATCGGCCTTGGTCGGGATTTCGAGCCCCAGCGCCAGAAGAATCCAGCGCATCAACTCGTCGGGAGAGCCTTGAGTATTGGTGATAAGCCCGACAGTAACGCCGCGCGGAAGCGCCTGAAGCAACTCGAAGATCAGGGTCGTCTTGCCGGTCCCGATCTCGCCGGTGATGAGCGTGATCGGCGCGCGCGAGACGATGCCGTATTCGAGCATCGAGAAGGCGTGCTGGTGCGCCGTTGACCAGTAAAGGAACCCCGGATCGGGCACGAGCGAGAAGGGCCGAGCGGAGAGGCCGAAATGCCCGGCATAGACGTCTTGCGGGCTGACGCGCCGGCCACGGAGCGGGCCGCCGCGTGCGGCTGCCGGAACGAGCGGACCGACCGTGGGGGCGAGGCTTTCAGGCACCGCCACATGCAGCCTCGCGTCGATCTGAAGGGATGGCGCTGCGGGCGGCACGTCCTTGGCGCGGACGCTGCGAAAGCGCCACACCGCTCCGGTCTCGATCCGGGTCGGGGCGCGCAGAAAGTCTGTGGCGTGCTCGGTCATCGGTCCGGTCCCCCTGGATGAATCGATCTGAGTGAGTCGCGTCTTGGTAAACAAAGGCTGAAGGGCCATCGGGGCATGGCGGCGGCGCGCCAGTGGCGCAGACGCGTCCGATTTGCGGCGAAGATGTGGCTAGGCCGAGGGTCCGATCGCCCCCTTGGCGCCGCCGCCGATCAGCATCGCGGCGTCCGCCAGCGGCACCAGGGGCGGCCCCGAGGCGGCGACGGCGATGTATCGCGGCTCCCACCGGGGCGAAAACTTGGCCTTGAAGGCGCGCAGGCCCGCGAAGTTGTAGAAGTGCCCGCCATGCCGGTAGATCGCGCTGCCGAACCGGGCCCAGACGCGGCGCTTCTGGCGCACTTCCATGCCGGACAGGGGTGCCATGCCAAGCGAGAAAGTCGGCGCGCCGCGCGTCTTCTGGTCAAGCATGAGCTCGGTGAAGAGAAAGTCCATGACGCCCGCCGGGGCGTCGGGCCGGTGACGCATCAGATCGACCGTGGCCTGCCCATCCGCGCCGCCCCGGATCACATTGGCGAAGGCCACGATCCGCTCGTCCTGGCGCACCAGCGCGATCGGCCACCGGTCGAGCCAGGCCGGATCGAACCTGCCGATCGAGAAGCCCTTCTCGCGTGTCTTTCGTGTGGCAAGCCACTCGTCCGAGATCGCGCGCAATGTGGACAGAAGGGTGGCATCGTGCGGCGGCAGCGCCATCTCGAAACGCAGCCCGTCGCGCCGGGCCCGCGCATGCGCCCCGCGCAGCCGGCTGCGCTGCGGGCCGTCCAGCGAAAAGCCTGCAAGGTCGACGACAGCGCGCTCGCCAAGGCGGTGCATCGTCATGCCGAGGTCAAGCATCAGCGGCAGGTCCTCTTGCCCGACCTCGTAGAAGACGGGGCGCGCCCCCGCTCTACGGGCCGCATCCACGAAAGCCCAGCCGAGTTCCGCTGCCACATCTTCGGGGCCGACAGGGCCGCCAAGCGCGATCCACGACCGCCCCTGCACGCCGAACATCACGAAGCCGCGCCGGTCGTCCGAGAAGAGCAGCGACTTGTCCCCGGTCAGGGCGAGTCCCGCCTCGGGGCCGGGATAATCCGCGACGATCCGCGCCGCTTCGGCCAGGAGGGCCGCGTCAGGGCGGTCCGGGCGCACATGCGGGATGCGAAGCAGCAGCGTCAGCGCCGCGACTGCCACCAGCACCGACACGACAAGCCCGGCCCGCAAGGCGCGCGGCGCATCGTCATCTGCCGCGAATTCCCACCACAGCTCATGCGAATAGGGCGTGTCGCGGTGGCCGAACAGCACTGCGAAGCCGACCGACAGCAGCAGACAGACGACGAGGAAGAACCAGGCGGGCGAGAAGGCCCCGTGAACCAGACTCGCGCGGCGATGGAAGGCGCGGCGGAACGGCAGCAGGATCAGGAGGGCCAGGCCCAGCGTGACCGCGCTCTTGACGTCAAGCGGCGGCACAAGCGCGATGGCCACGCCCGCCGCCATCGCCGCAAGGGCCAGCCAGTAGGCCCCCCGGCTGCGACGCGCGACCCCGAGCGCCACGACGATCAGCACCGCCCCGAGCACGCTGGACAGAAGTGCGCCGCCCTCGAGCAGCACCAGAGGGAACACCGCGTCCAGCGCTTCGGCCGTATTGCTTCGCCTTGGCAGAAGGGCTGCGAAGGACATCCACAGCCCCGCGCCAAAGATCATCGCCGCAAGACCCAGGGGGGCGATCGGGCTGATCGCGCCCAGCGTGGGCGTCATGCGCGCCAGACGGCGGCCCAGCCGCCCGCCGGGGGCCTTGCCCGCCGCCGCCCGCACGACGACCAACGCCTCGTAAAGCGCAAGCAGGATCAGCGCGAGCGCGAAGGGCAGAATGAAGTAGATCAGGCGGAACAACAGCAGCGCCGCCGCCGCCGTCTCGACCGGGATGGTGGCTGGCAGGGCTGCAAGAACGACCGTCTCGAACACGCCCACCCCGCCCGGGAAGTGGCTGACGATGCCCGCCATCACGGCGGTTGCAAATATGCCGAGAAAGGGCAGGAAGCCGATCTGGTCGGGCGGCAGCAGCAGGTAAAGCGTCAGCGCGGCAAGCGAGATGTCGCCAAGGCTGAACACGGCCTGCGCGGTCAGCACCGGCAGCGACGGCGCGCGCAGCGTCACGCGCCATAGCCGCAGGCTGCGCCGCTGGGCACCCGCGATTGCCAGGGGCAGCACGATGATCAGGATCGCCCCGATCGCCGCCCAGCGCATCGCGTGCTCGGGCAACGGCGAGAGGCGACCCATCAGGTCGGGATAGACCGCAAGCGCGCCAAGACCCACGACCGTCGCTGCGATCCCGTAGGACACGGCGGCAAAAGTCGAGACAGCGGCCACGTCATAGCCGTCAAGACCGAAGCCCGAATAGATACGGTAGCGCACCGCCCCGCCCGACACGGCACTTAGGCCGATGGTGTTGCCGAAGGCATAGGCCATCAGCCCGCCGGTCACGAGGACAGGCGTGGGCAGGGTCTTGCCGATGTAGCGCAGGCCCGACCAATCGTAGCAGACGAGGAACAGATACCCCCCGAACGTCGCAAGCACCGCCAGCGTCAGCGTCTGAATCGGCGTTGCCCAGACCTGCGCCAGCACGGCGTCAAGGCTGACATCGCCCAGAAGCCGCGTGACGGCGAAAAGGCCAAATCCGAACAGGGCCAGTGCCAGCAGATAGGGAAAGGAGGCGCGCAGCACTCGCCAGAGCCAGGCTGCCGTGGGCAAGGGTGGCATGATTCTCCGACGCGCGCGTGGTTCCGTTTGGCGCGCAGTGTCCGCGACTTGGCCGCCCGCCGCAATGCGGAGCGGGGCGACAGGTCAGCCCTCGCGCAGGCGAAACCGCTGGATCTTGCCGGTGGCCGTCTTGGGCAGCGCCTCGACGAAGACGACACGGCGAGGATACTTGTAGGGGGCGATCACCGCCTTCACATGCGCCTGAAGCAGCAGGGCGAGGTCCGCATTGGGCGAGACCCCCGGTGCCATCACGACATGCGCCTCGACGATTTGGCCGCGCGCCTCGTCCGGTGCGCCAATGACCGCACATTCGAGGACGGCCGGATGCGACAGAAGCGCCGCCTCGACCTCGGGGCCCGCGATGTTGTAGCCCGCCGACAGGATCATGTCGTCGCTGCGTGCGGCGAAGTGGAAGTAGCCCTCCTCGTCCTGCCAGAAGCTGTCGCCGGTCAGGTTCCAGCCGTCCTGCACATACTGTGCCTGTCGCGCATCGGCCATGTAGCGGCACCCGGTCGGCCCGCGCACGGCAAGCCGTCCGACCTCGCCCCGCGGCACCTCGCGGCCGGCGGCGTCCACGATCCGCGCCTCGTAGCCCGCCACCGGGCGGCCCGTGCAGCCGGGACGGTGATCGTCGAAGCGGTTCGAGATGAAGATGTGCAGCATCTCGGTCGCACCGATCCCGTCGAGCATCGGCTTGCCGGTGCGGGCGATCCACTCGGCATAGACCGGCGCGGGCAAGGTCTCGCCCGCGCTGACCGCGGCGCGCAAGGACGACAGGTCGGCGCCTTCCGCCATTGCCTTCAGCATGACGCGGTAGGCGGTCGGCGCGGTGAAGCAGACCGTGGCTCGATGCGTCTCGATGATCTCGACCAGGTTGGCCGGTGTCGCCTGTTCCAGAAGCGCCGCCGACGCGCCGAAGCGCAGCGGAAAGATCGCAAGCCCGCCCAGCCCGAAGGTGAAGGCAAGCGGTGGCGAGCCCACGAAGATGTCGTCCGGACAGACCTGAAGCACCTCGCGCGCATAGCCGTCGGCAATCGCCAGAAGGTCGCGGTGAAAGTGCATTGTGGCCTTCGGCTGGCCCGTCGTGCCGCTGGTGAACCCGAGCAGCGCGACATCGTCGCGCCCGACGGGGGGCGCGTCGAACCGGGGGGATTTCGGCAGGGCGGCCCGGTCAAGCTCGGCGTCGTGATTGGCCGTGCCGTCGAAGCCGACCACGCGGGCAAGAAACCGTGACGAGCGCGCGCAGGCCGACAACTCGTCCATCAGCCGCGTGTCGCAAAGCGCGAGGCCGACCTCGGCCCTGTCGACGATCTGGGCAAGCTCTCCCGCCCGCAGCATCGGCATGGTATTGACGACGACCGCCCCGGCTTTGGTCGCCCCCAGCCAGCAGGCCACCGTTGCGGGGTTGTTCGCAGACCGGATCAGCACGCGATTGCCGGGGGTTACGCCGAGATCCTCGACAAGAACGCGAGCGATCCGGTTAGACCAGTCGGACAGTTCGCGATAGGTCCGCCGACGTCCGTTGCCGATCAGGGCGACGTGCTCGCCGAAGCCCCGCTCGACCATACGGTCGGTCAGTTCCACCGCCGCATTCAGCCACTCGGGATACTCGAACCCCTCCATCGGCAGATCGGGCCATGCCTTGGGCGGCGGCAGGCTGTCGCGCGTGAACGTGTCGAGATGTCCAGAAGGACCAAGAGGTTGCGCGACAAGGCTCATGTCGACGCGACAGGCAGGACGGCCGTCGCCTCGATCTCGACCTTGGCGCGATCCTCGACAAGCGCCACGACCTGCACGAGCGCCATTGCGGGGTAATGCGCTCCCATCACCTGGCGGTAGGCGCGACCTAGATCGCGCAGCCGCGCAAGATACTCGTCGCGGTCCGTCACATACCAGGTCAGCCGCACAACATGCTCGGGCCCCGCCCCCGCCTCGGCGAGGACCGCCACGATATTGGCCAGCGCCTGCCGGGCCTGGCCCACGAAGTCGTCGGTCTCGAATTCCTGCGCGCCGGTCCAGCCGATCATGCCGCCGGTGAATACCATCCGGCCCGTGGCGGCGATGCCGCACGAATAGCCCGGCGTCGCCTTCCAGTGACGCGGATGCAGCACGTCATGGGTCATGGCACCGACGCCTCCAGTTTAGCGACCAGCCCTGCGCGGATCGCGTCGGGCCAGGCCGCGGCCTTGCCCCCTTTCACCCAGACGAGCGTCGACCGCACGTCAATCCGGACCTCGCCGCCGCAGGCCGCCCCGATCGAAAGGTCCGCCGACGCGCCCCCGACCCGCAGCACGCGAAGCGAGAAGTCCAGCCGGTCGCCCAGCCGGGACGGGGCGGGAAAGGCCGCATCGAGCCGCCGCGTCGGCACGCCCGCCGTCTCGGCCATCATCCGGGCAAAGGGATAGCCCAGCGCCTCGCCGAAGAAGGTCTCGACCACCGAGTTCACCATCTCGAAGTAGCGTGGGTAAAAGACGATCCCCGCCGGATCGCAGTGGTTGAACTCGACGGCGATGGTGCGGCGGTAGGTCATGCGAGAAGCGCCTTCGCGATGACCATGCGCTGCACGTCCGAGGCCCCCTCGTAGATCCGAAGTGCCCGGATGTCGCGGTAGAGCGCCTCGACCGCCACGCCGCGCCGCACGCCGTCGCCGCCATGCAGTTGCACGGCCATGTCGATCACGCGGCTTGCCGCCTCGGTCGCATGCAGCTTGGCCATCGCCGCCTCGCGGCTGATGCGGGGGGCCCCCTGGTCCTTGGCCCAGGCGGCGCGGTAGACCAGCAGCGCCGCCGCGTCGATGTCGAGCGCCATGTCCGCGAGATGGCCTTGCACAATCTGCATCTCGGCAAGCGCACGGCCCTGCACGCGCCGGGCCCGCACCCGCGCCAGCGCCTCGTCCAGCGCACGCCGCGCCATGCCGAGCGCCGCCGCCCCGACCGTGGGCCGGAACACGTCGAGCACCGACATGGCCACGCGAAATCCCCCGCCTGCTTCGCCAATCAACGCGCCGTCGGGCAGCACGACGCCCGTCAGCCGCAAGCGCGCCAGCGGATGCGGGGCCATCACATCGATCCGCTCGACGACGTCGAGTCCGGGGCTGTCGGCAGGCATCAGGAACGCCGACAGCCCGCGCGTCCCCTCGGCCTCGCCGCTGCGCGCGACGACCACGTAGACGTCGGCGATCCCGCCGTTCGAGATCCAGGTCTTTTCGCCATCAAGCTGCCAGCCCCCCGCCACCCGCATCGCAGTCGTCGCGGTGGCCGCGACATCCGACCCCGAGGCAGGCTCGGTCAGCGCGAAGCCCGCGATTGCAGTGCCGGCACGCGTGCGCTCCAGCCAGACCCGCTGCTCCCCCGTCCCGAACAGGCTGACCGCCCCCATGCCAAGGCCCTGCATCGCAAAGGCGAAATCCGCCAGCGCATCGTGCCGGGCCAGCGTCTCGCGGACCAGACAAAGTGCCCGGACGTCGAGGCTTTCGCCCAAGGCAGCGCCGGAATGGCGCAGCCAGCCTGCCGAACCCAAGGCCGCGACGAGTCCCCGGCAGGCCGCATCTAAGTCGTCATGCGCCACGGGAAGATGGCGCGCGCACCACGCGTCAATGCTCGCCGCGAGGTCGCGGTGGCGCGGCTCGAAAAAGGGCCAGTCGAGAAAGCTGCGATCCGCCATGCGGTTCTTCTGTCCTCAAATATCACGGGGGTCCGGGGGCTGGCCCCCGGTCCCATTCTCAGTTGCCCTGGAATGCCGGTCGCTCCTTTGCGACGAAGGCCCGGTAGGCCCGCTCGAAGTCCATCGTCTGCATGCAGATCGCCTGCGCCTGCGCCTCAGCCTCGAGCGCTGCGTCAAGGCCCATGTCCCATTCGCGCACAAGCTGCGCCTTGGTCATCGCATGGGCAAATCCCGGCCCATCGGCGAGCCGCCGGGCGAGGGCCAGCGCCTCGTCCTCGAGGGATGCGACAGGATGCACCGCGTTCCAGAAGCCCCAGTCGCGGCCCTCGTCGGCCAGCATCGTGCGCCCGGTGTAAAGAAGCTCCGCCGCACGGCCCTGCCCGACGATGCGGGGCAGCATCGCGCAGGCTCCCATGTCGCAGCCCGCAAGACCGACACGCGTGAAAAGGAACGCGCAGCGCGCCTCCTGCGATGCCAGCCGCAGGTCCGATGCCATCGCAAGGATGGCCCCCGCGCCGACGCAGACGCCATCGACCGCCGCGATGACGGGCTTGCCGCAGAAGATCATCGCCCGCACGAGATCGCCGGTCAGGCGGGTGAAAGCCAGCAGCTCGGCCATCGGCCGTCCGATCAGTGGCCCGATGATGTCGTGGACATCGCCGCCCGAGCAGAAGTTGCCGCCGTTCGAACCAAGCACCACGACGCGCACATCCGACGCCTCGGCCAGCGCGCGGAACGTGTCGCGCAATTCGGCGTAGCTTTCGAAGGTCAGGGGGTTCTTGCGCTCGGGCCGGTCCAGCCGGATCGTCGCAACGCCCTCGTCGAGCGACCACAGGAAGTGCCGGGGGCGCAGCCCTGCCATGCGTGTCATCGGGCCTGCCCCATCCGTTTCAGAATCTCGGTCAGCTGGTCCAGGTCGGCGTCGGACAATCCGCCGAAGACTTCGCTGACCTCACGCTCGTGCTCGGCGGCAAGACCCTCGAAGCGTTGCAGACCTTCGGGTGTCAGCGCGACATGAACGGTGCGCCGGTCGGCCTGCGAGGGGGTGCGCCGCACAAGGCCGTCGGACTCGAGCCGGTCGACCACGGTCGTCGCGTTGCCGTTCGAGACCAGCAGCATGCGGCTGAGTTCGGTCATCGTCACGCCCTCACGGCGCCGGTAGAGCGCCGCCATGACATCGAAGCGGGGCAGCGTCGTCGCGTGATTGACCCGCAGGTATTCGCGCAGATGCGACTCGACCACCCGCGTGACGCCCAGCAGTCGGATCCACATCTTTAGCCGCCGCTTCGAACTCAGGTCCAGCGGCAGGGGCATCCGGCTTTCCTCGCTCAAGGCGCACCTCCCGAGATTGCGATGGCCTGACCGTTGACACCCTCGGATCCCGGTCCGCAAAGCCACAGCGCCGCCGTGGTGACCTCGGCAGGGGAGATAAGGCGGCCTTGGGGGTTCATGCCGCGCAGGGCCGCCAACGCCGTGTCGGGGCTGCGCCCGGTCGCTGCGGCAATCGCCTCGACGCTTTGTCCGGTCATCGGCGTGTCAAGAAAGCCCGGGCAGAGCGCGTTGACCGTGACAGGCCCCGTCGCCGTCTCGAGTGCCAGCGACCGCACGAGACCCACGACGCCGTGCTTGGACGCCGCATAGGGGGCAGCCTGGGCGTAGCCGCGCAAGCCTGCGGTCGAAGCAATTGCGACAAGGCGGCCCCAGCCCGGCATCTGCGACAGGCCCTCGCGCAGCGTCAGGAACACGCCCGTCAGGTTTGCGGCAAGCATCTCGTTCCACGCATCGAGGGTGGTACGGACCAGCGGTCCGCTCGCGGCGATGCCCGCGTTGGCGATCACGATATCGCAAGGGCCGGCGGTCGCGAACAGCGCACGGACGGACGCCTCGTCGGTCACGTCGGCCACGACCGGCCTGACGCCGAGGCGCTGCGCGACCTCGTGAAGCGCCTCTGCGCGCCGTCCCGCAACGACGACCTCGGCCCCGGCCTCGGCGAAACCGCGCGCGAGGTCGGCCCCAAGGCCCGACCCGCCGCCCGTCACCAGCACGCGCTTGCCCGACAGCGTCATGCCCGGATCGCCTCGGGCGTGCGGCCCGACAGGCGTCGCGCCTGCTCTGCACCGGCGAGATAGGGCTTTGGCCAAGCAGTGCCCTCGTCACCCTGTGCCAGGGCGGCGTGCAGCGTCCAGTAGGGATCGGCCAGGTGGGGCCGGCCAAGGCAGACAAGGTCTGCGCGCCCCGCCAGCAGGATCGCATTGACCTGATCCGTCTCGGTGATGTTGCCCACCGCCATGGTGGCGATGCCAGCCTCGTTGCGGATGCGGTCCGAGAAGGGGGTCTGGAACATCCGGCCGTAGCGCGGCCGTGCTTCAAGGCTCGTCTGGCCTGCCGAGACGTCGATCACATCGGCCCCGGCCTTGGCAAAGGCGCGGGCAATCGCGACGGCATCGGCGGGCGTGATCCCCTCTTCGCCCGTCCAGTCATGCGCCGAAATGCGGACCGACATGGGTTTCTGCGCGGGCCAGGCCGCGCGCATCGCGCCGAACACTTCAAGCGGCCAGCGCAGGCGGTTTTCGAGACTGCCGCCATACTCATCCGCCCGAATGTTCGAAATTGGTGAAATAAATGCGGACAGCAGGTAGCCGTGTGCCGCGTGAAGTTCGATCATGTCAAAACCGATCCGCTCCGCCATCCGTGCAGCTGCGACGAACTCGTCCCGGACGCGGATCATATCATTCTGGTCCATCGCCTTTGGCGTGTCGGACCCTGGCCCCCAGGGCAGCGCCGAGGCCGACAAGAGCGGCCAGTTGCCGTCCGCCAGTGGTGCGTCCATCGTCTCCCATCCACGCTGGGTAGACCCCTTGCGCCCCGAGTGACCGATCTGGCAGCAGACCTTTGCCTCGGTCTCGGCATGAACGAAATCGACCAGCCGCCGCCACGACGCCTCATGCGCCGGGGTGTAAAGGCCGGGGCATCCCGGCGTGATCCGCCCCTCGGGGCTGACGCAGGTCATTTCGGTCACGACAAGCCCCGCCCCGCCCTTGGCCCGCTCGGCGTAGTGGATCAGGTGCCAATCGGTCGGACATCCCTCGACCGCCTTGTACTGCGCCATCGGCGAGACGACGATCCGGTTGGCAAGCGTCATGTCGCGCAGCCGCAAGGGCGCGAACATCGGGGTCCGCCCCGCCCTGCCCCCGGCGCGCGCCTGAAACCAGTCCTCCGCCCCCCGCAGCCAGCCCGCGTCTCGGGTCCGCAGGTTCTCGTGGCCGATGCGCTGGCTGCGGGTCAGAAGCGAATAGGCGAACTGAAGCGGCGGCATGTCGAGATAGCGCTCGACCTCCTCGAACCATTCGAGCGAGTTTCGCGCAGCGGATTGAAGCCGCAACACCTCGACGCGGCGCTCGTCCTGATAGCGGCGAAAGGCCCCCTCCAGCGTAGGCTCGTCATGCAGATACTCGGCCAGCGCGATGGCGCTGTCGAAGGCCAGGCGAGAGCCCGAACCGATCGAGAAATGGCTGGTCGCCGCCGCATCGCCCATCAAAACGACATTGCCGTGATACCAACGCTCGCAGACGACGCGCGGGAACGTCATCCAGACGGCAGAGCCGCGCAGATGAGACGCGTTGGAAATCAGCGCGTTGCCGCCCAGATGGGCCGCGAAGATGCGCTCGCAGGTGGCGACCGTCTCGTCCTTCGACATGGCGTCGAAGCCCCAGGCATCCCAGGTGGCCTGGCTGCATTCGACGATGAAGGTCGCCGTCTCGGCATCGAACTGGTAGGCATGCGCCCAGAGCCAGCCATGCGCCGTCTTCTCGAAGATGAAGGTGAAGGCGTCGTCGAACTTGGCCTTGGTCCCCAGCCAGACGAACCGGCATTTTCGCATGTCGACGTCCGGTCGGAACACGTCGGCATATTCCGCCCGGACTGCCGAGTTGATCCCGTCCGAGGCGACGACGAGGTCGTAGTCCCGCCGGTAGGCCTCGGCCGAGCGGAACTCGGTCTCGAAGCGCAGATCCACCCCCAGCGCGCGGGCGCGTGCCTGCAACAGGACGAGCAACCGTCGCCGCCCGATCCCCGCAAAGCCGTGGCCGCCCGAGACGGTCCGCTCCCCGGCCTTAACGACCGCAACGTCGTCCCAATAGGCGAAGCTTTCGCGGATCGCCCGGGTGCTTTCGGGATCGTTGCGCTGCATCCGCGCAAGTGCGTCATCCGACAGGACCACGCCCCAGCCGAACGTGTCGTCGGCCTTGTTGCGCTCGAGCACCGTCACATCATGCGAGGGATCGCGCAGTTTCATCGAGATCGCGAAGTAAAGGCCGGCTGGCCCGCCACCGAGGCAGAGTATCTTCATGCCGGTCCCCTGCCTCATACCATCTGTGCGATCAGCCTGTCACCGCCTCAAAACAATTTCAAGCTTAAAGTTTTTCTTGCCCTCGTCGCGTCGCGCGACGCATGATCGCATCCATGATGCAGGGTGGAACGGCAGTGACGGTCGGGGTGGCGGGCTTGGGCACGATGGGCCTCGGCATCGCGCAGGTCTTCGTGATGGCAGGGCATCCGGTCATAGCGACTGACGCGAAGGCCGACGTTCGGGCCGGCGCAGCGGGTCGGCTTGCCGCCGCCCTTGACCGCCGTGTGGCGGCCGGTCGTCTGACGGTGTCCGAGCGCGACGGGGCACTGGCGCGGCTGACCGTTGCGGACGACATCCGCGGGCTCGCCCCGGCGGCCGTGGTGATCGAGGCCATCGTCGAGCGGCTTGATGCCAAGCGCGCACTCATCGCCGACCTCGACCACGTTCTTGCCGCCGACGCGGTCCTGGCGACCAACACATCTGCGCTGTCGGTCGCAGCCTGTGCCGGGGGCAGCCTGCATCCGGGCCGCGTGATCGGCTGCCATTTCTTCAACCCCGCACCAGCGATGCGGCTCGTCGAACTTGTCGGCACGCCCATGACCCACCCCGCCGCGCTCGCCCTCGCCCGACGCCTTTGCGAGGGCGCCGGAAAGACCGTCATCGACGCCCCCGATCGCCCCGGCTTCATCGTGAACCGGGTGGCACGCCCCGTCTACGGCGAAGCGCTCGCGCTGCTCGAGGAAGATCGCGCCCCCGGCGAAATCGACGCCGCGATGCAAGCGGCTGGATATGCGCTGGGGCCGTTCGGGCTGATCGACCTGATCGGCGCGGATGTGAACCTCGCCGCGACCGAGGGGCTGGCCGAAGCGATGCAGGGCCATCCCCGCTACCATGTCTTCGCCGCGCTTCGCGCACAGGTCGCGGCCGGTTACCTTGGGCGCAAGTCGGGGCGGGGCTTTGTTCATCCCGATGCGCTGCCAAAGCCGCCCGCCGATGCCGACACGATCGTTCAGCGCATCGAAGCCACGCTTATCAACGAGGCAGGATGGCTTCTGGCCGAGGGCGGCACGACCGAAGCGGGGATCGACACGGCGATGCGCCTGGGGCTGAACCTGCCGCGCGGCCCGTTCGAGGTCCTCGCCTCGCGGGGGGAGCCGCACGTCCGCGAGGTGCTTTGCGCTCTTGCCGCCACGGCACCGCCTTATCTGCGGGGACGCTACGACCCCTCGCCCATCCTCAGATGCGCCGCATGACCGAGGTCTTTCTCTGCACGATGCGCCGCACGCCGATCGGCCGTCATGGCGGCGCGCTGGCGGGCCTGCGTCCCGACGACATGGCGGCGCATGTGATCGACGCGCTTCTAGCCCTGCATCCGGGTCTTGCGGTCGACGAGGTGATCCTGGGCTGCGCCAACCAGGCGGGCGAAGACAACCGCAACGTCGCGCGGATGGCGGTCCTTCTGTCGGGCCTGCCCGAAAGCGTGCCCGCGCTGACCGTCAACCGCCTCTGCGCCTCGGGGCTCGACGCGGTCATTCTGGGTGCACGGGCGATCCGGGACGGGGCCGATGTGGTGATCGCGGGCGGCGTCGAAAGCATGACGCGCGCGCCCTTCGTGATGGCAAAAGCCGACCACGCCTTCCCGCGCCGCGCCGAGGTGCACGACACGACGATCGGCTGGCGCTTCGTCAACCCGCGCATCGCCGAAGCCCATGGCACCGACCCGATGCCCGAGACGGCCGAGACCGTGGCGGCCGAGCACGGCATCTCGCGCGCGGATCAGGACGCCTTCGCGCTTCGCAGCCAGCAGCGGTACGACGCAAGCTGGCACGCCGCCGATATCTCGCCGGTGTCCGTGCCGGGGCCTCGCGGCGAGGCCGCCCTGGTCAGCACCGACGAGCATCCCCGCGCAACCTCGGCCGCGCGTCTGGCGGCCCTTGCCCCGCTTCGCGCGGCGGGCACGGTAACGCCCGGCAATGCCGCCGGCATCAACGACGGGGCGGCGGCGCTGATCCTTGCCTCGGCGGCGGCAGTTGCGCGGCACGGCCTTGTCCCCTTCGCCCGCGTCGGGGCCTCGGCCTCGGCAGGGGTCGCGCCCCGGGTGATGGGCATCGGCCCGGTCGCCGCCGTCGCTCGGCTGGCGGCACGGACCGGGCTTGACGCGGGCGCGCATGACGTGATCGAGATCAATGAGGCGTTCGCCGCGCAGGTGCTGGCCTGCACCCGGGCCTGGGGGATCGTGGATGACGACCCCCGCGTGAACGCCCGGGGCGGCGGCATCGCAATCGGCCATCCGCTTGGCATGACGGGCGCGCGCCTTGCGGGAACTGCGGCGCGACGCCTTGCCGAAACGCCGGGCGCGACGCGCGCGCTCGTGACGCTTTGCGTGGGCGTCGGACAGGGCGTGGCGCTGGAGCTTTTGCCTACATGACAGGGAACGACGCGATGACCCGGACAGACCATCAGGCAAGCGGGGCGACCGAGCGCGACGGATCGGGGTATTTCCTTTATCACTCGATCGGCCAGTATCCGGGCAAGGACGCAGATCTCGCCGCTGCGATGGCGTCTTTCGCCGCGATCTGGGGCACGGCCGCCGACGTGCAATGGCCGCATGCGCTTGGCTTGCGCGTCCGGTTCCTGTCGCGATGGGCGGCGATCCTGAACGCCGAGGAGACGAGCGTCACCACGATGGAAAGCGTGACCCACGCGCTGCACGCGCTTGTCACCGCGCTGCCCCCTGGCCATCTCGCGGGGCGCCGGATCGTGGTCGGGGCGGATTGCTTTCCGTCCAACCACTTCCTTCTGACCGGCCTGCAAGAGCGTCTTGGCTTCACGCTGACGACGGTGCCGCTGCGCCAGGGGGCTGCCTGGGTCGAGGACGAGGATTTCGTGGCAAGCCTCGGCCCCGACGTGGCCTTGACGCTGCTGACCTGGGTGTCGTCGACCTCGTCGAGCCGGATCGACCTTGGCACGCTGGTCGCGGAGGCGCGGCAGCACGGCAGCCTCGTTGGCGTCGACATCACACAGGCGGCGGGGCTTCTGCCCTTCGATGTGACCGATCCTGCGATCGACTTCACCCTGTCGACGAGCCTGAAGTGGATGTGCGGCACGCCCGGCGCGGGCATCCTGCATGTCGCGAAAGCGCTCTTCGAACTCTGCCAGCCCGAGTTGCGCGGCTGGTTCAGCCAGGACAACCCCTTTTCGTGGGCGCTCGACCGCTTCGCCTACGCCCCGGACATCCGCCGCTTCGACAGCGGCACGCCGGGAATCATGGCCGCCGCCGCCTCGCTGCCTGCGCTCGACTGGCACGCGGGCCAAGACCCGGCGGCGCTTGTCGCCCACAACCGCCGCCTGACGGCACGCCTGATCGAGGCCGCTGACGAGATGGGGCTTGCACTCGTGACGCCACGCGCCGAGGCGCGGCGCGGCGGCAGCGTGATGCTGCGCCTCGCCTCGCCCGAAGCGGCGCGGACGACCGTCGCGGCGCTCGCCGCGCGTGACCTCCACGCCGATGCGCGGGGGGCCACGCTGCGCCTGTCGCCGGGCATCGTCACGACCGAGGCAGGCACCGACCGCCTGATAGCGTCGCTGCACGACCTCTGCAGGACCTGATTTTACTTTGGCGGAAAGATCCCATGGGGGTGATGAGCGATCCGAAACGCGTCGGTGGCGCGCTTACGCGAAGAACGCCCCGTCCTTCACGCGAAACTGCGGATGGTGGCAAGCGCCCCGTCGAGCGCCCGACCCTCCTCGTCGGCCAGCGCCGCCTCGCGCAGCCGCCGCGCCCAATCGGCGGCGTCGGGACGCTGCGCGACAAGCGCGATGCCTGCCAGGACTCGGTCGAACTTCGATTGGCCGCGCGCATGGGTGTCCGAGTAGCCCTTGATCAGGCGACGGCAGCGCAGCACTTCGACCGCAAGGTCGTAGCGATCTGGCAGGTGCGCCAGCGCAGTCCCGAGCCATGCCTCCAGATGCGCCCGCTCCTCGGCGTGTCGCAGGGTCCGCCTGCGCCAGCCGCGCAGGCCCCCGGCGAGGTGCAGCACGAGGTACCCACGCAGGCTGTCGCTGCGGATGCGTCGTCCCTTGCCGAACCAGCGGTCAAGCCGGGCCATCCAGACCGGATCGCGGGCAATGCGCGCGCCAAGGCCTGCGGGCAGCAGGCCCGCGATCTCGGCCGCGCGAGGATGCAGGAACTCGGTCAGGTGCAACCCCTGCGCGTCCTGCACACCCATCTCGGCCTCGATCCGCCGGAACCGCGCCGGACGGGTCTTGAGGTCGGCCACCCGGATCACGTCGTGATAGGCCATGGCGTTGGCGATATGCCGGGCCGCCTCGCGCGTCAGCGCATGACCCCGCGCCGCGTCGTCCCGCGCGAGGATCGCGTCCAGCCGGTCGAGATATTCGGCCCCATAGGCGACGTCCTGGAAGTCGACGACCTTTCGCAGGCCCGCCTCGGCCATGTCGCGCGGGCCGTCGGGATAGCGCACCAACCGGTCGGCCAGCGCTGACCATCCGGCCAGCAGCCTTGCCGGGCCGCTGACGGACCCGGCGGGCTGCGGGGGCACCGCTGCCGGAACCGCCACGGGTGCCAGCGCCGCCGCAAAGCCCGCGTCAAAGGCGCGGAGCGAGCCCTCGACCCCCTTGCCACCCGCTCGGATCGCAGCCTCGAAGGCCGCGCGCGGGAAGGGCAGCGCGCCCGAGGCCGCAAGCGCGCCAAACAGGCTGGCCGAGATGACCGAGCCCGCCCCGGTGGCCGCCCGATCGAAGTCGGCAGCAAGCAACTGGCGTGCTGCCACCTCTGCCGCCGCCATCGCCTCGGCGCTGCTGGCGATGCCATCGCCCGGCACGGTCTTTTCTGACACCGCGAGCACCCGGTGGGTCGAAGCGATCAGCACGGTCCGGTCAGGCGTTACGAAGCCGCGCAGGATGGCGCGGCCCGCCTCCATCATCTCGGCGGCGATCAGCACGTCCACGTCGCCCGCCGCAGGCATCAGCGAGAAGACGGGCGGGCGATCCGTCGAGGGGCACATCTCGATGTAGTAGACCGTGGCCCCCGTGCGCTGCGACACGCCTGCGACCGAGGTCGCCTGACAGACATGCCCATTCGCGCGGGCCAGCGCCTCGATCCAGTTCGTCAGGACGCCGCCGCCCTGCCCGCCTACGGCCATGACCGCCAGCTTGATCATGCCGCCGAGGCGCGGATCGGGCGGACGGGCGGGCAGGTCATGGACCGTCATGCCGCCCCCTCGAAGCCCAGCCGCCGCGCCTGCCGCCTGCGTTGCAGCCAGCCGATGACGGCGGCGCGGACCGCGCTGCGGCGCCGCTCCCACGCCGAGGGATTGTGCACCACGTCGGCGCGGTAGAACGAGGGGCACAGCACCGCCGCCTCGGCAACCTCGCCGCAATTGCCGCAGCCGACGCATGACTGGTCGATCGAGGCCACCGGGTCTTCGCGCAGCGGATCGTCGAGATGCTTAAGCGACAGCGACGGGCAGCCCGACAGGCGGATGCAGGCGTGATCGCCGGTGCAGATCGCCTCGTCGACGCCAAAGCGCGCGGCCTCGACCCGGCGGCCCTCGCGGATCGCCTGAGCGGCCAGCGGCTTTTCGCGCCGCTGTTTGTTCAACATGCATTCCGACGAGGCGACGATCACCTTCGGGCCGGGCGCGTCGGTGGTCAGCGCCTCGCGGAACAGATCGCGCAGCTTGCCGACCTCGTAGGTGTTCGTGACCTGCCGCACCCAGGGGACGCCGATCCCCTGCAGGGCACGTCCGATGGGGTTGCCCGTCGCCTTTGTCGCGTTCGACGCGCGCGAGGACATGACGTCCTGCCCACCGGTCGCGGCGGCATAGTGGTTGTCGACCACGACGGCGAGGCTGTCGGACTTGTTGAACACCATGTTGGTGAAAGACGAGGACAGCCCATTGTGCCAGAACCCGCCGTCGCCGATGATCGAGACTGGGCGACGTGCGCCGCCGCCGTCGAAGGCGCCATTCCCGGCGGGGCCAAGGCCGTAGCCCATCGTGGCGCCCCCGACCTCGAAGGGCGGCAGCGCGCCGAACAGATGGCAGCCGATGTCGGCGCTGATCTGGTGGCGGCCAAGCTCTTTCTGCACCAGCTTCAGCGCGGCGAAGATCGGCCGCTCGGGGCAGCCGGTGCAGAAGCCGGGCGGGCGGACGGGCACGGTGCGCGCAAGGTCCGGCACCGGCGGGCGGTCCTCGTTCGGCGCGCGGAT
>JANPJD010000019.1:0-1720 GCA_031425325.1 Rhodobacterales bacterium | reverse complement strand
AAAGCCCGCCCCGCCCAGCGTCGTCAGTAGGCCCGCGACCGCGCCGCTTTGCCCCGCCGCAAGGGGCGAGGCCGCACAATCGGGCAGCAGGGCCTGATGCGCGGTCTCGAAGGCAGGGGAATAGTTGCCGCGCACATAGCGTTCGGGCACAAGGTCGGCGCGCCGCGGCCCGTCGGTCGAGATCAGCCGGTAGGCGATCTGCCCGACCGAGACGAAATGCAGGTCCGGTGCGGCCCGTGGCGAATAGAGCACCGCAAGGTCGAGGCGTCCGAGGGCAAGGTCGGCGCACATCTGCGCCGAGTAGTCCGGCTCGATATAGAAGGCAGTCTGCGGCAGGGCGCGGCGGAACTCGGACACCCACTCTCCGATATGGCCTGCCGCAAGGTCGTTCTGGATGCCCACGCGCAGGGTCATCGCCGCCGTGCCGCTGGGGGTGACCGACCGGCGCGCCTCTGCCAGTGCATGGCGCAGCGCGCGGGCGTGCGGCTCGAACTTCAGCCCCTCGGTCGTAAGCTCGGTCCCGGCGCGTGAGCGCGAGAAAAGCCGCGCGC
Source organism: Rhodobacterales bacterium (assembly GCA_031425325.1). GTDB lineage: Bacteria > Pseudomonadota > Alphaproteobacteria > Rhodobacterales > Rhodobacteraceae > Aliitabrizicola. Next base: position 1,169 of record JANPJD010000019.1, on the reverse strand, counting down.
CCAAGGCCGCCTCAAGCGCCTGCACGCGGGCCGAGACGGTCGATTGCGTCAGACCAAGACGCTCGGCCGTGCGGTGAAAGCTGCGGCTCTCGATCAGGTCGAGGAAGGTATCGAGCAACTCGGGTGACATCGCGGCCCCTGATCGGATGTGTCGATCAATACTGGGGTCCATGTCGAATTGAAAGGTGGCGCACGCCGGGGGATAGTCCGGGATAACATGGGGGGTGGGCGTGGGCGATCTGCCGACAACGGCACGGGTGGTCATCATCGGCGGCGGGGCGGTGGGCGCGTCCTGCCTCTATCATCTCGCGCGCGCGGGCTGGACCGATGCACTGCTGCTGGAGCGCAATGAGCTGACGGCCGGGTCCACCTGGCACGCCGCCGGGAACGTGCCGACCTTCTCGTCCTCATGGTCGATCATGAACATGCAGCGCTATTCGGCCGAGCTTTATCGCGGGCTTGGTGCTGCGGTCGACTATCCGATGAACTACCACGTCACGGGCTCGGTCCGGCTAGGCCACACCGCCGACCGCCTGCGCGAGTTCCAGCGCGTCGTCGGCATGGGCCGCTCGCAGGGCATGGACCTCGGCATCCTCGGGCCTGACGAGATCCGCGGGCGCTACCCCTTCGTGCAGACGCATGACCTCGCTGGCGCGCTTTACGACCCCTATGACGGCGACATCGACCCGGCGCAGCTGACCCAGGCCCTTGCGCGCGGCGCACGGCAGCTTGGCGCGCGGATCGAGCGGTTCTGCCCGGTCACGGGTGTTCGCCGCGACGGGGCCGAATGGGTGGTCGTGACGCCGAAGGGCGAGGTGCGCTGCGAGATCGTGGTGAACGCGGCGGGCTACTATGCACGTGAGGTCGGCGCGATGTTCGGCCGCCGCGTGCCGATGATGGTGATGAGCCACCAGTACCTCTTGTTCGACACCATCCCCGAGATCGCCGCCTGGACGGCGGAGGTCGGGCACAAGCTGCCGCTTCTGCGCGACGTGGACTCGTCTTACTACCTGCGGCAGGAAAAGGCGGGCTTCAACCTTGGTCCTTACGAGGGCAACTGCCGCGCGCATTGGGTAACGCCCGACGACCCGTTCCCCGACGATTTCAGCTTCCAGCTTTTCCCCGACGACCTCGAACGGCTCGAATGGCACATCTCGGACGCGATGGCG
>JANPJD010000018.1:0-13037 GCA_031425325.1 Rhodobacterales bacterium | reverse complement strand
CAACTCGATCGCATCGTCCTTCAGCGTGACCCGCACGACGCCGCCCTTCATCAGCTTGCCGAACAGCAGTTCCTCGGCGAGCGGCTTCTTGATGTGCTCCTGAATCACGCGCCCCAGGGGCCGCGCGCCCATCTTGTCGTCATAGCCCTTCTCGCCAAGCCAGGCCGCGGCCTCTGGCGTCAGCTCGATATGCACGCCACGGTCCAGAAGTTGTGCTTCGAGTTGCAGCACGAACTTCTCGACCACCTGAAGGATGACATCGCGCCCAAGCGGAGCGAACGAGATCACGGCATCGAGGCGGTTGCGGAATTCGGGCGTGAAGGTGCGCTCGATCGCCGCCGTATCCTCGCCCGTGCGCCGGTCGCGGCCGAAGCCGATGGCGGATTTGGACATTTCCGACGCGCCCGCGTTCGACGTCATGATAAGGATCACGTTGCGGAAGTCGACCTGCCGGCCGTTGTGGTCGGTCAGCTTCCCGTGGTCCATGACCTGAAGAAGGATGTTGTAGACATCCGGGTGGGCCTTTTCCATCTCGTCGAGCAGCAGCACGCAATGCGGATGCTGATCCACGCCATCGGTCAGCATTCCGCCCTGGTCGAAGCCGACATAGCCCGGAGGCGCGCCGATCAAGCGGCTGACTGCGTGCTTCTCCATGTATTCCGACATGTCGAAGCGGATCAGTTCCACCCCCAGCGAGGACGCGAGTTGCTTCGCGACCTCGGTCTTGCCAACGCCGGTCGGCCCGGCAAACAGGTAGTTGCCGATGGGCTTCTCGGGCTCGCGCAGACCCGCCCGCGCCAGCTTGATGGCCGAGCAAAGTGCCTCGACCGCCTTGTCCTGACCGAACACCACGCGCTTGAGCGTCTTTTCCAGATCACGCAGCGTTTCGGCATCGTCCTTCGAGACGGTTTTCGGCGGGATGCGGGCGATCTTGGCGACGACTGCCTCGATCTCCTTGATCCCGAGCGTCTTGCGCCGCTTGCCCTCGGACAGCAGATGCTGCGCCGCACCGGCTTCGTCGATCACGTCGATGGCGCTGTCGGGCAGCTTGCGGTCGTGGATGTACCTGGCAGCCAGTTCCACCGCCGACTTGATCGCGTCGGATGTGTAGCGCAGGTCGTGATGCTCCTCGAAATGCGGCTTTAGACCCATCAGGATCTTGATCGCATCCGGCACCGACGGCTCGTTCACGTCGATCTTCTGGAAGCGCCGCGACAGGGCGCGGTCCTTCTCGAAGTGCTGACGGAACTCCTTGTAGGTGGTCGAGCCCATGCAGCGCAGTTTGCCGCCCTGAAGCGCGGGCTTCAGCAGGTTCGACGCATCCATCGCCCCGCCACTGGTTGCCCCCGCGCCGATCACGGTATGGATCTCGTCGATGAAGAGGATCGCGTCGGGATGATCCTCCATCTCCTTGACGACCGACTTCAAGCGCTCTTCGAAATCGCCGCGATAGCGCGTGCCCGCCAGAAGCGCGCCCATGTCGAGCGAGAAGATCGTGGCATGCCCCAACACCTCGGGAACCTCATGGTTCACGATCTTGCGGGCCAGCCCCTCGGCGATGGCCGTCTTGCCGACGCCCGGATCGCCCACCAGAAGCGGGTTGTTCTTGCGGCGGCGGCACAGAACCTGGATGCACCGCTCCACCTCGGACTCGCGCCCGATCAGCGGGTCGACGACGCCCTTGCGCGCCTTGACGTTCAGATCGACGCACTACATCGACAGGGCGGATTCCTTGGCATCGCCGGCCTCGGCCTTCGGCGTCTCCTGCGCCTCTTCCGCGCCGGTCACGGGACGCGCCTCGCCATAGGACGGGTCCTTGGCCACGCCATGCGCGATGAAGTTCACAGCGTCGTAGCGGGTCATGTCCTGCTCTTGCAGGAAGTAGGCGGCGTTAGACTCGCGCTCGGCGAAGATCGCGACAAGGACGTTGGCCCCCGTCACCTCGGTCCGCCCCGAGGACTGCACATGGATCGCCGCGCGCTGGATCACCCGCTGGAACGCGGCGGTCGGCACGGCTTCAGACCCCTCGACATCCGTCACCAGCGTCGACAGGTCGTCGTCGATGAAGTCGACCAGCGTCTTTCGCAAGTCGTCAAGATCGACCGAGCAGGCCTTCATCACGCGGGCCGCGTCGGGTTCGTCGATGAGCGACAGCAGAAGGTGCTCCAGCGTCGCGAGTTCGTGGCGGCGTGCGTTGGCAAGCGCCAGCGCGCCGTGGATGGCCTGCTCGAGCGTATTAGAAAACGATGGCACGTTCTGGTGCTCCTGTTCCTCAGGGTCGGGGCGGGCGCTGCGCCTTTCCCGACGGTGGCCTGATGATATTAAAGTTCGGTTTTCCCGACCGACCTTCAAGTTCTTTTTATCGCAGCCCCAGCTTTCCTTCTGCATATGTGCAAAATGTGATCGCATCCGGGCAGTCGTGTGATGCGGCGGGGTCCGCAGGTTCAGAACCGGTCCTTGCGGGACCGGATTTCGGCGAAGACGACCGGATCGGCTGCATCCGGCAGGCCCAGACGGGCCTTCATCTCCGCAAGATGCGCCCGCAGGAACGGGTTTGTTGCAAGCTCGTCCGAAAGCCTGGATGGAACGGTCGGATCAAGGCGGCGGCGTGCTTCGTCGACCGCCTTCGATCTCGAGATAAGTGCCGCGTTCGCCGGTTCAAGGGTCAGCGCAAAGCGGATGTTCGAGGCGGTATACTCGTGCCCCGAACAGACCAGCGTGTCGGGCGGCAGGGCCGCAAGTTTCTGCAGGCTGGCCCACATCTGCGCGCCGCTACCCTCGAACAGCCGACCGCAGCCTGCGGCCATCAGGCTGTCCCCGGTAAAGACCATCGCCGCCGACGGGATGTGGAAGGCGATATGCCCGCCAGTATGACCGGGCACGTCGATCAAGGCGACCTTGTGCGCCCCGATGGCAAAGCTGTCGCCCTCGGCCAGCGCCTGGTCAAGCGGCGGCAACCGATGCGCGTCGGCGGCCGCCCCGAGGACGCGCGCGCCGGTCGCCTCGCGCAGCGCGCCCACCCCCGCAATGTGGTCATCGTGGTGATGGGTCAGCAGGATATGCGACAGCACCCAGCCCCGCGCTCGCAGCGCGGCAAGGATCGGTCCGACCTCGGGCACATCGACGCAAGCGGTCTGGCCGGTGTCCGGGTCATGCACGAGGAAGGCGTAGTTGTCGGACAGGCAGGGGATCGTCACGAGTTCAAGCGGCATGGCCAAAGGCCCCAATCCGGGTATGATCCCCCGACCTTCGCCCGGACGGATCGCCGCCGCAATGCATCTCGACGTCGTCGATCTTCGCAACTTCTACTACCGTACCCAGCTTGGGCGGGTGGCGCAGCGGGCGATCCGCGACAGCGTCGTCGCGCTTTGGCCGCAGATAAAGGGGCAGACCGTGGTGGGCTTCGGCTTTGCCGCGCCGTTGCTGCGCCCCTTTCTGGCCGAGGCACGGCGCGTCATCGCGCTGATGCCGGGCCAGCAGGGTGTCATGCCCTGGCCCGCAGGGATGGAGAACGTGTCGGTTCTCTGCGAGGAAACCCAGTGGCCGATCCCCACGGGGATGGTGGACCGCCTGATAGTGATGCACGGGCTCGAGACGTCCGAGCAACCCTCGGCGCTGTTGCAGGAATGCAGCCGGGTGCTCGGTCCCGGGGGGAAGGCGCTGTTCGTGGTGCCGAACCGCTCGGGTCTCTGGGCGCGGCGCGATGGCACGCCGTTCGGCTTCGGGCGGCCGTACTCCTTCTCGCAGCTCGAAGGGCAACTGAAGCACCACGCCTTCACGCCCGAACGCAGCCAGTCGACCCTCTTCGCGCCGCCGTCCAACCGCCGCTTCTGGCTTCGCACAGCCGATTTCTGGGACGGCACGGGGCGGCGCGTCGCCCCCTGGCTTGCCGGAGGCGTGCTGATCGTCGAGGCGTCGAAACAGACCTACGCCCCGACCCGTCCCGGCCTGCGCGAGGTGGTCCGCCGCCCGCTTCGCATCCTCGACGGACTGCCTGCGCCGGTGCCCGCGCCACGCGTCCAGCGAAGCGGGTGATTCACCCAGGCAGCGCGGCCCGAGGGACAGGATGTCGCAGGATGCGCGCGAGGCCCGGCAGGGCCGGAGACAGGGACCGCGGATCGCCTGTTTTTCAAGGCCATCCACCATTTTCGCGGCGCGACACAGACGGTTGCAGGGTACGGATGCCTCTGCTACACCCGCGCCGAAATCGAGACGCACACCCCCGGTGTGCGCCACCCATGGCTTCTGTCCTGCGTGATGCTGACGGAGCGCCGCACGGGGTGATTACAGCGGAAGGGCAGACGTGTCGGAAACAGCCTCGACCTCAACCGGGATCGCCGCTCGCTATGCTACGGCCGTGTTCGATCTTGCCAACGAAGCGAACGCGATTCAGACGCTCGAAGCGGACGTGGATGCACTGGACGCTGCACTCGGCCTTAGTGCCGATCTGCGCGACATGATCGCTTCGCCGATGATCTCGCGCGAGGATCAGTCCAAGGCCATCGTCGCGGTCGCCGAGAAGATGGGCCTGTCGCCGCTGGTGTCGAACACGCTCGCCCAGCTGGCAAGCAAGCGCCGCCTGTTCGTTCTGCCGCAGCTTGTCACCACGCTTCGCGCACTAATTGCCGCCCACAAGGGCGAGGTCACGGCCGAGGTCGTCTCTGCGACCGCCCTCACACCCGACCAGACGGCGAAACTGATCGCGACCCTCAAGGCGCGCGTCGGCAAGGATGTGAAGCTCAAGGCATCCGTGGACGAGGGCCTGATCGGCGGCCTCGTCGTGAAACTGGGGTCGACCATGATCGACACCTCGATCCGCGCGAAACTCGCGGCACTCAAGAACGCAATGAAAGAGGTCGGATGATGGGTATCCAAGCTGCTGAGATTTCTGCGATCCTCAAGGAGCAGATCCGCAATTTCGGGCAGGATGCCGAAGTCGCCGAAGTCGGTCGCGTGCTGTCGGTCGGCGACGGGATCGCCCGCGTCCACGGCCTCGACAATGTTCAGGCCGGCGAGATGGTCGAGTTTCCGGGCGGTATCCGGGGCATGGCGCTGAACCTCGAGATCGACAACGTCGGCATCGTGATCTTCGGCTCGGACCAGGACATCAAGGAAGGCGACACCGTCAAGCGCACCAAGTCCATCGTGGACGTGCCTGCGGGCGACGCGCTCCTCGGCCGGGTAGTTGACGGCCTCGGCAACCCGATTGACGGCAAGGGCGCCATCGCCGCGACCGAACGCCGGGTGGCCGACGTGAAGGCACCGGGCATCATCCCGCGCAAGTCGGTGCACGAGCCGATGGCGACCGGCCTCAAGGCCATCGACGCGATGATCCCCGTCGGCCGTGGCCAGCGCGAGCTGATCATCGGCGACCGCCAGACCGGCAAGACCGCCGTGGCACTCGACACGATCCTGAACCAGAAGGCCTATAACGACGCCGCCGGGGCAGATGAAAGCAAGAAGCTCTACTGCGTCTACGTCGCCATCGGGCAAAAGCGCTCGACCGTTGCACAGCTGGTGAAGAAGCTCGAGGAAACCGGTGCGATCGACTATACGATCGTCGTTGCCGCGACCGCCTCGGACCCCGCACCGATGCAGTTCCTCGCCCCTTATGCCGCCACCGCGATGGCCGAATACTTCCGCGACAACGGCCGCCATGCGCTCATCATCTATGACGACCTCTCGAAGCAGGCCGTGGCCTACCGCCAGATGTCGCTTCTTCTGCGCCGTCCGCCGGGGCGCGAGGCCTATCCGGGCGACGTGTTCTACCTGCACTCCCGCCTGCTCGAGCGGTCGGCCAAGATGAACGAGGACTTCGGCTCGGGCTCGCTGACCGCACTTCCGATCATCGAGACGCAGGGCGGCGACGTGTCGGCCTTCATCCCGACGAACGTGATCTCGATCACCGACGGGCAGATCTTCCTCGAGACCGAGCTTTTCTACCAGGGCGTCCGTCCGGCCGTGAACACAGGCCTTTCGGTTTCGCGCGTCGGCTCGTCGGCGCAAACGAGTGCGATGAAGTCGGTCGCGGGCAAGGTGAAGCTCGAGCTGGCGCAGTACCGCGAGATGGCGGCCTTCGCGCAGTTCGGCTCGGATCTCGACGCCTCAACGCAGCAGTTGCTCAACCGGGGCGCTCGCCTGACCGAGTTGATGAAGCAGCCACAATACGCGCCGCTGACCAATGCCGAGATCGTCTGCGTGATCTTCGCTGGAACCTCGGGCTATCTGGACAAGATCGCCGTCAAGGATGTCGGTCGCTTCGAAGCCGGGTTGCTCAAGCACCTTCGCACCAAGGGCCGCGCGCTTCTCGACGACATCACCGCCAACGACCGCAAGGTCGCCGGCGATCTTGAGAAGTCGATCCGGGCCGAGCTTGATACCTACGCCAAGGACTTCGCCTGAGGGCGCGGCAGGGAGATAACGGATGCCCAGCCTCAAGGACCTGAAGAACCGGATCGGCAGCGTCAAGAATACGCGCAAGATCACGAAGGCGATGCAGATGGTCGCCGCCGCCAAACTGCGCCGCGCGCAGGAGGCGGCCGAGGCCGCACGTCCCTATGCCGAACGGATGAACGCCGTGATGACGGGCCTTGCCGCGTCGGTCAGCGGGGCGGCAGATGCGCCGCGCCTTCTGGCGGGGACGGGCGAGGATCGGGTGCACTTGCTGGTCGTCATGACCGCCGAGCGCGGGCTTTGCGGCGGCTTCAACTCGTCCATCGCGCGCCTTGCCCGAAACCACGCGCAGCAACTTCTCGCTCACGGCAAGACCGTCAAGGTCCTGACCGTCGGGCGCAAGGGCCGCGACCAGTTGCGCCGCGACCTCGGCAGCCTGTTCATCGGGCATGTCGACCTCTCGGCGGTCAAGCGCATGGGCTATTCCAACGCACAAGAGATCGCGCGTGACATCCTTGCGCGGTTCGAGGCGAACGAGTTCGACGTGGCGACGCTGTTCTTCAACCGCTTCCAGTCGGTGATCAGCCAGGTACCGACGGCGCAGCAGATCATCCCGGCGGTGTTCGAGCAGGGCGGCGTCTCGGCGCTCTACGACTACGAGCCGAGCGAGGAAGGCATCCTGACCGAGCTTCTGCCGCGCAACGTGGCGACGCAGGTGTTCACGGCCCTTCTGGAAAACGGTGCCTCCGAACAGGGTGCCCGGATGAGCGCCATGGACAACGCGACGCGCAACGCGGGCGACATGATCAACCGCCTGACGATCCAGTACAACCGCAGCCGCCAGGCCGCGATCACCAAGGAACTGATCGAGATCATCTCGGGCGCGGAGGCGCTGTAGGATGACCGAGGCGACCGAAGGCCTGATCCTCGAAATCCTGAAGAGCATCCAGGGACGTCTTGGGCGCATTGAGCTCGATATTTCCGAGATCAAGTCCAGACTTTCGCACGTCGAGGTGTCGGTCGCTCAGCAGGCCGTGCAGACTGCCGAAATCAATGGACGCATGGACCGCTTCGACGAACGCCTCTCGCGGATCGAACGCAGGCTGGACCTTACCGCAGCATAGACAGAACGACCGGGGCCCGGCCTCGCGCAAACGGAGAAACGACATGGCAGACGCAATCGCACACGGCAAGGTCACGCAGATCATCGGCGCCGTCGTCGACGTTCAGTTCGAGGGCGCGCTACCGGCGATCCTGAACGCGCTCGAGACCGACAACAACGGCAAGCGCCTCGTGCTCGAGGTGGCGCAGCATCTGGGCGAAAGCACCGTCCGCTGCATCGCGATGGACGCGACCGAGGGCCTCGTGCGCGGTGCCAAGGTGGCCGACCTCGGTCAGCCGATCTCGGTCCCGGTGGGCAATGGCACGCTCGGGCGCATCCTGAACGTCGTCGGCGATCCGATCGACGAGAAGGGCCCGGTCGTGCACACCGAGACGCGCGCGATCCACCAGCCCGCGCCGTCCTTCGCAGACCAGGCGACAGACGCGCTGATCCTCGTGACGGGCATCAAGGTCATCGACCTGCTCGCCCCCTATTCAAAGGGCGGCAAGATCGGCCTCTTCGGCGGTGCCGGCGTGGGCAAGACGGTTCTCATCCAGGAGCTGATCAACAACATCGCCAAAGTTCACTCGGGCTTCTCGGTTTTCGCCGGTGTGGGCGAGCGGACGCGCGAAGGGAACGACCTGTATCACGAGTTCATCGAGTCGGGCGTCATCAACATCGACGACCTCGAGAAGTCCAAGGTGGCGCTTGTCTACGGCCAGATGAACGAACCGCCGGGCGCGCGTGCCCGTGTGGCGCTGACCGGCCTGACCATCGCCGAGCAGTTCCGCGACCAGTCGGGGACGGACGTGCTGTTCTTCGTGGACAACATCTTCCGCTTCACGCAGGCCGGTTCCGAAGTTTCGGCTCTCCTAGGCCGCATCCCCTCGGCCGTGGGCTATCAGCCGACGCTCGCGACCGACATGGGTGCTCTGCAAGAGCGCATCACCTCGACCAAGGCGGGCTCGATCACATCGGTGCAGGCGATCTATGTGCCTGCGGACGACCTGACCGACCCCGCGCCCGCAACCTCGTTCGCGCACCTCGATGCAACGACCGTGTTGAGCCGCGCGATTTCCGAGCTTGGCATCTACCCGGCGGTGGACCCGCTCGACTCGTCGTCGCGCATCCTCGATCCGCTTGTCGTGGGTGAAGAGCACTACAACGTCGCGCGTCAGGTGCAGGGCATCCTTCAGCGCTACAAGTCGCTTCAGGACATCATCGCAATCCTCGGGATGGACGAACTCAGCGAGGAAGACAAACTGGCCGTTGCCCGCGCGCGCAAGATCCAGCGCTTCCTGTCGCAGCCTTTCGACGTGGCGCAGGTCTTCACCGGCTCGCCCGGCGTGCAGGTGCCGTTGGAAAAGACCATCGCAAGCTTCAAGGCCGTGGTGAACGGCGAGTATGACCACCTGCCCGAAGCCGCCTTCTACATGGTCGGCGACATCGACGAGGTCGTCGCCAAGGCGCAGCGTTTGGCTGCGGCGGCGGCCTGATCATGGCGGGCACGGTGCAGTTCACGCTCGTCTCGCCAGAGCGCAGCCTCGCCTCGGTCGATGCGACCGAGGTGCAGCTTCCGGCGCTTCAGGGTGACATGACAGCGATGGCGGGCCATGTGCCGACCATCACCACCCTGCGGCCCGGGGTTCTTCGGGCGGTCGCCGCGAGCGGAGTACGCGCCTTTTGCGTGACCGGTGGGTTCGCCGAGATCACCGCGACCAGCGTTTCGGTGCTGGCCGAAACGGCGACCCCGGTCGAGGAAACCAGCGGCTCGATTCTGGACGCGATGATCGATGAGGCCCGCTCGCTTGCCGCGGTCGCCTTGCCCGAGGACCGCGCTGCAGCAGACAAGATGGTCAACGACCTGATCCAGATGAAAGCGGCCGCAGGCCACTAGGCCGAAAAGCTGCATCAACGGGGCTCCGCTGCTGGCGGAGCCCTCAGGACGCCGCTCGTCGGGTGCCAGCAAGCCCTTCGACCGTGCCGCCCGACCGGCAGTAGTCGTGCCAAACCCAGACCATTCGGTCGACGAACCACGTCTTCGCGCCGCTGATCGTCAGGATACCCGTCACAGTCGGCCAAGGATCAAGGACCCAGAGGCCCCAGACGAAGGGAAGCACCCCAAGCGCACCGACGAACGTCAGCATCCGCGCGGCCCGCAGGTGATGCGGCGCGACGCCTGACCGGGCGCGAAGGAACACCCGCTCGCCTAACACACCCTGTGCGGCCCAACTGTCGAGCCGATGCGGCTGAGCGAAAAGCCGGGGGTTCACCCAGATCCAGACAAACGCCGCCGCGATGGGCAATAGGCTCCACCATCCGATCCAGACGCGCGACCAGATCGCGAAGGCGAGGATTGGAAGCGGGGTCAGGATGCGCGTCCACACCGACCAGGGATTGGCGTGGCGCGCCCAGACGGCGTCGTCCATCGCCATGAGACGCTCGGCGAAGCGGTATAGGTCAGCCATCGCTTACCGTGGAGACATGCGCCTACCGCGAATACATGCCCTCGTAGATCGGCACCAGCGTATCGGTGTCGAACAGCGACGACACGCTCGTGCCGTTCCAGATGTTCAGGATGGCCTGCGCGAACATTGGCGCGGTCGGCACGATGCGGATGTTCGAGGCTGAGCGGACGTGGTCGCCCTGCTCGATGCTGTCGGTGACGACAAGGCTCTTCATCACAGACGCCTGGATGCGCTCGACCGCCGGGCCCGACAGCACGCCATGCGTGATGTAGCTGTGAACCTCGACAGCGCCGTTCTCGACCAGCACCTGGGCCGCCTTGCACAGCGTTCCGGCGGTGTCGCAGATGTCATCGACGATGATGCAGGTCTTGCCCGTCACGTCGCCGATCACCGTCATCTCGGCCACTTCGCCCGCCTTCTCGCGCCGCTTGTCGACGATGGCGAGCGGCGCGTTGATGCGGGTCGCAAGCTCGCGCGCACGGCCCACCCCGCCCACATCCGGCGAGACGACCATCAGATCGGCCATCCGGCCCTTGAAGTGGTGCTCGATGTCGAGCGCAAAGACCGGCGCGGCATAAAGGTTGTCGACCGGAATGTCGAAGAAACCCTGGATCTGCGTTGCGTGCAGATCAAGGGTCAGAACCCGCTCCACCCCCGCTTCGGCCAGCAGGTTGGCAACGAGCTTTGCGCTGATCGGCGTGCGGGCCTTGGCGCGACGGTCCTGCCGGGCATAGCCGAAATACGGGATCACCGCCGTGATCCGGGCCGCCGACGAGCGGCGCAGCGCGTCGGTGATGATGAGAAGTTCCATCAGGTTGTCGTTCGCAGGGTTCGACGTGGGCTGCACGATGAACATGTCCTCGCCGCGCACGTTCTCGAACACCTCGACGAAGATCTCCTGGTCGTTGAACCGCTCCACCCTCGCATCCACCAGCTTGACGGACATGCCCCGGTGCATCGACATCCGCCGGGCGATGGATTTCGCAAGCGTCAGGTTCGCGTTGCCGGAGATCAGCTTCGGCTCGGTCATGGCGGGCATGGAATGGTCCTTGAAGAGGGTCCGCCGGGCCAGGTGCGTGACGGACTCATGACGTTGACACCGCTTATCACCCGGCTAGGGTCATGGGAACCGAAGCGTGACCCCGGAGGCGATGTGGTGCAGATCGACTGTTTTCTGGCAACGATCTCGCCGTTCGTCTACCTCGCCGGGACGCGGCTCGACGCAATCGCTGCGCGGCATGGTGCCACCGTGGCCTACAAGCCGATCGACGCGCCTGCGCTGTTTCCCCGGACCGGCGGGCAGGTGCTGGCCGACCGCCATCCCAGCCGCAAGGCCTACCGCGTTCAAGCCCTGCGGCGCGAGGCGGCAAAGCGGGGTCTGCCACTGAACCTCAAGCCTGCGTTCTTCCCGGTCAACCCGGCCCCTTCGTCCTACGCAGTGATCGCGGCCGCCCGGAACGGCGGTTCGGTGGGACCGCTGATCCATGCCTTCGGCCGTGCCGTCTGGGCCGAAGACCGCAACATCGCGGACCCCGAGGTGGTGGCGGCGATCCTTGCGGCAGAGGGTTTCGATCCCGCCATCGCCGACCGGGGGATGCTTGCCGCTGCCGAGACCTATGCCTCGAACCTCGAGGAGGCCGTCTTGCGGGGCGTGTTCGGGGTGCCGTTCTACATCGTCGGGAACGAGATGTTCTGGGGGCAGGACCTGCTCGACGATCTCGACCACCACATGGCCGGGCTGGCCTGATGCCCGAGGATATGGCACCCCTGCCCGCCCCGTTCCGGGTCTGGGGCGAAGCGGGCGCGCGCCCCGTGCTGGCGCTGCACTGCTCGCTCGCGCATTCCGGCGCGTGGTCCGGGCTCGCGAAGCGTCTGCCGGACATGCAGTTGACGGCCTTCGATCAGCCGGGACACGGTCGGGCCGCCGATTGGGATGGACAGGCGGACCTTCAGACGGTGACCACCCGCATCGCGGCAGAGTTTGCCGAGCAGCTGGGCGGGGGCGCGCCAATCGACCTGATCGGCCATTCCTTCGGAGCAACCGTCTGCCTGCGCCTCGCGCTCGAGCGGCCCGACCTTGTGCAAAGCCTCGTGCTGGTCGAGCCGGTCCTTTTCGCCGCCGCGCGCGCGTCGGGATCGCCCGTCTGGCCCGCCTTCGCCGAAAGCCACGGACAGGTCGAGACCGAGATCCGGGCGGGGCGCCTCGATGCTGCGGTGCGCCTGTTCCACGCCGCGTGGGGCGGCCCGGTTGCGTTCGACGACCTGGCCCAAGCGCAGCAAGACTACATGCGGGACCGCATCGCCCTGATTGCGGCCCAGGGTCCGGCGCTTCTGGCCGATTCGGGCGGCATCCTGCGCTACCTCGCGCTCGAAAGCCTTGGCGTGCCGGTCCTGCTGATCGAAGGGGCCGCCTCGCCCCCCGTGATCGGCGCGATCCATGACGAGCTTGCGCGCCGCCTGCCGCAGGTGACGCGCGTGTCCATCGCGGGCGCGGGCCACATGCTGCCGATCACCCATCCGGCCGAGGTCGCGGAGGCCATCACGCGCCACCTCGCCGGGGTCTGAGGCCTCAGCCGTCGACGCGGATTCGCGCGTTCGCCGGATCGTAGGGGCTGTCCTCGACCACCGTTGCCTCCCACGCCTGCCGCAGCATCCGCACCTGAAGGCGGGTGCCCGCCTCGGCGAGGTCCGGGCGTACATAGCCCATGCCGATCTGCTTGCCGAAAGCGACCGACCAGCCGCCCGAGGTCAGCCGCCCGACCTTGGACCCGTCGTGCAGGATCGCCTCCTTGCCCCAGGGGTCAGCGTCCGGCGGTCCGTCGATCAGAAGCGTCACGCAGCGGCTGCGGATGCCCGTCGCAAGCATCGCGGCCTTGCCCTGAAACTCCTTCGACAAATCGACAAAGCGATCCAGCCCCGCCTCGAGCGGTGTGGCATCCCGCCCAAGCTCGTTGCCGAAGGCGCGGTAGCTTTTCTCCTGCCGCAGCCAGTTCTGCGCCCGCGCGCCGACCAGCCGCAGGTCGTGCCGTTCGCCAGCGGCCAGAAGCTGATCCCAAAGGTAGCGCTGCATCTCG
>JANPJD010000017.1:0-2973 GCA_031425325.1 Rhodobacterales bacterium | reverse complement strand
GGGCATCATCCTTACCAGCGGCAAGAAGGATTTCGCCGCCGGGATGGACCTGAACGTGATCGCCCGGATGAAGGAAGACGGCGGCGCGGAACCCGCGAAATCGGTGTTCGAGGGCGTGATGATGATGCACGCCGTGCTGCGCCGCATCGAGCGGGCGGGCATGGACCCCAAGACGCTGAAAGGGGCCAAGCCGATTGTCGCCGCCCTGCCCGGTACCGCCCTCGGGATCGGGTTCGAGATCCCGCTGGCCTGCCACCGCATCATCGCCGCCGACAATCCGCGCGCCAAGATCGGCCTGCCCGAAATCATGGTCGGCATCTTTCCGGGTGCCGGTGGCACCACCCGCCTTGTGCGCAAGATGGGCGCCATGATGGCCGCCCCCTTCCTGCTGGAAGGCAGACTGAGCGACCCCAAATCCGCCAAAGCCGCCGGTCTGATTGACGAAGTGGTGGCTCCTCAAGACCTGCTGGCCCGCGCCAAGGAATGGGTGCTGGGCGCGAAAGACGCCGATCTGGTCAAGCCCTGGGATGAAAAGGGCTACAAGATGCCCGGCGGCGCGCCCTATCACCCGGCGGGCTACATGATGTTCGTGGGCGCCTCGGCCATGGTTCTGGGCAAGACGCAGGGCGTCTATCCGGCGGCAAAGGCGCTGCTGTCGGCGGCCTACGAGGGCGCGCTCGTGCCGTTCGACACGGCGCTGCGGATCGAGGCGCGCTGGTTCACTGGTGTGCTGATGAACCCCTCGTCGAGTGCGATGATCCGCTCGCTCTTCATAAACAAGGAAGCGCTGGAAAAGGGTGCCGTCCGGCCGGCGGCGCCGGACCAGTCGGTGAAGCGCCTCGGCGTGATCGGGGCGGGCATGATGGGGGCTGGGATCGCCCATGTCAGCGCGCAGGCGGGCATCGAGGTGGTGCTGATCGACGCCACGCAAGAGGCGGCGGATCGCGGCAAGGGCCACTCGGCCGACCTGCTCGACAAGGGCATCCAGCGGCGCAAGGTCACGGCAGAGCAGAAGGCCGAGGTGCTGGGCCGGATCACCGCAACGACAGAGTATGCGGCGCTGGCGGGCTGCGACCTGATCGTCGAGGCGGTGTTCGAGGACCCCAAGGTCAAGGCCGAGGTGACGGCGCGCGTCGATGCGGCGACCGGACCCGACTGCATCTTCGCGACCAACACCTCGACCCTGCCGATCTCGATGCTCGCGAAAGCGAGCGCGCGGGCCGAGAACTTCATCGGTATCCACTTCTTCAGCCCGGTCGACCGGATGAACCTGGTCGAGATCATCCGTGGGAAAGAGACGGGGGACCGGGCGGTCGCCAAGGCGCTCGATTTCGTGCGGCAGCTGCGAAAGACGCCGATCGTTGTCAACGACGCGCGCTTTTTCTACGCAAACCGCTGCATAATTCCCTACATCAACGAAGGCATCCGCATGGTGGCCGAGGGCGTGGCCCCGGCGCTGGTCGAAAATGCGGCTCGGATGGTGGGCATGCCGCTCGGGCCGCTGCAACTGGTGGACGAAACCTCGATCGACCTCGGCGTCAAGATCGCCAAGGCCACACGCGCGGCGATGGGCGACGCCTATCCCGACGGCGCGGTCGACGCGGTCCTTTTTGCGATGGCCGATCAGGGGCGGCTGGGCAAGAAGGCAAACGCCGGGTTCTACAGCTATGACGCAGGCGGCAAGCGCGAAGGGCTATGGGAGGGGTTGGCAACCGCCTATCCGGTGGCCGACACCCGGCCCCCGCTGACCGAGGTGCAGCACCGCCTTCTCTTCGCGCAGGTCCTAGAGGCGGTCCGCGCGCTGGAGGACGGCGTGCTCATGGACATCCGCGAAGGCGATGTCGGCGCGATCCTGGGCTGGGGCTTCGCGCCCTGGTCGGGCGGTCCGTTCTCGTGGCTCGACATCATCGGGGCCGCACGGGCGGTAGAGTTGTGCGACAAACTGACCGAGGCGCATGGCCCCCGCTTCGCCGCACCCGCGCTGTTGCGCGAGATGGCGGCTCAGGGCGAGACCTTCTACGGAAAGTTCGGCGCGCAAGCGAAGGCCGCCTGACAGCGGATGCCGCCGACGGGGGCCATCGAGGCCCCCATCGGCGGCCCTATCGGCCGCCTGACCCGACAGGCTGTTCCACTGGCCAGTGTCGCATGGGTATTTTTGCCGAAAAGAAGCCATGTATCGGGGGGCAACGACCCGGGTCGTCGCAGCTTCTTTTCGGCACAAATACCCCACGGGGGGGTGAAACACCCCGCTCCTCCGCCGCCGCGCGTGCCGTCAGACCTCGTTCGGCGGCGGCAGCCCGTCGAGGACCGCCACGAGGTTCGCGACCGCCATCAACCCCATTGCCTCGCGCACCTCAAGCGCTGCCGTGCCGAGATGCGGCAGCAGGGTAACGTCCTCTCGCGCGATCAGGGCGGGCGGGACGACCGGCTCGAACTCGTAGACATCGAGGCCCGCCCCCGCGATCCGCCCCTCGTCCAGTGCCGCGATCAGCGCCGACTCGTCCACCACATCGCCCCGTGCGATGTTCACGAGGATGCCGGTGGGACGCATCGCGGCAAGTGCCCCGGCGTCGATCAGGTGCCGCGTCGCAGGTCCACCGGGCACGGCAATTACGACGAAATCGGCGGCCATCGCCTCGGCCAACGGCACCTGCCGCGCAGGCACGCCTGCATCGGCGACGGGCGAGCGGTTGTGGAACACGACCTCCATCCCGAAGCCCGCATGGCAGCGCCGCGCGATGGCCTTGCCGATGCGGCCCATGCCGATGATGCCCACCCGCTTTCCTGCGACTGGCAGGCCCAAGAGCTGCGTCGGGCCCCAGCCCTCCCACCGGCCCGCGCGTAGCAGCCGCTCACCCTCGCCCGCGCGCCGGGCGGTCATCAGCATCAGCGTCAGCGCAATGTCGGCGGTGGCTTCGGTCACCGCACCGGGCGTGTTCGTGACAACGAGGCCCGCAGCCTTCGCGGCAGCGA
>JANPJD010000016.1:0-6421 GCA_031425325.1 Rhodobacterales bacterium | reverse complement strand
CGACAATGCCGAGCGGCTGGCACCGACGGGCTTCAACGAGCAGGACCAGATCGAGATCGTAAGGCGCATCACCCGCGACGCGGGCAGCGCCTATCGCGCCAACTCGCGTGAGGTGCGCGCCCGCGACGTGCAGATGCTCTTTGCCGACGCCTCGACCGGGGCGCAGTCGCCCGCCCTCGTGCGGCAGGGCCAGATCGCCGAACTGATCAACGCGAAGCCAAAGAACCGCCGCCGCATCCTCGAGGAAGCGGCGGGCATCTCGGGCCTTTACCAGCGGCGGCACGAGGCCGAGTTGCGCCTGCAGGCGACCGAGCAGAACCTGCTGCGGGTCGATGATGTGCTGGAGCAACTGGCGCAGCAACTGACCGCCCTGTCCCGCCAGGTGCGCCAGGCCGCGCGCTACCGCGAGATCGGCGAAGAGCTGCGGCGGGCCGAGGGGATGCTGCTGTGGCAGCGCTGGAGCGAGGCCGAGGCCGCGCGTCTGGCCACCGAAGCGGTGTTGCGCGACCGGATCGTCGAGGCCTCGCGGGCTGAAAGTGCGGCGCGCGCCGCCGTCACGGCACGGGGTAAGGCCGAGGCCGCCCTGCCCCCCGTGCGCGAAGAAGAGGCCATCGCCGCGGCTATCGTCCAGCGCCTGACAGTCAGCCGCGATCAGCTCGCGGATCAGGAGTCCGAGGCCCTGAAGCGGATCGAGGCGCTTCGCGCCCGTGCGGCCCAGCTTGGGCAGGACATCGAGCGCGAGGCGGGCCTGAACCGAGATGCCGTCGAGACCATCGCCCGGCTCGAGCGAGAGGAAGCTACCCTTGACGCGGCAGGCCTTGGCCACGACGCCCGGCTGGCCGAAGCCTCTGCTGCGGCGACCGAAGCCGCAACCGCGCTTGCGACCGTCGAGGCGGGGCTGACCGAGGCGACCGAGGACGTCGCGCGTCTGGCCGCGCGGCACCAGTCGGCCCAGCGCATCGCCGCCGATGCAAGAACGACCGTCCAGAAGTCCGAAGCCGAAGCCGACCGCGCCCGCGCGGCCATCGCACAGGCGACGGCGGCCCAGGCGCAGGCTATGGCCGCGTTCGATGCTGCCGTCGCGGCCCAAACCCGGACCGCCGCCCTTGCCGAAGAGACCGAGGTTACCCTGCGTGCCGCCGAGGATGCACGCAGCGAAACACAGGCGCGCGAATCCGACGCGCGCGCCGCACGGTCCGAGGCCGAGGGCGAGGCGAATGCCCTGCGCGCCGAGGTCGCCGCCCTGTCTCGCATGGTCGCGCGCGAGACCGCGTCGGGCGAGCAGATGCTGGACCGGCTGCGCGTGGCCGAAGGCTACGAGGCGGCGCTGGGTGCCGCCCTTGCCGACGATCTGCGCGCGCCCGAGATCGGGGACGCGGGCCGCTCGGGCTGGGTGGCGCTGCCCGACTACCCTGCGGACGCGCCCCTGCCCGCCGGGGTCGCCTCGCTGGGCGATCATGTGATTGCACCCCCGGCGCTGCGCCGCAGGCTGGCGCAGATCGGGCTCGTCCACCCCGACGATGGCGCGCGGCTTCAGGCGGCCCTGCTGCCCGGACAGCGCCTCGTGTCTCTGCAAGGCGATCTCTGGCGCTGGGACGGGCTGCGCGCCGCGTCCGAGGCGGCACCTTCGGCGGCGACGCTGCGTTTGCAGCAGTTGAACCGGCTCGTGGCGCTCAAGCGCGACCTCGAGGAGGTATCGGCACGGGCCGAAGGCGCACGGCAGGCGCATGAGGCGCTGCACCGGCGGCTTGCAGACCTTGCGCGCGCCGACCAGATGGCCCGCGATGCCCGGCGCGCGGCCGACCTGCGCCTGACCGAAGCCAACCGGGCCGTCGCGCGGGCCGAGGCCGACCGGTCGATCGCGACGGGCAAGCGCGAGGCGGCGGACCTCGCCCTCGCCCGTCACGACGACGAGGCGAAGGCTGCCCGCCGCGCCCTGACCGAGGCAGAGGAGGCTCTGGCGACCCTGCCCGACCTCGCCGCGGCCCGCACCAGGATCGAAGGCGTCCGGCAGGCCGTCGAAGCGGGGCGCCTCATGATGCTTGCCCGCCGCTCGACGCATGACGAGTTGCGGCGGGAAGGCGATGCCCGCCAGCGGCGTCGGCAGGAGGTGACGAAAGAGCTTTCAGGGTGGCGCACCCGGCTTGACACCGCCGAGAAGCGCTCGACCGAGCTTGGCGAGCGTTTGACCGAGGCGCAGGCGGCGCTTGCCGAGGCCGAGGCCGCACCGAAGACGCTCGCGCAGAAGCGCGACGACCTAGCCGGCGCGTTGGAGGCCGCGGAAACCAGACGGCGGGCGGCGGGCGAGGACCTCGGGGGCGCCGAAGCAGCCCTGCGGACCGCGCAGTCGGACGAGCGCGACGCCGAACGGCGCGGCAGCGAGGCCCGCGAGGCCCGTGCCCGGGCCGAAGCCCAGGCCGAGGCGGCGCGCGCGGCTGTCGAGGGGTCCATCGCCCGGATGATCGAGGAAACCGACCTTTCTCCAACCGCGTTGCTTGCCACGCTCGGCACCGAACCGTCCGCCATGCCGGATGCCGCAGCCCTGGAAGCGGATGTGATGCGGCTGCGGCGGCAGCGCGAGGCGCTTGGCGCGGTCAACCTGCGGGCCGAGGAGGATGCGAAAGCCGTCCAGACCGAGCACGACACGCTGGCGGCCGAAAAGCTCGACCTCGAGGAAGCGGTGAAGCGGCTGCGCGGCGGGATCGCCGCCCTGAACCGCGAGGGGCGCGAGCGGCTTCTGACGGCGTTCGAGCAGGTGAACGCCAATTTCGGGATGTTGTTCACCCATCTCTTCGGCGGCGGCGAAGCGCGGCTGGTACTGGTCGAAAGCGACGATCCGCTCGAGGCCGGGCTCGAGATCATGTGCCAACCGCCGGGAAAGAAGCTTGCCACGCTGTCACTTCTGTCGGGCGGCGAGCAGACGCTGACCGCGCTTGCGCTGATCTTCGGCGTCTTCCTTGCCAACCCCGCCCCGCTTTGCGTGCTCGACGAGGTCGACGCGCCGCTGGACGACGCGAACGTGACGCGGTTCTGCGATCTGCTGGACGAAATGACGCGCCGCACCGAGACGCGCTTTCTCATCATCACCCACCATGCGGTCACGATGGCCCGGATGGACCGGCTGTTCGGCGTGACGATGGTCGAGCAGGGCGTCAGTCAACTTGTCAGCGTGGACCTTCGCAAGGCCGAGGCGCTGGTCGCCTGAGCGCGGCGCGGGCCGCGAGGGCAGAAGCGGGGGTTTCACCCCCCGCACCCCCCGTGGGGTACTTACCCCGAAAAGAAGCCCTGAAGCTAAGGAGAGAGGTGGATCACCCTGTCACCCAGGCGAACCTCGCCATCTTGCTCGACCGAACAGAGGATGCCGCGCAGCCGCAGCGCCGGATGCGCCCGCACCCAGGCATGGGCCGCAGCGCCGTAGCGGACCTTCCACTTCGCGCAGCCGTCGTTCCAGACTCCGGACACCCTGACCACGGCGGTCCCGATCCGCAGCAGCGTCCCCTCGGGCAGATTCGCCTCGCTCGTCTCGAGGTCGGCCACTATGGGATCGCCGGGATGGACCGTCCCCTCGCGGTCGCGCCAGACGAGGTCCAGCACCCGCGCCGGCAGGATCGAGACCTGGATGCGCGGATCGGGCCGCCCATCGGGCAGCCTGAGCCAGGGCTTCGTCATCGACGGATCGCCCGCGATGCCCCCGCTGCGGGTCAGCGTCAGCCTGTCGGGAAAGGTCCGCCGGTTCGGGGCGGGACGCAGGCAGAGTGCAGTCACCGGGGCATCTGTGAAGGGCGCGGCCAGAACATGCGGAAGCGCTGCGTCGAGTTCGCTGCGCGAGAGGGTCACAAGGCGTCCAGAAGGGCGGGGGTCGGCCATGCATCAGCCGGCAGCCCAAGGCGCACCTGCTCGGCCTGCACGGCGCGGCGCGTCAGAGCGCCGAGGATGCCGTCCACCGCGCCCACGTCGTGACCGCGCGCCGCCAGCCCCTCTTGCAGCCGCTTCATGTCCTCGCCCGACAGGCCGGCCTCGGGCGTGCCACCCGACATCGGAGGCGCGCCCTCCAGACGGGTAGCGAAGTAGGCAGCGGTGGTGACATAGACGAAGCTCTGGTTCCATTCGAACAGGACCGAGAAGTTCGGATAGGCGAGGAAGGCCGGTCCGCCCCGACCTTGTGGCAGCAAAACCGAGGCGCGCAGCGACGGGTCGGGCAGCGCGCCCGTCACCGGGGCCGCACCGAGCCTTGCCCAGCTGTCCACCGTCAGCGTCTTGTCGAGCCCGCTCAGCGACCAGTCGAACCCATCTGGCAAGGTGATCTCTTGCAACCATGGCTCGTTCGGGCGCCAGCCGAGGACCGAGAGCTTGCGTGCGCCCGACAGGAGCGCATCGGCGGGCGACGTCTTGAGGCTGATCTCGCCGTCGCCATCGCCATCGACCGCATCGGCCAGGATGTCGGCGGGCAGCATCTGGACCATGCCGATCTCGCCCGCCCAGGCCCCCGTCGTGGTGGCGGGGTCGAGGATACCGCGTTCGGCCAGCGTAATTGCCGCGAGGATGTGGGGCTGGAACAACTCGGGCCGCCGACAGTCATGGCCAAGCGTCACCAGCGCATTGACCGTGTTGAAGTCGCCCTGCACCTGCCCGAAGTCGGTCTCGAAGGCCCAGAAGGCCAGCAGAATGCCGCGCGGCACGCCGAATTCGGCCTCGGCGCGGTCAAACACGGTGCCGAGGTCGGTTGCCTTGGCCTGCCCGGTCTCAAGCCGGTTGCGGCTGATGAGCGCCTTTGCGAAATCGAGGAACGGCTTCTGGAACACCGATTGCGCGCGGTCGGCCCTCAGGACGCGCGGGTCCTGCCGGACCCCCGCAAAGAAGCGTTCGACCGCCTCGGGCGGATGGCCCGCTGCGACCGCCTCGGCCGCCATCGCCTCGACGAACGCTTCGAACGGACCGCCGCAGGGCGCAGCCAGCACAGGCAAAGGCAGCGACAAGGCAAGGGTTACGGCGAGGGCGCGCATCGGCAAACTCCATGATCGCGCCGCGAGACTACCATCCCCGCGTCATCCCGCAACCGTCACACCAAGGCGATCACAGCCGCCAACACCAGCAGCCCTGCCCAGGCGCGCCACAGCGCCCCGACGGCGGCGTCGATGTCATCGGGGCCAACCTCGAGCCTGCCTTCGGGCCAGACCCACGGATAGTCCCGCATCGCCCCGCCGTAGCTGCGCGGCCCCGACAGCGAGACGTCAAGCACGACGGCCATCGCGGCCTCGGGCCAGCCCGCATTGGGCGAGCGGTGCAGCGGCGCATCCCGCAGGATCGGGCCCGCGTCGCGCCAGCCATGGGTCAGGGCGATGAGCGCCGCCGTCAGCCGCGCCGGGACCCAGTTCAGCACATCGTCGAACCGCGCAGATGCCCAGCCGAACTCTTCGTGGCGCGGGGTGCGGTGGCCGATCATGCTGTCGGCGGTGTTGACGATCTTGTAGACCACCAGCCCCGGCAGACCGAAGAAAAGGAAGAACAGCGCAGGGGCCACCACGCCGTCGCTCAGGTTCTCGGCGGCGCTCTCGATCGCCGCGCGGGCCACGGCGGGGCCATCCATCGCGGCGGTGTCGCGGCCGACAATCCGCGCGACCATCAGCCGACCATCCCCCACCGACAGGCGCAGCGCATCCGCCACGGCCCGCACATGATCGACGAGACTGCGCTGTGCGAGCAGAATGGCTGCCACAATGACCTCGAGCAGGCCGCCATCGGGGATCGCGGCGATCACACCGCCGACAACGGCGGCCCCGGCCACCAGCAGCGTCAGGGCTACGACCCCCTTCGCGCGCCGTGCCTCGCCGGTGTTGAGGCGCGCGTCCAGCCAGCCGACCGCACGGCCCATCAGCACAGCGGGATGGGAGAACCGCGACCAGAGCCATTTCGGCTCTCCCATCGCAGCGTCGAGCAAGAGGGCGGGCAGCAGCAGGGCGGCGCTCATGTCATCTCCTTAAGGGCATCACCGAGGCGGTCCCAGTCGGCCTCGCGACCGAGCAGGCCGAGGCGCAGCCATGTGTCGCTATAGGGAAAGCGGCGGGTCCAGATGTGCCGCTCGGCCAGACGGTCCTGCGAGCGACGGGCATCGGCCACCTCGACCAGACGGTAAAGGTCGGTGCCACCTGCCGGGCGGGCGCCTGATTCGTGCAGCAGGGCGTCAAGCCGTCGCGCATCGCGCCGCAAGCGGGTGCGGGTCGCCTCGGCCCAGGCGGGATCATCCAGCGCAGCGGTGCCAACCTCAAGCGCCGGACCGGACACGGGCCAAGGGCCGAGCAGTCGGCTTAACTGCCCGAGAAGGCCTGGATCGCCGATCGCAAAGCCAAGCCGCAAGCCGCCAAGGCCCCAGAACTTGCCGAGACCCTTCAGCACCACGACACCCGGTCGGGCGGCGAGGCGG
>JANPJD010000015.1:0-22508 GCA_031425325.1 Rhodobacterales bacterium | reverse complement strand
CCGCTTGGCACCAGCCGTGCGGATGATGAGGCCCGCGCCTTCGGGCACAACGACCTCGGAGGCGATCTCTTTCAGCTTCTTGCGGTCGGCGGCCTGGGTGATCTTGCGGCTGATGCCGCCGCCCCGCGCCGTGTTGGGCATGAGCACGCAGTAGCGTCCGGCCAGCGACAGATAGGTGGTCAGCGCAGCACCCTTGTTGCCGCGCTCTTCCTTGACGACCTGCACCAGCATGATCTGGCGGACCTTCACGACCTCTTGGATCTTGTATTTCCGGGCGCGCGGCTTGCGCGGTTGACGGATTTCCTCGGCCACGTCCTCTTCGGCGACGCTTTCGATCTCTTCGTCAAGCTCGGACGCATGGTCCATCGAGCGGTAGGGCTGCTCGGCCGCGTCATCGGCGGGACCTTCGTCCGCGTCCGCGCGCGCATCGGCGGCAGTCGGGGTGTAGAGTGCGTCCGCCCCGGTTTCCTCTCCAAGGTCGACCACGTCCATTCCCGCAATGTCCGAGGTCTGGACGGCATCCTCGCCGGATACGGTTTCGGGTGCAGCGCGTGGACGCGGCGCGGGCCTGCGGCGGCTGCGGGCACTCTCTTCCTCTTCCTCGGCCTGGGCATAGGCGCGCTCTTCCTCGAGCAGCGCTTTGCGGTCGGCGACGGGGATCTGGTAGTAGTCAGGGTGTATCTCGGCAAAGGCGAGGAACCCGTGGCGGTTGCCACCGTAGTCGATGAACGCCGCCTGAAGCGACGGTTCGACCCGCGTCACCTTGGCGAGGTAGATGTTCCCCGCAAGCTGGCGCTTGTTGACGGTCTCGAAGTCGAACTCCTCGACCTTGTTTCCATCCACAACGACCACCCGAGTCTCCTCGGCGTGGGTCGCATCGATAAGCATTTTCTTGGCCATGTTGATCCAGTGCAGCGGCCTGATCGCACCGGACCGTCGCGCGAGGCGCACCGGGGCAACGGGACAGACAGGCTGCGGGAAAGGGCGAGCGGGCGCGAAAGACCAAGCGGATCGGTGCCCGAGCGGCACTCTTCACGGCAGGGTTTGTATTCGGCGCGCGTCATCGCGGTTTTTCTTGTCCAGGATGACACAAAGCATGCCATCCAATTTGATAGCCCACGTCGGTCAAGGACTTGGCAGGCAAGCGAGTGGCCTTGCGGCCGAAAAACCATCTCTGGCACATCTCGCACCTGTCGGTACGGTCATAGCCTGCAATGGCAAAACTGATCTGCGAACGCGCCGGTTCGGGCGCTGCACCGCATAGACGGACCATAGCGGCCCGGCAGCCGCAAACACAATGCCCTATTTCGTTAATGCAAACACGGCCGCACGGCGTGGGGCGTGGTGGTCGGCCTGCAGCCGCGACGTCAGGCAGGCCTCGGAGGCTGCCAGTCGGCGTGCCGGCCGACCGAACGGCTTGGTGCGCTCCCCCGGACCAGTTGCACGATCGCCCCGACGATCACGGCCGCGCC
Source organism: Rhodobacterales bacterium (assembly GCA_031425325.1). GTDB lineage: Bacteria > Pseudomonadota > Alphaproteobacteria > Rhodobacterales > Rhodobacteraceae > Aliitabrizicola. Next base: position 21,036 of record JANPJD010000015.1, on the reverse strand, counting down.
CAGACACTGAAGCGCAGTTACCTGCTCGCCCAGAAGCAGGATGGCCCCGATCGCCCCGAACACACCTTCGGAACTGACGATGACCGCTGCATGGGTCGCGGGCGTATAGCGTTGGGCCAGGGTCTGTATCCCGAAAGCCAAGGCAGTCGACCCGACACCAAGCGCCAGCAGTTCCGGCCATGCGGCGAGCACGGCGGACGGGACAAGGGAGCCCGCCGTCATGCCGACCGGAAGCGCCAGCAAGGCGGTCAGAAGGAACTGCGTGCAGGCCATTCGGACCGGGTTGGCAAAGCGAAGCATGTGACGGCCGAGGTCGACCATCCAGACGGCATAGAAAAGGGCCGACAGGATCGCGATGGCGTCCCCCGTCACAAATCCGGTCATGCCGCCGCAAAGCAGAAGCGCACCGACGAGCGTCAGGCTTGCGGCACTCCACACCGTCAGGCCCGGTCGTTCGCCCATCGCGATCCAGGCCACGACAGGCGTGATCACGGCGGCCGTGTTCACAAGAAAGCTCGCATTGGTCACCGAGGCCGACAGATAGGCCATCTGCTGCGTCAGCGTGGCGGCGGCGAAGATCGCGGCGACCCGAAGCGCACTTGGCCAGTATCCCGCCGGGACATCGCGCCGGGTCTCGAACGCGAGCAGCGGCAGAAGCACCACCCCCCCGATCAGACAGCGCAACCCCACCGCGCTGAACGGATCGAGATGGTCGAGCACTGTCTTCTGCGCGACATTCCCAAGTCCCCAGAGTGCGGCGGCCAGCAAAAGAAGCAGATTGGCGGTCGACCTTGTCATGACCCGGGTCCAACGAAGCGGCTATTGGCCTCAGCTTCGTCGAACTGGCCCCAGGCGTCGTGACGGTTGCCTGAAAGTCTTGTGAAATCTGCCGCCGCCGCAGGTTCCCCATCCAGGCGCGACGGGGACAGCCGCTACCCTTCCTGATATTGTCGCAAGGCAGGCATGGACGACAGCGGATCATGACCACGTATGTTCTGAACGACTGCGAACTGGATACGGTCAGGGGGCGGCTTCGCCGGGCCGGGTCGGATGTGCCATTGCGCCCGAAGGCCTTGCTGGTCCTTACGCATCTGATCGAGAACCGCGACAGGGTCGTCACAAAGGACGAATTGATGCAGGTCGGCTGGCCCAACGTCATCGTCACGGAGGACTCGCTGACCCAGCTTATCGCGGCGATCAGGCGGGCGATCGACCCGACCGGCACTGGCGCGATCCGCACTGTCGCGAAGCGGGGCTACGCCATCGACGAACGCGCCATCAGGATAATGCCCGACCATGCGCCCGTCTCGGCCCAGGCCCGCATGGCTCGTCCGTCGGTTGGCGTGCTGCCCTTTGCCATCCGCGCTGGCGGTCCTGCGGGCGACTTCCTCGCCGACGGGCTCGCGGAACAACTGGTCTGTACCCTGGGACAGGTGCCGTGGCTCTTCGTCGCCGACGCCGCGGCGACCTCTGCAGCCTTGACTTCGACATCGACCCCTGCCGAGGCCGGCAGGCTGCTCGGTCTCGATTACGTCCTGTGCGGATCGCTCCACAGTCTTGGGGAACGCCTCCGGCTGACCATTCGCCTTGTTGCCTCCAAGGATGGACGACAGCTCTGGGCTGCCACGCTGGACGGGCGTGCCGACGAGTTCTTCGATTTGCAGGACGCGCTGGCCCTGAAAGTCGCCACCGGGATCGAGCCGAAAGTGCGCGTCGAGGAGCTTCGCAGATGCGAAGACAAGCACGGCAGCCTGACGGCGTTCGAGTGTTACCTGCGGGCCATGTCGCTGATCCGCAGCACTGCGCCCGAGGCCCTGGACGGAGCGGCCGAACTTCTCGAACAGGCGTTGCGGGACAATGATCGCCACGCCCCGGCCCACGCAGCCCTCGCGTGGCTTGCAGCCCTTCGCCTGCCGCAAGGGCGCGACGTCGATGTCGCGGCGGCGCTGGACCATGCCCTCGAGGCGATACGCCTTGCCCCCGACGACTGCGATGCGCTGGCGATGGGCGGCTATGCCCTCGGATTTCTGCAAAGGCAGCCGGAAACGGGAATTCCGTTCGTCGAGCGCGCGCTTTCGCTGAACGGCTTCTCGGTCCGGTCGCACAGTTTTCTCGGCTGGCTGCTGCTTTATGCGGCCCGGTACGACGAGGCCATCGCCCACTTCGACTGGGCGGTGCGACATGCGCCTATCGACGAGTTCGCGTTCCGGTCGCTCACGGGCAAGGCATTCGCCTGCATGTTTCTGGAACGCTACGAGGCCGCTGTCGCTGCGGCGTCACGGGCGCGCGCTGCGGCGCCCGCCTATACGATCTGCCACCGCGTGCTCGCAGCCTCGCTCGCGCACTTGGGCGAGGCCGAAGGCGCAAGCCGCGTCATTTCGGATCTCGCAGACCGGCACCCCGGCCTGACGCTGGAACGATACGGCGCCGAGATGCGCTTCACCGAGCCCGCAGCGCGGCGCATCCTCATGGACGGATTGAGGATCGCCGGTCTGCGCGAACGATAGCGGGGGTTACACGTAGTCGGACCGGCTCAACCCGTACTTCGCCATCTTCTCGTTCAGCGTGCGGCGCGGCAGGCAAAGCTCTTCCATGACCGAGACGATGCTGCCCTTGTGGCGGCGCATGGTGTTGTCGATCAGCATCCGCTCGAACGTGTCGACATACTCCTTCAGCGGCTTGCCTTCCGTCGTCATCGCAGGCCCGGCAGCCTCGTTGTCGGCCATCAGCAGCGACGCGATCGAACCCGAGCCGCGTCGGTTCTGCAGGACCGCCCGCTCGGCGATGTTGACCAATTGGCGCACGTTGCCGGGCCACGGTGCCTGAAGCAGTTGCGCCGCCTCCTGCGCGGTCACCTGCGGGGCCTCGCAGCCATACTCCTCGGCGAACTCCTCGGACAGGCGCGTGAAGAGCGTCAGGATGTCCTCGCCCCGCGCGCGCAGGGGCGGCAAGGTGATCTTCATCGCGCCGATGCGGTAGTAAAGGTCCGGCCGCAGCGCATCCTCGACCGTCTTGTCGGGCGCATGTTCATTGCAGATCGCGATGATTCGCGTCTCGGGCGGAAGCCCATGCTCGTTGATGACCGTCAGCAACCGCGCCTGAAGCGCGCCCGACAGCGCCTCGATATCCTCAAGGCAAAGCGTGCCGCCCCGGGCCTCTTCGACTAGCGGGATCGACCCGTCATCGGCCGGGCCGAAGATGCGCTGCGTCAGCTGATCCTCGGACCAGGCCGCGCAACTCATGGTCACGAACTTCTTGCCCGCACGAGGCCCCACCGCGTGCAGCGCATGCGCGACAAGGGTCTTGCCGGTGCCGGTCTCGCCGTCGATCAGGACATGGCCGTCGGCCTGCCCCAGATCGAGGATGTCCTCGCGCAGCCGGTCCATGACCGCGGACTGCCCGATCAGCTTCTTCATCAGCATCGAGCCGTCGCTCAGCTCGCGCCGCAGCGCCCGGTTGTCGAGCGTCATGCGCCGCGCCTGCGTCGCCTTCTTCGCAAGCTCTGTCATCCGGTCAGGGTTGAACGGCTTTTCCAGAAAGTCGAACGCGCCGACGCGCATCGCCTCGACGGCCATCGGCACGTCGCCATGCCCGGTGATCAGGATCACGGGCAGGCCGCTGTCCTGGCCCATCAGCTTCTTCAGCAGCGCCATCCCGTCCATCCCCGGCATGCGGATGTCGCTGACCACCACGCCCGGAAAATCCGGGCCTATTCCCTTGAGCGCTTCTTCGGCGCTGCCGTAGCTCTCGGTGTCGAACCCCGACAGGGCCAGCCACTGGCTGATCGACTGCCGCATGTCCGCCTCGTCGTCGACGATCGCGACCTTCATGGAGCGTGCCATTCGTTACCTCACTCGGCTGCTTCTGTGCCGGGGCCTCGCCCCGGCATGTCTGTCGGGCCGGCATCAGCGCCGCCCCTCCGGCCCAACGGCGGCAACTGGACCTCGAACACGGCCCCGCCCGCCTCGCCATTGCGCGCCGTCAGGCGCCCGCCAAGGTCATTGACGATCCCGGACGAGATGGCAAGACCCAGGCCCACCCCCTCGCCGGGCTTCTTGGTGGTGTAGAACGGCTCGAACAGGTTCTCGAGATCGGCGATCCCCTCGCCATTGTCGTGCACCGAAAGGCGCACCGTCTCGCCTTCGGACAGCAGGATCTCGATTTGCGGGTCGGGCTGCGCGCGCGTTGCGTCAAGCGCGTTACGAAGCAGGTTGATGATGACCTGTTCCAGGCGGACGCGGTCGGCATGCACCATCACGGGGCTGCGCGGCAGGGTGCGGGTGATCCTTACCACCCGCGCCTTCAATTGCGGCTCCATCATTGACAGCGCTGACGAAATCGCCTGCTTGACATCGACCGGCTCGAACGCCTCGCCCCCCTTGCGGGCATAGGATTTCAACTGACGGGTGATCGCGCCCATGCGGTCGATCAGATCGTCGATCCGCTGGAACGAAGACAGCGCCTCCTCGGCGCGGCGGCGCTGCAACAGCAGCCGCGCCCCCGCGAGATAGGTCTTCATCGCGGCAAGCGGCTGGTTCAGCTCGTGGCTGACGGCCGCCGACATTTCGCCCAGGGCGGCAAGCTTCGACGATTGCGCGAGGGTCTGTTCCGCAACGGCAAGCGTCTTCTGCACCCGCTCGCGCTCGGCGATCTCTCGCTGAAGCCGCGCGTTCAGCAGGCGGAGTTCCGCGCTTTCCCGCTGGAAGACGACCGACTGCGACATCGCCCGGCGCGACAGGACATAGAAGCTCAACGCCATCAGGACGGCAAAGCCCATAATCTCGAGTGCCAGGATGCCGTTCACCCGCTCGCGCACCGAGTCGTAGGTGGTGAAGGTGACAAGCCGCCAGCCCCGGAACGGGATGCGGGTCGCGGTCTGTAGCACCGCCTCGCCCCCGACATAGGTGTCGGCGGGCGACTGCGCCCAGTCCGCGGTCGCCTGAAAGGCGCGTCGGATCGGCGAGGGATCGCCGCGCAGCGCGATCGCCTCGTCGATCGGCAGGCCACGCCAGCGCGGCTCGGTCGAGAGCATGACCGTACCCTCGCTGTCCGTTACCGCGACCGCATCCTGCAAACCCGCCCAGGCCCGCTCGTACTTCGCAAGGTCGACCTCAACCACGATCACGCCGACGATCTGGTTCTCGGTGACAAGCGCCCGCGAGTAGGTAAAGCCGAAGCCGCCCTCGGGCCGCTCGGCGGCGACGAAGACGGTGTCCTTCGACCGCTGCGCCTCGACGAAGAAAGGCGCCGAGGCATAGCTTGTGCCGATCCGCTGCCGGGTCGTGGCAGCCACCGTCCGCCCGCCCGAATCCAGCAGAAGGATCGACGCGGCCCCGATCTCGGACTGGAACGAGATGAGGCGCTGCGAGGTGAAAGAGTAATTGCCCGACAGGAGCGCCGAGATCATCTCGGGGTCGCTGGCCAGCAGCAGCGGCACGACCGAATTGCGCTGCAACTCGGTCAGGATATTCCCCGAGTAAAGGGCAAGGCGCAACTCGGCCCGGCTGCGCGTGGTTTCGGTGAAGCGCTGCGTCAACCAGCTGTTGGTGAACAGCACGACCCCGACGGCGGCCGCGACGATGACCATGATGGCAAGCCTGATGCGCCAGCCCGTGCCGGTCTCAGCCCCTGCGAGGCCGTCATCGGTATCCGAAGTGGGGTCGCTTGCGCTCATGGCCCAGTCTAGGCCGCGTGCAGCCCTGCCTCAAGCCACGATCCGGTCAGGCCTGGACAAGTGCGCCCATGAGCGAGCGGAAAAGCACCGAACCGTCCGTGCCGCCCAGTGCTGCGTCCACCGCCCGCTCGGGGTGGGGCATCATGCCCAGCACGCGCCGGTTCGCCGACAGAACCCCCGCGATGTCGCCGGTCGAGCCGTTTGGGTTGTCGGCATAGGTGAAGGCAATCCGGTCCTCGGCCAGCAGCGCCCGCAGGGTCTCGGCATCGGTCGTGTAGTTGCCATCGTGATGTGCGACAGGCAAACGCAGCAAGGCCCCGTGCGCCCAGCCGCCCGTGAAGGCACTCTCGGCGCTCGCGACGCGCAGGTCGACCGTGCGACACACGAACTTCAGGCCCGCGTTCCGGATCAGCACACCGGGCAGCAGGCCCATCTCGGTCAGCACCTGAAAGCCGTTGCAGACGCCCAGCACGAACCCGCCCCGCGCGGCATGTGCCGCGACGGCTGCACCGACGGGCGAGCGCGCCGCGATCGCCCCGCAGCGCAGGTAATCCCCGAACGAGAAACCGCCCGGTACCCCCACGACGTCGGTGCCTTCGGGCAGGACCGTGTCCTTGTGCCAGACGCGCACGACCTCGGCCCCTGCCCGCTCGAAGGCGACGGCCAGGTCACGGTCGCAGTTCGACCCCGGAAAGGTGATGACGGCGGCTTTCATCAGGACTCCCCTGCCCCTTTTTCTGTCCACAAATATCCCGGGGGTGCGGGGGCTGGCCCCCGCCTCGCCCCGGGTCTCAGGCGATCTCGACCGTGTAGCGCTCGATCACCGTATTCGCGAGCAGCCGGTCGCACATCGCGCGCACCTCGGCCTCGGCGGCAGCGCGGTCGGTGGCGGACAGGTCGAGTTCGATCACCTTGCCCTGCCGCACGCCCATGACACCTGCAAAGCCGAGCGAACCGAGCGCATGGCGCACCGCCTCGCCCTGCGGGTCTAGCACGCCCTCCTTCAGCATGACATGGACACGGGCTTTAAGGGACGGGGCCTTCGGGGATGCGGTCATGGGCGGCGGCCTTCAATTGATCAGCGTCGGCTTCGGTGTATGGGTCACGTTGGTCGGCAATACGCCCAGACGGCGCGCAAGCTCGGTATAGACGTCCGCCAGCGGGCCGGGATCGGTCGGCGGCAGGCCCTCGGCCCGTTCGGGTGCGCGCAAGTCCCACAGCCGGCAGCTGTCGGGGCTGATCTCGTCGGCGACGATCAGGCGCATGAAGTCGCCCTCCCAGATGCGCCCGATCTCGAGCCGGAAGTCGGCAAGGCGGATGCCCACGCCCATCATCACCCCCGACAGGAAGTCGTTCACCCGCAGCGCCAGCGCCACCATGTCGTCGAGGTCCTGCTGGCTGGCCCAGCCGAAGGCCACGATATGCTCTTCGGCCACCATCGGATCGTTCAGCTTGTCGTCCTTGTAATAGTACTCGACGATCGGCCGGGGCAGCGGCGTGCCCTCGGGGATGCCAAGGCGCTGCGCTAGGGGACCGGCCGAATAGTTCCGCACCACCACCTCGATCGGAATGATCTCGGCCATCCGCACCAGCTGCTCGCGCATGTTGAGGCGGCGAATGAAATGGGTGGGCACGCCGATCCCGTTCAGGCCGGTCATGAAGAACTCGGACAGGCGGTTGTTGAGCACCCCCTTGCCCTCGATCGCCTGACCGGGCTTCGGAATGCTGACGGTGCCACCGTCATCCTTGAAATACTGCACGAGCGTGCCGGGCTCGGGGCCTTCGTAGAGGATCTTGGCCTTGCCTTCGTAGATCTTCTTCCGACGTGCCATGAACTCTCCGCTTGTTGGGCGCATCCATGCGTGATGGATCGGCCTCGTGCCAGCCGCCCTGCTCGCCCGAGCCTATACGGCAAGGCGCATTGCGTCGCAAGGCGCGTGGTCCGGCAGCCGGGGCCGCCCCCTTGCGAGGCACCACCCCAGCGGTCATATGGAACGCGACGGCCCATAAACGAGAGGATGCCCCGATGTCGAGTTTCAACGACCGTGAACGCGCGTTCGAGACCAAGTTCGCGCATGACACCGAGATGCAGTTCCGCGCCGAAGCGCGCCGCAACAAGCTTGTGGGGCTCTGGGCTGCGGGCCTTCTGGGCAAGACCGGCGACGAGGCGGCGGAGTATGCGATGAGCGTCGTGCGGGCCGATTTCGAGGAGGCCGGGATCGAGGACGTGGTCCGCAAGGTCGCGGCCGACCTCAGCGGCCGTGCGACTGCCGACGAGGTGCGCGCGAAAATGGCCGAGCTTCTGCCCATGGCGAAGGCGCAGCTGGTCGACGAGGTCTGACAAACGGCCAAGCGGCACTGGCGGAGCGGGGGCCAGCCCCCGCGTCCCCGGGGATACTTCTGGACAGAACAGGGGGAAGGCGCGCAGGCCTTGGGGCGGCGAGTTGCGCCGAAGCGCCGTGCATGGCACAGACGATGCCAGCCGACCACCTGACAGGATCCGCACGCATGACCGACGCGCTCTCTCGCCTTCTTGCCACCCGCGACTGGCTCATGGCCGACGGCGCGACGGGCACCAACCTGTTCAACATGGGGCTGTCGTCGGGCGACGCGCCCGAGATGTGGAATGTGGAACACCCCGAGCGCATCCGGGCGCTCTATGCTGGCGCGGTCGACGCGGGATCGGACATCTTCCTCACCAACTCGTTCGGCGGCAATGCGAGCCGCCTCAAACTGCATGACGCGCAAGGGCGGGTACGCGAGTTGAATCGCGCCGCCGCCGAAATCGGGCGCGAGGTCGCCGACCGCGCCGGGCGGACCGTGGTGGTCGCAGGCTCGGTCGGACCCACGGGCGACATCTTTGAGCCGATGGGCACGATGACCCACGCCGTCGCCGTCGAGATGTTCCACGAACAGGCCGAGGGGCTGAAGGAAGGCGGTGCCGACGTGCTCTGGGTCGAGACGATGAGCGCACCCGAGGAATACCGTGCGGCGGCCGAGGCCGCGGCCCTGGCGGGCATGCCCTGGTGCGGCACGATGAGCTTCGACACCGCGGGGCGCACGATGATGGGCGTCACCTCGGCCGCAATGGCCGACATGGTCGAGGCGCTGCCCAATCCGCCGCTCGCCTTCGGGGCAAACTGCGGCGTAGGGGCGTCCGACCTTCTGCGGACCGTGCTGGGCTTTGCCGCGCAGGGGCCGGTGCGCCCGCTGATCGCGAAGGGCAATGCGGGCATCCCGAAGTATCACGACGGGCACATACACTATGACGGAACACCCGCGCTGATGGCCGAATACGCGGTGCTCGCGCGCGACGCGGGCGTCCGGATCATCGGCGGCTGCTGCGGCACGATGCCCGAGCATCTGCGCGCGATGAAGGAAGCGCTCGAGACGCGCGAACCCGGCCCGCGCCCGACGCTTGAGGCGATCACCGCGGCACTGGGCGGGTTCTCGTCGGCGGGCGACGGCACGGGCGACGACGCCGGACCGAAGCGCGAGCGGCGCGGGCGGCGGGGGTGAGAACGCGGTCTCACTGGAAGACAGGTGCCCGACCTACGGGCGCTCATTGATCGGGCAAGACTTGCAAAAGGCAGTGCTCAATCAAGCCTCATGCCGTCGCCCGGACCCGCCAAAGATCAAAACAACTCCCCCTGATCCCCCGGCCTCGGCGGCACCCGGAAGAGGTCCGTCCGCATTGGAGGCATCCTTTGCTCCAGTCCAAGCCGCGCGCAGGCCTTGTCGAACCGCTGCCGCATGAGGTCGGCCCAGACCCCCTGCCCGCGAAAGCGCGTCCCGAAGGCGGGATCGTAGTCCTTTCCCCCATGCAATTCGCGCACCCGGCCCATCACGCGCGCGGCGCGGTCGGGGAAGGTCGCCTCGACCCAGTCGCGGAAAAGCCCTGCCACCTCGAGCGGCAGGCGCAGCATGATCGAACTCGCGGCGACGGCGCCTGCCTCGCGCGCCGCCTCGAGGATGCTTTCCGTCTCGTGGTCGGTCAGCGCGGGGATGACCGGCGAGACCATGACGCGCACCGGCACGCCCGCCTCCGATAGCCGCCGGATCATCGTCAGGCGGCGGGCGGGCGTGGGGGCGCGCGGCTCCATCTTCCGGGCGAGGTCCGCATCGAGCGTGGTCAGCGAGATGCCGACCCTCGCGAGGCCGTCGGCAGCCATCGGGGCCAGCAGGTCAAGGTCACGCTCGACCAGACTGCCGCGCGTGGTGATGCCCAAGGGGTGACGGAAGTCGCGCAACACCTCGATCACCTCGCGGGTGACGCGGACCGTCGCCTCGATGGGCTGATAGGGGTCGGTGTTCGAGCCGAGCACGATCACCTTCGGGACATAGGCCTTCGCCCGCAATTCCTTGGCCAGCACCGCCCCGATGCCGGGCCGGGCGATCAGCTTCGTCTCGAAGTCGAGACCGGGCGAGAGGTTCAGGTAGGCATGGCTCGGCCGCGCATAGCAGTAGACGCAGCCATGCTCGCAGCCGCGATACGGGTTCACCGACCGGTCGAAGCCCAGGTCGGGCGAGGTGTTGTAGCTCAGCGCCGAACGCGCCCGCTCCTCTCGGACCTCGGTGCGGACGAGGCGCTCTTCCTCGGGGCCACCCCAGCCGTCATCCAGCGCCTCGCGCGTCGTGGCCTCGAACCGGCCCGCGACGTTGCTGTCCGCGCCGCGCGCGCGGGCCCGCTGGCCGGGAAGGATGCCGTTGCCGCTGGTCATTCACGGACATTAGAACAAATGGGCAACTGCCGCCAGCGTATCCTGCGTGCGACACCGCTTGTCGGCTTTCGCGGCCCCCATGTCGCAATCCGATGAGTCATGCTAACGGTTTGCAGCCAAGCAAGACTGACACCACGCGGGGAGCGGACCATGGCCGACGACGAGATCATCCTGGCGGACCTGTCCGATGACGAACTCGTGCTTCAGATGCACGACGACCTCTATGACGGTCTGAAGGAAGAGATCGAGGATGCGGTCAACATCCTGATCGCGCGCGGTTGGACGCCCTACGACGTGCTGACGAAAGCGCTCGTTGCCGGCATGACCATCGTGGGCGCGGACTTCCGCGACGGCATTCTCTTCGTGCCCGAGGTGCTGCTGGCTGCGAATGCGATGAAGGCGGGGATGTTCATCCTTAAGCCTCTGCTGGTGGAAACCGGCGCGCCGCGCATGGGCAAGATGGTGATCGGCACCGTCAAAGGCGACATCCACGACATCGGCAAGAACCTTGTCGCGATGATGATGGAGGGGGCCGGCTTCGAGGTGCTGGACCTCGGGATCAACAACTCGGTCGAGAAATACATCGAGGCGCTGGAGCGTGAGCAGCCCGACATTCTGGGCATGTCGGCGCTGCTGACGACGACCATGCCCTACATGAAGGTCGTGATCGACACGCTGAAGGAAAAGGGCATGCGCGAGGACTATATCGTGCTCGTGGGCGGCGCGCCCCTGAACGAGGAGTTCGGCCGTGCCATCGGGGCCGACGCCTATTGCCGCGACGCCGCCGTGGCCGTCGAGACCGCGAAGATGTACGTCGCGCGCAAGCACAACCAGCTGAGCGCTTAAGGCAGGCTCATCTGCCTGACGCCGACTGCCGTTGTTGCGTTGCGCGCCACCCCGGACTTGACCCGGCGCCTAGATCGGCCTTGCGCGCCGCAGCCCCGGACTTGATCCGGGGCCACTTGCCGCTTCCCGTCCCGACGCCCATCTCCGGTGACAAGGAGTTCCGTCATGCCGCCGCTGACCTTCGCCATCCTGATCCTCTCGGTCATCGCCGCCGCTGGCGTCACCCTCGCGCTGTGGCAGGTGGCGGGCCTTCCGCTCGTTGCACTGGGGACGGCCGCGCTGCTCGGCAGCCTGATCCTCGGCTGGCGCGGGTTGCGGAAGTGACCAGCCTGCCCGACGATCTGGCACTGACCGAGCGGGGCCTCGAGGCATCGGGCGCAGGCCGGGTGCTTCTGATCGCCTGCGGCGCGCTGGCCCGAGAGATCCTCGCACTCAAGGCGAGGAACGGCTGGGATCACCTTGACCTGCAATGCCTTCCGGCAAATCTCCACCTTTGGCCGGATCGCATCCCCGATGCTGTGGAAGCCGTCGTTCTGGCCCATCGGGCCGCCTACGAGCGCATCTTCGTCGTCTATGCCGATTGCGGCACCGGGGGGCTGTTGCAGGCCCGCTGCGCCGCGCTTGGGGTCGAGATGGTCGCGGGCCCGCATTGCTACGCCTTCTTTGCGGGCACCGAGGCCTTTGTCGCGGCCAGCGAGACCGAGTTCACCGCATTCTATCTGACGGACTTTCTGGTGCGGCAGTTCGATGCCTTCGTCTGGCGGCCCATGGGCCTCGACCGGCACCCCGAGTTGAGGGACATGTATTTCGGCAACTACACAGCACTCGTCTATCTGGCGCAGACCGACGATCCCGCGCTTGACGCAAGCGCCGCCGACTGCGCCCGCCGCCTCGGTCTGACCTATGAACGGCGCTTTACAGGCTACGGTGACCTCGAACCGGCGCTCGCGCACGCCTGACGAGTCGCGGTGCGACCGATCAGGCGCGGCCGGAATGGTCTGAAGAAGGATCGCCCTGCCTTGCCGCGACGGACCTGATCCGCTCGACCATCGCCCGCACGCCGTTCGAGCGTTGCGACGACAGGTGCTCGTTCAACCCGATCCGTCCGAGTTCCGCCACCGCATCGACACGGCCCACCTCGGCCACCGGCAGTCCGCCGTAAAGCGCATGGAGCACGGCGATCAGGCCACGCACGATCATCGCGTCGCTTTCGCCGGTGAAGTCGAACCGCCCATCTTCGACCCGCGGCACGATCCAGACCTGGCTCGCACAGCCGTCGACCTTTGTCGCGGGCACGCGCAGCGCCGGATCGAGCGGCGGCATGGCCCGGCCAAGCTCGATCACATGGCGGTAGCGGTCTTCCCAGTCATCGAGGAAGGCGAAGGTCTCGGCGATTTCTTCGAAAGCGGGGGTTGCCATCAGGGTCTCCGGGTTTGGCCACGAGGTAGGACAGCGGTGGCCCAAGGTCCAGCCCGGCTGATGCCGCAGGCTTTCCAAACGACCCGGCATCGGCTACCGAAGGGGCGCAACGCAAGGGACACCATCATGACGCCACGCCTGCTCGCCGCCCTTTCGGTGCTGATCCTGCTGGGGGCCTGTGACCAGTCCGAGTCGACCTGGTACAACCCGTTCAGCTGGTTCGGCGGCTCGCAGGAGGTCGAGGCGAACGAACTTGCCGCGCAGGACGTGGGCACGGCCGCCGATCCGCGCCCCCTTGTCGCTCAGGTGCTAAGCCTGTCGGTTGATCCCTTTCCGGGCGGTGCCATCGTGCGGGCGACCGGCCTGCCGCCCACGCAAGGATACTGGGCGGGCGATCTGATCCGGGTCGAGGGCGACGACCCGTCGCGCATCACTTTCCGCTTCGTGGCAATCGCCCCGCCCGAGCCTGCGCGCGTCTCGACCCAGCAATCGCGCGAGATCGTGGTCGGCACGTCGCTGTCGGACATCGAGCTTGAGGGCGTGCGCGAAATCACCGTGCAGGGTGCGTCCAACGCCCGCGCGACGCGGCGCTAAAGCGTCACGACCCGCACCGACGAGCCCTTCGCCGACAGGGCGATCTCGCCCCGGCAGAGACGCAGCGCATCCTCGCCGAAAGCCTCGCGCCGCCAGCCCCTGAGCGCATCAAGATCGCGCTCGCCCGCCGCAATGGCGTCGAGGTCGGCAGCCGAAGCGATCAGCTTGGACGCAACGCCAAGCTCTTCGGACTTGGCCTTGAGCAGCACCCGCAGCAGGTCCGCCAGCGCCGGGTTGACCTGAAGCTGGTCGCGGCTGAGATCGGGCTTCGGCATCTGCTCGGCAGGCATCTCGAGGCCCGCCTTCACCGCAGCGAGGATGCCGTCCGCGATGTCGCCCCGCCGCGCCTCGCGCAACAGCAGACGCGAGCGGTTCAGGTCCTCGAGATCCGCCGGGCGGGTGGAAGCCAGCTCAAGCAGCGCATCGTCCTTGTAGACCCGGCTGCGCGGGATATTGCGGCTTTGGGCATAGTCCTCGCGGAACCGCGCCAGTTCCTTCACCACGGCCAGGAAGCGGCCCGAGGTAGTGCGGGTCTTGACCCTCTCCCACGCCTCGTCGGGATGGACGGTGTAGGTCGCGGGATCGGTCAGGACGGCCAGTTCCTCTTCGACCCAGCGCTGCCGTGCAGTGCGGGCGATCTGGGCCGCGAGAAACTCGTAGATCACCCGCAGATGCGTCACGTCCGCCAGCGCATATTCCTTCTGCGCGTCCGACAGCGGGCGGCGCGACCAGTCTGTGAAGCGCGAGGTCTTGTCGAGCGGCTCGTGCGCGATCTTCTTGACCAGCGTCTCGTAGCCCACCTGTTCGCCGAAGCCGCAGACCATCGCGGCCACCTGCGTGTCGAACAGGGGCTTGGGAAACACCCGCCCCTCGACGAAGAAGATCTCGAGGTCCTGGCGGGCGGCGTGGAAGACCTTCACCGTCCCCTCGTGCCGGAAGAGGTCGTAGAGTGGCTCCATCGACATCTCCGACCCTTCGATCGGATCGACCAGCACCGCCTCGCCGGACGCGCCCGGCAGGGCCATCTGGATCAGACACAGCTTCGACCAGTATGTGCGTTCACGCAGGAACTCGGTGTCGATCGTGACATAGGGCTCGCGCTTGGCAGCTTCGCAAAAGGCGGCAAGGTCGTCTGTGGTCGTGATCGTCTTCATGGCGGTCCCGAGGCAAGTGGCGCGGGGGCATCCCGCAGGTCCGCAAAGCAGTAAGCGGCACCTCGCGTGAAGGAAAGACCAAAGGCGGGGCTTGCCTGCCGTCACCGAACTGTCGTGATATACAGGCAAGCATTCCCGGCCTTGACCGAAAGACCCCTATCGTGCCGCCGACCGGCCGCCCCGCGCGGCGCCTGATCCCACCCATCGTCGCGCTCGGGCTGACGCAGGTCGTGGGATACGGCACGCTCTACTACGCCTTCGGGGTGCTCGCCCCGCGCCTGGCCGCCGACCTCGGGATCGGCTTGCCCTTCGCCTTCGGGGCCTTTTCGCTTGCGCTTCTGGCAGGTGCGGCGGCGGCCCCTCTCGCTGGCCGGGCGATCGACAGGCACGGCGCGCGCAGGGTGATGGCGGCGGGATCGGCCGGTGCCGCGCTGGCGCTTGCCCTTCTGTCGGTGGCGCAAGGCCCCGTCTCGCTGGTCGCGGCGCTGATCGTCGTCGAGGTCATCTCGGCATTTGTCCTGTACGACGCCGCATTTGCAGCGCTGGCGCAGACCGAAGGCGCGGTCCGCGCCCGGCGCGGGATCACGCTGATGACGCTGATCGGGGGATTTGCGTCGACCGTGTTCTGGCCCGCGACGCTGGTGCTCGCCGATGAACTCGGCTGGTCGCAAACCTACCTCGTGTTCGCGGCCCTCCACCTTGTCGTCTGCCTGCCGCTGCATCTGGGGCTGCCGCGTTCCCGCCGTATCGAGCCGACCGGGCAGGCCGTCCCCCCGCCCGCCTTCGCCCCGCTCGCGGCCGAGCGGCATGGCACTGCGATGATCTGGCTCGCGATCGGGTTCGCGCTGGGGGGTGCGGTCTTCTCGGCGCTGACGGCGCAGTGGGTGCCTGCCCTTGGGGCGCTGGGGCTGACGGATGCGGCCGCGGTCACGGCGGGGCTGTTCCTTGGACCGGCACAGGTCGCGATCCGCATCGTCGATCTGACCTTCGGGGTCCGCCGACACCCGCTGTCAATGGCGATGCTGGCCTCGGGGCTTCTGGTCGTGGCGCTTGCGATCCTGCTGGTGCTGCCGCCCGGCCTTCTGGCTGCGAGCCTCTTTGCCACGCTCTTCGGACTCGCCTCGGGCCTGACCAGCATCGTGCGCGGCACGGTGCCGCTGGCGCTGTTCGGGGCCGAAGGGTTCGGCGCACGGCTGGGACGTCTTGCCGGACTGCGCCTTGCGACAAGCGCGCTGGCACCGCTTGGACTGGCGCTCGTGCTGGCCTCGGCGGGGGCGGTCACGGCCTTTGCAGGGGCGCTCGCTGTGGCCATTGCCGCGCTCGCCGCGCTGACGCGTGTGCCGCGCTAGTGCGCATCCACCAGCGTCAGAGGGCTGCGATCCCCCGCAGCCACGCGGCGCAGCACCGCAGGATAGAGGCGATGCTCTTGCACAAGCACGCGGGCCGCGAGGCTGTCCGCCGTATCGCCCCGCAGGATCGGAACCCGCGCCTGCCCAAGGATCGGGCCAGCGTCTAGGTCGGCTGTCACTTCGTGCACGGTGCAGCCTCCCTCGGCATCACCCGCCGCAATCGCGAGCGCGTGGGTGTGCAGCCCCGGATACTTGGGCAGAAGCGAGGGGTGGATGTTCAGAATCCGGCCCGGAAAGCGCGCGACGAAGCCGGGCGTCAGCACCCGCATGAAGCCCGCGAGGCAGATGAGGTCGGGTTTCGCAGCCTCGAGATGCGGCAGGAGTGCCGCCTCGAAGCCTGCGCGGTCCGCAAAGGCCCGGTGATCGACCGCCGCCGTCGGCACGCAAAGTGCGGCAGCCTTCGCAAGGCCCCCGGCCCCCGGATCGTTCGAGGCGACAAGCACTGCCTGCGCCGGATGGTTGCCCGATCCCATGTCGTGCAAGAGCGCCATCATGTTCGAGCCGCCGCCCGAGATCAGGATGGCAACCCGCATCAGAGCAGGCGACCCCGGTAGCGCACACCCTGCCCCGCCTCGACCTCGCCGAGCACCGTCACCCGCTCGCCCTCACTTGCCAGCACCGCAGCCAGCGCCTCGGCCCGGTCGGGCGCCACGACGGCGACCATGCCGATGCCGCAGTTGAACGTCTTGAGCATCTCGCCCTCGGCCATGCCGGCGGTGCGCGCGAGCCAGTCGAACACAGGCGGCAGCGTCCAGGCGTCAAGGTCGATGGTCGCGCCTAGCCCCTCGGGCAGGACGCGCGGCAGGTTCTCGGTCAGACCGCCGCCGGTGATATGCGCCAGCGCATGAACGCCGCCCGCGCGGATCGCAGCGAGCGCTGCGCCCACATAAAGCCGCGTCGGCACCAGCAGCGCCTGACCGAGCGACCCGGCGCCGAAGGGCGCTGGCGCGTCCCAGCCAAGGCCCGAGTGCGCGACCACCTTGCGGACCAGCGAGTAGCCGTTGGAATGCACGCCGTTCGACCCGAAGCCCAACAGTACGTCGCCCACGGCCACACCGCGCGGCAAGTCGGTGCCCCGCTCCATTGCGCCGACGGCGAAACCCGCAAGGTCGAAGTCGCCGCCGTGATACATGCCCGGCATCTCGGCCGTCTCGCCCCCGACAAGCGCGCAGCCGCTGGCAGCACAGCCCGCCGCGATGCCCGTCACGATGCGTGCGGCCTGATCGACATCGAGCTTGCCGGTCGCAAAATAGTCGAGGAAGAACAAGGGCTCGGCCCCCTGGCACACCAAGTCGTTGACGCACATCGCGACAAGGTCGATGCCGATCGTGTCGACAAGGCCGGTGTCGATCGCAATCCGCAGCTTGGTCCCGACGCCGTCGGTCGCGGCGACGAGGATCGGGTCGCTGTAGCCTGCGGCCCGGAGGTCGAAAAGCGCGCCGAACCCGCCCAAGCCCGCCATAGTGCCGGGGCGGGCGGTGCGGGCGGCGGCGGGCTTGATCCGCTCGACCAGCGCATTGCCCGCGTCGATGTCGACGCCCGCCGCCGCATAGGTCAGCCCGTTCTCGCCCGTGGTCATCGCATGGTTCCCCGATCCGTCCGCGACCGCATAGACGATCCGCCCCGTGCGCGCAACGCGCCCCCTGCGCGGCTTGACCCGCAGGCCCGGAATGCCTAGGCAAGAGACGCGTCGGGCCTGTAGCTCAACGGTTAGAGCAGGGCGCTCATAACGCCTTGGTTGGGGGTTCGAGTCCCTCCGGGCCTACGCAAGCGCCAGCCCATGCCTGCTCTGCGAGGTAGGGTTGCCTCGCCCTACCCTTCAAGCAGCACGGTCACGCGCCGGTTCTCGCGGCCCTTTTTCTCGATCCGGCCAAGGGTGACCCGGCCGATCTCGGCGGTGCGCGCGACATGGGTCCCGCCGCAGGGCTGAAGGTCGATCTGCTCCGCCCCCTCGCCGATGCGGATCAGCCGCACCCGGCCCTGTCCGGTCGGCGGGGCGACGCGCAGGGTTTTCACGAGGCCGGGATTGGCCGTCATCTCGGCATCGGTGATCCAGCTTTCGGTGATCGGCAGGTCGCGGTCGATCAGTGCGTTCAGCGCGGCTTCGAGGGCGGCCACATCCTCGGGCGGCTCGGGCATGTCGAAGTCAAGGCGGCCCTTGTCCGCCGCGATCTGGCCGCCCGTCACGGGCAGAGGGACCACCACCGACAGCAGATGCAGCGCGCTGTGGACCCGCATGTGCCGATGCCTGCGGTCCCAGTCCAGGTGCTGCATGACCGCCGTGCCGACGGGCGGCAGGGCCACAAGTTCGGCCGGAACGAGGGCCACACCGCCCTCGGCCTTTACGGCGGTCGCGATGGCAAGCGTGCCGCCCGGCCAGACAAGGCGGCCGCTGTCGCCCGGTTGCCCGCCGCCGGTCGGATAGAAGAGGCTGCGGTCCAGCACGACCGCGCCTTCGGACGTGTGGCTTGTCACGCGGCCTTCGGCCGATTGAAGGTAGGGGTCCGTTCGAAACAGCGGATCACTCATAAGCGCACCTCGATGGGTTGACGGGGCCGTGGTCAACGAAGTCAGTCTTCGGGCGCTGCAAGGGGGCCCGCCTGTGCCTGGGCCCCCATGCTGAGCGCCAGCAGGATTCCCGCCTCACCGAAGCGGCGGATGATGGCATGATTGATCTCGGACCGCACCTGAAGCTGGAAGTTCACGTCGCGCAGGATGAGCCGCAACTCGAACAGCATCGCATCGGCGTTGAAGCCCATGAACAGCACCTGCGGCTTGGGGTTCAGAACCGCGAGGGGCTGCGCCTCGGCGATCTCGAAAAGCACCTTGTCCACAAGGCGGGGGTCCGTTCCGTAGGCCACCGCGATCGGCACGATCAGCCGCCCCGTCAGGTTGTAGCGCGTCCAGTTCGTGACGCGGCCCGCGATCAGGTCGGTGTTGGGCACGATGACATCGCTGCGGTCGAAGGTCTGGATGCGGGTCGAGCGCACCGAGATCGCCTTGACGATGCCCTGCGTAGTGCCGACCTCGATCCAGTCGCCCTCGGACACCGGACGTTCGACCAAGAGGATGATGCCTGACACGAAGTTCGACACGATGTTCTGAAGGCCGAATCCGATGCCGACCGACAGCGCCCCCGCGACGACGGCAAAGCCCGACAGGTCAATGCCCGCTGCATTGATCGCGATAAGGGCCGCGAGGAATACGCCGACATAGCCGACGCCGGACAAGACCGAGGTTCGCCCACCCGGATCGAGCTTCGTCTTGGGCAGGATCGAGGTCCGGAGCGCGCCCTGCACAAGACGCATGACCGCGTAGCCAATGGCGAACACGGCGACGAAGATCAGGAAGTTGGTCGGCGCGATCCGTGTCTCGCCGATTACCAAGCCTTGCAGAAAGCGGCCCCACAGCTCGGCGATATCGGCAGCGCGCGCACCCCAGATCAGCGCGAAGATCGGCACGGAGGCCAGGGCGAAGGCAAAGCCGATCAGCGTCGGTACCAGCGCGCCTTCGCTGTCATCCTCGGTCCGCGAGGCCAGCGCCCAAAGGTGATCGACAAGCCGCTGAAGGATGAACAGCACCCCCAGAAGCCCCAGCGAGATCGCCATCGGATAGACGAGCGCATCAGCCGCCGCCGTATAGCCGATCGCGCCCAGCACAGGGCCGACCAAGGCGATCAGCCGCGACGCGCGCCCCACGAGGCCGATCAGCCGGTTGCGGAACTTAGCGGCCTCGCCCGCCGTGGCCTCGGCAACCGTGTGGGCGCGCAGCAGGACGCCGATGCGAAAGAGGATGTAGGACGCGATGACAAGACCCGGGAACTGCAGGGCCGACGCGGCAGCCTCGCTGCCCTGCGCTGTCGTCATCGCCTCGGTCGTAAGCACGTCGAGCACGACGACGAGCCCGAAGATGTTGACAAGGGTGCGCCCCTCGGCCCGTTGGTCGGGCGAAAGGGTCAGCGGCGCGTCGGGGGCCTCGCCGACGGGAAAGACCTGCCGCGCGATCCAGAGCGCCGTCGCGATAATCAACCCGAGGGCTGGAACGAGGCCCAGGATGCGCCGGCCGTTCAGCCCGAAAAGCGACGACAACTCGGCCGCCTGTGCCAGTGCAACCAGCCCCAGAACGGGCAGCACGATCTGCCCCAGCGAGAGCGGCAAGGCCCAGATGCGCCGCCAGCGGTCCGAGGCGCCCCGATCGACCCAGCGTTCGAGCAGCCGCGTGGTGGCCGGGCCGCGCAACACGAGAGCAAGGGCCAGCACTACGAGCCCGATGATCAAGGGCAGGTTGCCGCGGAGGGTGATCTGGGACGACGGCAACTGCCATTCGATTTCCGTCTCGCGCCACAGGATCGTGCCCGCATCCCGCAAGACCAGAAGGGCGGCGGGCCAGTGGGCAGGATTGAGGGGCGAGGGCGACAGCCGCAGCAGCGCGTCGGCCTGTCGCTCGCGCTGGATGCGGTCGACCTCGCTGATCAGCCCCTCGGCCCGCCGCCATGCTTCGTCGGCGGCGATGCGCGGGGCTTCGAGGCGGGCCAACTGGTCGCCCAGGGCCGTGCGCCGCCCGGCGATCTCGGGGGCCTCGACAGCGCCTTCGGCAGGCGGGGCGCCGAGGGCGTCGATTTGGGCGCGCAGCGTCGCGATGCGCGCCTGGTTGACGCTCTGCGCTTCCTGGAAAGTCGTGCGCCATCCGACGAGGAAGCCGCGCATCCGGTCGAGCGCCTCGTCGGTCGCGGCGGGGTCTTCCGTCAGCGCCTCGGCCCGCATGGCGGTCCGCTCCCAGGCAGCGTAGTCCGGCGCGGTCGTATGGGTTTCGAGCGTCACCGCGTCGGAGGCTTCGGCCCGGGCGGCCGCCGCGGGCGCATCCGCCGCCGCTTCCGCGGGTGCCTCCGCCGCAGGAGGAGCCTCCACCGCCGGGGGGGCTTCGGTGACCTGGGCAAGTGCCGGCGGCGGTCCTGCAAGGACTGCCAGCAGGCACGCCGCCAGCAGGCCCCCGAACGTCCGCAGCGAGATCATGAGTCCTCGAACACCGCCGGAAGCGGATGCGGCTGGCTGTCGAGCCAATCGGGCACCGGCAGACCCTTTTCCTTCAGGAAGGCCGGGTTGTAGAGCTTGGACTGATACCGGCTGCCGTAGTCGCACAGGATCGTGACGATGGTCTGCCCCGGCCCCATGTCACGCGCCATGCGGATCGCACCAGCAATATTGATGCCCGTCGAGCCG
>JANPJD010000014.1:0-14149 GCA_031425325.1 Rhodobacterales bacterium | reverse complement strand
AAGGGTCCGGCGAGCACTGGTCGTCTCTGTCTGCCAAGTTCCCGCGTGCGGTTTCCCTAACTGACACGAGTTCGCATATGTCTGACACTACCGAAGACGGCGCTCAGGTCGCTCTGGACACCGAATGATGCGGTCTTTCTGCGAGCTATGTCGCGCGCGCTCGCTTCCTGCGGACGGCGGTGACGAACGGGTAGACCAGCGCAAACAGGACGCCAGCCAGCAATACCGCTGAAATGGGACGCTCGAGAAAAATCATCGGGCTTCCGAGCGACAGAAGCAGCGCCTGGCGTAGCGACATTTCCATCAGGGACGCCAGAACCAGCGCCAGCACCAGCGGGGCGCGCGGGATGTCGAACTTCATCATGAGCCAGCCGAGCACGCCAAAGAACAAGGCCATCCAGACCGTGGCAATGTCGAGGGTCGCCGCATAGGCCCCCACCAGCGAGATCGCGAGAATGCAGGGGGCGAGAAGGACATAGGGAACCCGCAGCAAGGCGGCAAAGACCGGGGCGAGCGGCAGGTTGAGGATCAGGAGGAAGACGTTGCCTATGAACATGCTGGCGATCAAGCCCCAGACAAGCTCGGATTCCTGCGTCATCAGCATCGGGCCAGGACGGATGCCATGCAGGATCAGCGCGGCCAGCAGAATGCCCGTCGAGGCAGAGCCCGGAATGCCCAGCGACAGCATCGGGATCGTGGCACCGTGCGAGGCGGCATTGTTGGCGGATTCGGCGGCCGCGACCGCATCGATCGCGCCCTTGCCGAACTGCTCGGGCGTCTTGCTGAAGTTGCGCTCGGTCAGATAGGCCAGCAGCGAGGCAATCGACGCCCCGGCGCCCGGCATGATGCCGACAAAGAGGCCGATGAGGCCGCCCCGCAGGATGGAGAAGCGGCATTTTGCCCAGTCTTCGGAGGTAAGCCACATGTCGCGCAGGCGGGTGCGAACCGGTTTGACACTGTCGATCTTTTCCAGCGAAGCAAGTACTTCGGCAATGCCGAAAACACCGATGGCCACGGGAATGAAATCGATCCCCTGGAACAGCACCGGCTGATCGAAGCTAAGCCGGGGGGTACCGGTCATCGGGTCAACGCCCACAAGTGCGATCATCAGGCCGATGATTGCCCCCAGCATCGACTTCAGCGGCGAGCCCCCGAGGCTGCCCATCGCGAGGATGCCGAGGAGCGCCAGCAGAAAGTACTCCGGTGCGTTGAACTTGAGCCCAAAGCTGGCCAGGGGCGGTGTCAGCACGGCCACGGCGCAGACCGCCCCAATGCCCGCCAGAAACGACCCGATGGCCGAGATCGAGAGCGCGGCCCCCGCGCGCCCCTGTCGGGCCATTGCATTGCCGTCGATCGCGGTCATCACTCCCGACGCCTCGCCCGGGACATTGATCAGCACCGACGTCAGCGTGCCGCCATACTGGGCCCCGTACATGATGCCGCACAGCATCATGATCGCAGTCACCGGCTCCAGCCCGAAAGTCAGCGGCAGCAGCAGCGCCATCCCCGCCGAGGGGCCGAGGCCCGGCAATGCGCCAACAACCTGTCCGATGAGCACGCCGAAAAGAATGAACAACAGGTTCTGCGGCTCGAAGGCCGTGGCAAAGCCCAGAAGGAGCGGATCAAACATGGGAAAGGGTTCCTTGCGTCAAAATCCGAAGGGCTGAGGCAGCGGCACGGAAAGCCAGCGGACGAAGACGAGATGAACGAACGCCGTGACAATCCCGGCCACGACAAGCGACAGCAGGGGTTTCTGGCGCAGGATGAACGCCAGCATGCCGGCGACGAACACAAAGAGCGCCGGTACCAGGCCGACAAGCGGTGCCGCCACGGCAAGCATGACAAGCGCGAGCACACTTGCCGCTACCCTCACAAGGGCAGGTCGATCGGGCAGATCAACATCGACCTGTTCGATCCCGCGCCACTGCGCGTAAATCAGGCCGAGGCCGATACCGAACCCGGCCACAGAAAGTGCGGCAGGAAAGAACCTTGCGCCGGGTGTGACCCCGTCCCAGTAATTCAGCCCGGTCGTGCCAAGGAACACCCCGGCTGAAGCCAGGAGAACAAAGGCCGCCGGAACCGTCTCCAGAATACGCATGGATTCCCCCCTGCCGCTTCGGCGTCAGATCGTGGCTGCGATCACTTTGCGAGGCCGATGTTGGTCAGCACGGTGCGGAACGTGTCCTGCTCGGCTGCAAAGTAGGCGCCCGCCTCCGCCAGGACGACCATGTCACTGCGATAGAGGTTCTCGGACAGCCAGGTCTGGAACACCTCGGTCTGCGCCGCAGCGGTGAACTTGTCGGCCCACCACGCAGCGACTGCCGGATCAAGGCCGGCCGTTCCACCGACGCCCCAGAACTGGGTGTAGACGATGTCGACGCCCTGCTCCTTGGCGGTGGCGACGCCGGCCAAAGCCTCTTCGCTGCGGCGTTCCTCCGAAAAGAGCGCCAGCGGCTTGGCCGTGCCGGCAGTGATCATCTCGATCCCTTCAGCGAGCGTGGCGAAGTGCAATTCCACATTGCCGCCAAGAAAGGTTGCCCGCGCGTCCCCACCGCTTTCATGCGGAATGTAGGTCAACGTTGTGCCGGTGGCCGACTCGACCAGACCCGTCAGGATGTGGTCATTGCCGCCCGACGCCCCGCCTGCCACGCGGACAGTGCCCGGTCCTGCGGTCGCTGCTGCCACGACATCGGCAAGGGTGTTGAATGCGCTGTCCGGCGTGGTGAGCAGCAGCAGTTCCGATTGCACCACAAGGGCGATGGGCGTGATCTGGTCGATGACCGAGGGGGTGCCCTGCACGATCGGCGTGGTGAACACCGGCGAGGCCAGGACCAGCAGCGTGTTCTCGTCGCCCGGCAGGCCAAGGACGTGGTTGAACGCGTTCGAGTGTCCGGCGCCGGACCGGTTCTGCACCACGATCGGGTTCTCGACGAGGCCCTGTCCGTTCATGATTTGCGCGAAGGTGCGCATGATCACGTCCGGCGTCCCACCGGCGGACGAGCCCACCGTGAACTCGATCGGTCCTTCCGGGGCACGCATCTCTTGGGCAAAGGCGGTGGTGGCGGCCAGTGCCAGCGCCAGTGCGGCGCCAATTCCAGTCTTCATCATCATCTTTCGGTCTCCTCCGGGTTGATGGTCGTTCTGGTTTCTTGGTCTTGTTCAGGTTTCGAGCAGTGCGGGATGAAACAGCTCTTCAGGGGCCACCAGACGTGGCGCGAGGTGCTGTTCAACCGAATAGCGGCACATCGTTGCGATCTCGGCGCGGGCACCGGCAAAGCCGTAGGGCCAATAGTCGGGACCCATCGTGGCGCGTGTGCGTTCCATGACCGCATTCAGCCAGGGCAAGCTGAGCCGGTTTGCCGACCCCAGCCAGACATCGCGCAGCCGCTGCATCGCAAGATCGCGACTGTCGCTGAAGGCCTTGAACAAGGCTGCTGGAAGCGAAGGGTGGCTGTCGCAAAGGCTGCGGCGCACAGCGATCACGTGCATGATCGGAAAGAACCCGGTGCGGCGGTGATAGTCGCGCTCTGCCGTCTCGAAATCAGGGAAAATCCGCTCGATCCGGGGATCGCCATCCAGGAACGCCCGCGGCGGGTTCGGAGCCAGAAGCGCCTCAATCTCGCCCGAGAGCAGCAGCTCTTGCAAGGTCTCGCCATCGCGGACCGGCGTGATCCGCAGATCGGCCGGGGGCTGAAGGGCCAGCCGTTCGTGGCGCACCCCCTGGTCGAGGGCCCCGGTACGCCAGTGCACGGCGGTGGCCGGAACACCGAAGTCGTCGACCATGATGCCGCGCATCCAAAGTGCTGCGGTCATCTGATATTCCGGCACACCGACACTGCGGCCTGCCAGATCGGCCGGCGTTGCAATCGTGCTGCCTGCGCGGCGGAAGAACCCGTTGTGCCGGAAGGCGCGGCTGACAAACGCGGGGATCGCGGTGTAGGACGCCTCGCCGCGCGCGACCTGCAGGATGTGGGTCGACAGCGACAGCTCGGTCACGTCGAAACGCGCTTCCTGCGCGGCGATGGGGAAAAGCTGCGTGGTGGGCAGTATGTGCGGCGCGATCAATGCGCCCGGCACGGGCACGCGGCCGTCAAGCACTGGCAACACCCGGTCATGGTCCCAGGCGGCCACAGTCAGCGGGACTGGCACTGCAGAAGTCACGCCTGCCCCCTCCGCGCAGCCGACGGCGACGAGTCGGCACGACTGCAGGCCTGCTTGGTGCTAAACCGCATGGCAATCCCCCATCGTCACGGCCACGGTGCCGATACCGTCGATCACCACCGCGACATGATCGCCGGCCTTGACCGGGCGCACCCCGAGGGAGGTGCCGCAGGCGATGACGTCACCGGGCATCAGCGTCATGTCATGCGACAGACGGCTGACGATTTCGGCCGGCGAAAGGATTATGTCGGCGACTGGATAGGATTGCCGCTCGCGGTCATTGACCAGCACCCGGACAACAAGCGACCGCCAGTCCAGCCCGGTCGCAATCACCGGGCCGATCGCGCCAAAGCCGTCAAACCCCTTGGCGCGCGTCCACTGGGGGAAGGCGGGGTCGGCGGTCAGAAGGTCGATGGCGGTCAGATCGTTGATGCAGGTGTAGCCCAGGATCGCCGCTTCCGCCTCATCCAGCCCAGCGTTCCTGCAGGAACGGGCCAAGACGATCCCCAACTCGCCTTCGAAAACAACGCGCCCGACATCAGGCGGAATCCGGACGGTAGCCCCGTCACCTGACAGCGACGTCACGGGCTTGAGGAAATACAGCGGATGCTGCGGCGGGGTCCAACCGCTGCGGGCGGCGGCAGCGTGGAAGTTGTTCCACAGCCCGATGAACTTGCCCGGGACGCAGGGCGCAAGCCTCCGGCTGCCCGTCAGCGGCTCGGGCGGACCGGACGTCGCTTCCGAGTCCAGCCCCGGGCGGGGCAGCAGAACGTCGCCATCGACCATTCCGGACAGGATGCGCCCGTCAGAGGTCTCGATGCGTGCCCAGTTCATGATCCCCCCTCCCTTTGTCCAGATCGCCCGTCAGGACACAGGCCTGTGCCCAGGCAAGCCCGTACCGCTTGGTTCAGCCGATGATCTGGTTGAACGTCGCCGAGGGCCGCATCACGGCCTCGGTCTTCTGCGGGTCGGTGTGGTAGTAGCCGCCCAGATCGGCGGGCTTGCCCTGACCCGCCGCCAGTTCGGCCAGGATCGTCGCCTCGTTCTTTTCCAGATCACGGGCGATGGGGCCGAAATGCGCGGCAAGTCCCGCGTCCTCGGTCTGCGCGGCCAGAGCTTGCGCCCAGTAGAGCGCAAAGTAGAAGTGGCTGTCGCGATTGTCGGTCTGACCGACCCGCCCCGCGGGCGACTTGTTGTGGTCCAGCACCCCTTGTGTGGCCGCATCGACGGCATTGCCCAGAACGCGGGCGCGGGTGTTGCCAGAGGTTTCGGCCAGAAACCTCAGGCTTTCGCCGAGGGCGCAGAATTCCCCCAGCGAGTCCCAACGCAGATGGTTTTCCTTGACTAGTTGCTGGACATGCTTGGGCGCCGATCCGCCGGCACCGGTTTCGAACAGTCCGCCACCGTTCATCAGCTTGACGATCGACAGCATCTTGGCCGAGGTGCCCAGTTCCAGGATGGGAAACAGGTCGGTCAGATAGTCGCGCAGTACGTTGCCGGAAATCGCGATGGAGTTTTCGCCCTTGCGGATGGTTTCCAGGGCCAGACGCGTCGCCTCGCGCGGGGCAAGGATCTGGAACCGGTCCGTCACGCCCGCCGCGGCCAGCATCGGCGTGACATAGCGGATCAGTTCGGCGTCATGCGGGCGGGTTCGATCCAGCCAGAACACAGCCTGACAGCCTTCGGCCTTCTGGCGGGCGATTGCCAGGCGCACCCAGTCCTCGATGGCGGCCTGACGGGTGGAAGCGACGCGCCAGATGTCGCCAGGCTCCACCTCATGTGCATGAAGCACCTCACCACTTTTCAGCACCAGACGTATCGTGCCGGCCTCGGCAATCTCGAACGTGGTCGGGTGCGAGCCGTATTCCTCGGCCTTCTGGGCCATCAGGCCGACATTCTGCACCGTGCCGGCCGTGGAAGGGTCAAGGGCGCCCGTTTGTTTGAAGTAGGCCACTGCCTCTGCATATACCGGCGCATAGGTGCTGTCGGGGATCACGCAATTGGTATCCGCGGCGCGGCCATCGGGGCCCCAGCCCTTGCCGCCTGCACGCAGCAGCGCCGGGATGGAAGCGTCGATGATCACGTCGGACGGCACATGAAGGTTCGTGATGCCCTTGTCGGAATTCACCATGTAGAGGGGGGCACGGTCGGCAATGACGGCATGAACGTCGGCCTCGATCGCCTTGCCGTCGGGCATCAGGGCGACCTGCTCCAGCAGTGCGCCCAGACCCAGGTTGGCGTCTATCCCTGCCGCCTGCAGCGAGGATCCGTGCTTTTGGAACACAGGCTTCAGGAACTGCCTGACGGCGTGACCGAAGATGATCGGATCCGACACCTTCATCATCGTGGCCTTCAGGTGGATCGAGAACAACACACCGTCGCGTTTGGTCGATTCAATCTCGGCGGCCAGAAAGGCGTCGAGGGCAGCGGCTGACATGAAGGAAGCATCCACCACCGTGCCTGCCGGATAGTTGAGGCCATCCTTGAGCACCGTGACGGTGCCGTCGCGCCCTTGGAATTCGATCCGGGCTGCACCGGCCTGAGACGCGGTCAGGGTCGCGGACGTCTCGTTTGCCCGGAAATCACCACCGGTCATGGTCGACACACGCGTCTTGCTGTCAGGCGACCATGCCCCCATCGAATGCGGGTTTGCCTTGGCGTAATTCTTGACCGCCGTGGCGGCGCGCCGATCCGAGTTGCCTTCGCGCAGCACCGGATTCACCGCCGAGCCGCGGATCGCGTCGAAGCGGCTGCGGATCGACTTCTCTTCAGCAGTGACTGGGTCCTCGGGATAGTCCGGCAGCGCGTAGCCTTGCGACTGCAACTCTTTCAGCGCCCCGACCAGCTGCGGCGTCGAGGCCGAGATGTTCGGCAGCTTGATCACATTGGCCGTGGGCGTCTTTACCAGGCTCCCCAGTTCGGCCAGATCGTCGGGCTGGCGCTGGGCGTCGGTCAGGAGCTCGGGGAAAGCCGCGATGATCCGCCCGGCAAGCGAGATGTCCCGCGTGCCAACCGACACGTCGCCGGCCGCTGCAAAGGCGCGGATGATCGGCAAGAGCGACGCCGACGCCAGCTGCGGGGCCTCGTCGACCTTGGTGAAGATGATGTCGGGCGTTGCGTGCTGCTTCATTGTTCCACCCTGTCGGGGTTGCTGCCAGCCTTGCCTCGGACGCAGAGCGTATTCTCTGGCATTGGCCCTGTGGTTTCGGTCCGCGCAGCTGCGCGGCGGACCGAAAAGAACACGTCCGACCCGCAGACAGTCGCTCCGGGCCGAATGCGCCGGGGGGGCGTCAGACGACCTTGACGGTCAGCGACCCCAGCCCCTCGATCATTGCCTCCATCGTGTCGCCGCGCACGACGGGACCGACGCCAGACGGCGTGCCCGACATGATGACGTCGCCGGGCTGAAGCTCGAAATACTCGGACAGATACGAGATCATTTCCGGCACTTTCCAGATCATCTGGTTGAGGTCGCCTTCCTGCTTGACCGCACCGTTGATCTTCAGCTCGACCCGGCCATGGGCCGGATGCCCGACCTCGGACACCGGGCGCAGCGGGCCGACGGGGCCCGAACGCTCGAACGCCTTGCCGATTTCCCACGGCCGCCCGGCCTTCTTCGCCTCGCCCTGCAAGTCGCGGCGCGTCATGTCCAGGCAGACGCCGTAGCCCCAGACGTGATCCAGCGCATCAGCCACGGCGATGTTTGCGCCGCCCGATTTCAGCGCGACGATCAGCTCGATCTCGTGGTGAACGTCGGTCGAGTGCGGCGGGTAGGGAAACACGCCCGAGGCATCCAGGTTGTCGGGGTTCTTCTGGAAAAAGAACGGTGCCTCACGGTCAGGGTCGTGGCCCATCTCGATCGCATGTGCAGCGTAATTACGCCCGATGCAGTACACCCGGCGCACGGGAAACGCGCCTCCGGTGCTGACGGGGATCGAGACGGTCGGCGGCGCGGGGATCACAAGAGTGGTCATGCTTTACCTGTTCGATGAGCGGACGAGTTGGTCTCTAGACCACAATCAAGCCAAGATCAATCCTAACCAATCCAAAACTTGAGGGCATTCAGCCCGTTTCCGCCGATTGGTTGCGAAATTTATTGCACTTTTGGGAGGAACGTGCGAATCAATCCAAACCAATTTGTGGAGATTGATCGGTGCGGTCCGAAAGCGTGGCTTCGATTGACCCAGCGGAACGGCTGCGCTCGTACATCGAGGCAGGTGGGTTTTCCCAGGGCGCGCGCCTGCCGGCAGAGCGGCATCTGACAGAACAGTTGGGCATGTCGCGGACAGTCCTGCGGCGCGCGCTGGAAGAGCTTGAGCGCGAGGGCACGATCTGGCGTCATGTCGGGAAGGGCACCTTTCTGTCCGACGGCGAAGGCAAGCCGGCCGTTGACGGCAAGGTGGAACTGGGCCGCCAGTTGACGCCCTTTCGCATGATGCGGGCACGGATGGTGGTCGAGCCCGCCCTGGCCCGCGAGGCGGCCGTCAATGCCTCTGGCGAGGTGCTGATGCTGATGCGGCGTGCGCTTGACCGGATGCGGGCGGCAACCACCTGGAACGAGTATGAAGAGCACGACGATCGTTTCCACCGCCTGGTGGCAGAGGCCAGCGACAACCTGCTGCTGGTGTCGCTGTTCGACAACCTGAACGAGGTGCGCCGCTTGGTTGCCTGGGGTAACGTGACGCGCCTCAGCCCCCACCCGTCCGCCAGCCATTCCAGCTTTGCCGAACACGATTCCATTGCGGAAGCCATTATCAACCGCGACCCGACGGCGGCCCAAGATGCGATGCGACAGCATCTGCGGTCGGTGTCCCAGCGGCTATTCGGGGACAGTTGACACCGTCCGCGTGTCTTGGGCGCGGCTGCACCAACACAAAGAAGAAACCTTGGAGGAGGGAACGGAATGAACGGATTTGTGAAGCGACTGGCGGGTTTGGCCCTTGCCGCCAGCATGATGATATCGACCGCACAGGCGGACACCATCCGCATCGCGCTGGCAGAAGCGCCCTCGGATGAACTGGCCGCCTTCTTCGTCGCGCTCGATCGCGCCAAGGCAGCCGGCGTCGACTATGAATGGACGGCCTTTGCCGATGAGGATCTGGCGATCCAGTCGGTCATCACCGGTGACATGGATATCGCCTTCGGTACGCCCTATTCCGCCATGCAGCGGTCCAAGGCTCCTTTGCGGATCATCTTCCAGTTGTCCCGGCTGGTGTTCTTCCCGGTGGCCACGAAAGAGTTCGAGACGCTCAAGGACCTGGATGGCGTTCCGATCATGCTCCACTCGCGCGGCGGCGGCACCGACTCGATTGCCAACGTGATCGAGTCGCGCGAGGGCATCACCTTCGGTGAACGGTCCTATGTGCCCGGCTCCGGCCCCCGGGTCGTCGCGATGCTGGCAGGCCAGGCGCAGGCGACGATCCTTGATCTGTCCAACAAGAACAAGATCATGGCCGAGGCGAGCGATCGCTTCAACGCCTTGCCGATGTTCGAGGTCTTGGCCAGCGACGAAGCGCTGTTCGGCAATCTGGACTGGATGAAAGAGAACGAGACGGCCGTCAACATCCTCGTCAAGTCCCTGCATGACGTCTGGACGGAAATGGCCGCCGACCCGACGATGGTGCGTCGCGAGACCAATCCCGACGGCCCCATCGGCCAGCTTCCGGCAGAACTGCTGGAAGAGATCGACGGCTTCTACACAGCAGCCGTCGAAGGCGGACTCTACGATCCGAACGGCGGCGGCCGAGAAGCGGCCAAGGCCGATATGGAATGGTTCGCAGGCGCGGGCCAATTGGACGGAGATCCGGCGACGCTGAACATCGAAGACTTCTGGTACTTCGCCCCGCTTGATGCGGCGATGAAGTAGCCGGGGCCTTTGCTCTCGCACCCCACCGGCCGCGGATGCGGCCGGTGGGGCCGGCCACCTGAAATCGGCGCAAGGACATCGGATCCATGAAGAATCGCGCATTGCTTCTTACGCTGCTGTCGGGTGCGATCGTCTTCGGCGCCTGGGAAATCGCGGGCCGCATCCCGATCAGCTATGCCTTCCCGACGTTCCTTGAAACGATGGCGGCACTGATTGCGATCACGCTGGATGGATCGATCTTCACCGCCTATGCGGCCACGCTGCAGCCCCTGCTGCTGGGCATCGCGATTTCCGCCGTTGCCGGGATCGGGATCGGCTTGTGGGTCGGGCTGAGCAGCCGGTTCGAGTGGCTGTTCTCGCCGATCTTCATCGTGATGCAGGCGGCCCCTCTGGCGGCCCTGATCCCCTTGCTGATCATGGTCTACGGCATCGGCCTGACCTCAAAGGTCTTTGTGGTCTGCATCATGGCCATGCCGGTCATCGTGCTGAACACGGCAAGCGCGGTGCGCAACACGCCGGCTTCGATCAAGGAAATGGCGACGTCCTTCATGGCACGCCGGCAGGATGTCCTGCTCAAGATCATCCTGCCCGCCGCGTCGCCGGTAATCTTCTCGGGCCTGCGCTTGGGCGTGTCGGCCGGGTTCATAGGCGCGATCCTGTCGGAGTTGAAGATCACCCCGACCGGGATAGGCGACATCATCACCTACAGCCGTTCCATCTCTGACTACCCGACCATGTATGCGGCGATCTTCTCGATCATCCTTTTGGCGGTCTTGTTCCTCAACTTTCTGGAATATCTGGAAAACTACCTGTTCGAAGGGAATAACCGTGGCTATGTCTCAGACTAAGCTCAACGCGGCGCAGGCCGTATCCCCCGCCAGCGAGATCGCCGTTTCGGTCAGGAATGTTTCCAAGAACTATGGCGATGTGCAAGCGCTCAAGAACCTCTCGCTGGAGTTTCCGCGCGGCGAGTTGACCTCGCTGTTGGGTCCCTCGGGATGCGGCAAGACCACGCTTCTGAAGATCATCGCGGGTTTGCTGAAAGCGGACTCGGGCAATGTCACCGTCGAGGGCACCCCGGTGACCGAACCGGGGCCGGACCGGTCCTTCGTGTTTCAGGATTTCGCCCTGCTGCCCTGGGCGAGCGTGATGCGCAACGTGGCCTTCGGCCTGGAACTTCGTGGTGTTGCAAAGTCCGAGCGCGAGGCGGTCGCCGAAAAATACATCCGCGAGGTCGGCCTTGCGGGCTTCGAGGGCAAGTTTCCGCATCAGTTGTCGGGCGGGATGCGTCAGCGGGTCGGTCTCGCCCGGGCGCTTTCGGTGGATGCAAAGGTGCTGTTGCTGGACGAGCCGTTCTCGGCGGTGGATGAACAGACCCGGCGCAAATTTCAGGAAGACATGCTGGCGTTGGTGCAGAACGAGAAGAAGACGTTCATCTTCGTGACCCATTCGATCGAAGAAGCCGTCTATGTCTCGGACCAGATTGCGATCCTTCTGCCGCGTCCGAGCCGGGTGCTGGAAGTGATCCGACCCTCCAGCTTCCGCGGCAAGGCCGTCGCGAACATCCGGCGCGATCCGGAGTATCTGGATATCGTGGACAACATCTGGGCATCCTTACGCAGCTACGTGGAGTGACCCGACCATGATGGCCTTTGGTTACAAGCTCCCTGCCATGTCCTCGCTGCTGATTTGGGCCGCGTTGTGGGAGATTGTCGGACAACTGGAACTGACGTTCTTCGTGCCGCCGATCTCGACCGTACTGGTTACCCTGTTCGCGCTTATCCAAACGACGGCGTTCCTGAACGCGCTGGCAGTCACGGCCTACGCGTTTGCGGCCGGGGTGTTCTTTGCGATCATCATCGGCATACCGGTCGGCATCCTGATCGGCAAAAGCCGACTTATGGACGAATTGCTGCTGCCTTGGGTCAACATCTTCGTGTCGGCCCCGCTGACCGCACTGGTTCCGGTGCTGATGGTGCTGTTCGGCTTTGGCGCGCAGACCATCATCATCACGACCTCGCTGTTTGCGATCTGGATCATCATTCTGAACACTCGGGCGGGAGTCAGGCAGATCAACCGGTCGCTGGTGGAAATGTCGCGCGTGTTCGGGGCCTCTCAGATTGACGCGTTCTTCAAGATCTACCTCTGGGCGGCCCTGCCCGAGATCTTGGGCGGCGTGCGGATCGGCGTCATCCGTGCGGTCAAGGGCGTCATCATTGGGCAGCTTCTGATCTCAATCGTCGGCTTTGGCGCGCTGTTCGAGTTGTACTCGTCGAACTTCCTGATGGCAGAGTTCTGGTCGGTCCTGATCGTGCTCTTTGGCCTTGCCTTCGCAATCTCGGAGTTTCTGGGCTACCTCGAACGCAAGGTGTCCTACTACGCAGCCTCGAGATAAGGCCAAACTCCAATCACGATGAGAACCGACATGACGACGACACTTGCCGCGCTGCTTGCAGAACATGATGCCGCTGCCCCCGCCATCGGCGCGCCGGGCAAGAAGTGGCTGAGCTATGGGGCGCTGAGGGCGTTGGCGGCCGAGGTCGCCGTGCAGCTGCGCGCGTTCGGAATCGGGGCAGATGATCGCGTGGCCATCGTGCTGCCGAATGGTCCGGAAATGGCGACGGCTTTTGTCACCATTGCCCAGGCTGCGGTGACCGCTCCGCTGAACCCGGCCTACCAGCAAGAGGAATATGCGTTCTACCTGTCAGACCTTCGCGCCAAGGCGCTGGTGGTTCTGGCCGGCTATGACGGGCCTGCCCTGTCGGCGGCCAAAGCCTGCGGCATGGCGATCCTGCGGCTGGAAACACGGGACGACTTGGCGGCAGGGCAGTTCAGTTTGACCGGCCCGGCTGCAGAGGTAGCCGCCGCAACCGCGCCCGGCCCCGATACCACCGCGCTGATCCTGCACACGTCGGGTACGACCTCGCGCCCGAAGATCGTGCCGCTTCTGCAATCGAACCTTGCGGCGTCGGCCCTGAACATCAAGGCTGCTCTTGCCCTGACCCCAGCCGACCGCTGCCTGAACGTGATGCCGCTATTCCACATTCACGGACTGATCGCCGCTGTGTCCGCGTCGCTGGCCGCGGGGGCGTCGATCTGGTGTGCGCCGGGGTTTGACGCACTGAAGTTTTTTGGCTGGATGGGGGATGCAAAGCCCACCTGGTACACGGCGGTGCCGACCATGCATCAAGCGATCCTGTCGCGGGCCGCGCGCAACCAGGACGTGATCGACGCCACACCGCTGCGCTTCCTGCGCTCGTCTTCGGCGTCGTTGCCGGCGCAGGTGATGCTGGCGCTGGCCGAAACCTTCAAGGCCCCGGTGATCGAGGCTTACGGCATGACCGAGGCCACCCATCAGATGGCCTCGAACCCCCTGCCGCCGCGCGCCCAGAAGCCGGGCTCGGTGGGCGTGGCGGCGGGCCCGCTGCTGCGGATCGCGCATGAGGTGGAGAACACCCTGATCGACGGGACCGGCGAGGTCGTGATTTCCGGCCCCAACGTGACCCCCGGCTATGAGAGCAACCCGGAAGCCAATGCGAAGAACTTCTTCAGTTCAGAAGGCCAGCGATGGTTTCGCACTGGCGACCAGGGCACGCTGGACGACGAGGGTTATCTGCATCTGACAGGTCGGTTGAAAGAGATCATCAACCGGGGCGGCGAGAAGATCAGTCCGCTGGAAGTGGACGGCGTGCTGCTCGACCATCCTGCCATCGCGCAGGTCGTGGTCTTCGCTGTTCCCCATGCCAAGCTGGGCGAAGAGGTGGCCGCGGCGGTCGTCCTGCGCGAGGGCAGCACAGCCACCGAACGCGAGATCCGCGATTTTGCTGCCAGCCGGATGGCCGATTTCAAGGTGCCGCGCCGGGTGATCATACTGGACGAGATCCCGAAGGGCGCCACCGGGAAGGTGCAGCGGATCGGGCTGGCCGAAAAGCTGGGCCTTGTGGCTCAGGCTTAGGGACGCAGGATGAAGATCTGCATTTTCGGAGCGGGCGCCATCGGCGGCTATATGGGCGCAAAGCTGGCGCAGGCCGGGGCAGATGTCAGCCTTGTGGCGCGCGGACCCCATCTTGCGGCGATCCAGGCCCGGGGTCTGACCTTGATCGAAGACGGGTCCGATCCGGT
>JANPJD010000013.1:0-15210 GCA_031425325.1 Rhodobacterales bacterium | reverse complement strand
CTCGACCATCCGCGTCAGGCCAAGCGCCGAGGCCAGAGCGCGGCGTTCGGCCTCGGCTTCGACAACACCGTCCGGGCGACGCACCACAAGGGATGGCAAGGCCGAGCGGTTCAGCGCGACCTCCCACCCGGCATCGCCTTTCGTCACGACAAGGTCCGGCTCGCGGGCATCCGCCGCCCCATGGTCAAAGCGTGCGCCCGGTTTCGGATCATAGCCTCGGACAAGGCGCAGACGGCGCAGGATCTCGCTTTCGGGGACCTTGCAGCGTGCGGCGAGGGCGCCGAACTCGCGCCTCGCCAGCATGTCCAGATGCTCGATCATGCAGAACATGACCTCGTCCAAATGCCCCGCCTCGGTCGCCTGAAGGGTCAGGCATTCCCGCAGGTCACGGGCGAAAAGGCCTGTCGGCTCCATCGTCTGAAGGCGCGCCAGAACCGCCTCTGCGTCGCCGGCCGAGCATCGCGCCTGCCGCACGAGGCTGTCCCAGGGCTGCCCGAGCCATCCCGACGGCTCGATCGCCTCCGCGAGCACCAGCGCGATCTGGCGCTCGCGACGCGACCGCAAGAGGCCGTCGATCTGGCCCATGATGTGCGCCATCAGGCTTGGCCCCGGAGCGGCGGTATCGGGCACTTCGCCAGCCGCGGCGGCGAAGGCCTGCGTCCAGCGCGGCAGCCATGGCGTGACGGGAGGCGGATCAAGCTGCAGGAAAGAATTGGCACTTGCCTGTTCCTCGAGGAAACGGGTCAGACCGCCCGCATCCATCCGCAGGATCTCGATCGACGCCGCAAGCCCGGTGTTCAGCGCAAGCCGCTGGCTTTGACTGATGCTGATCCGCTGACGTGGCACACCGACCCCCGGCAAGGCTTCGCGACCATAGGTCCGTCGCGCGGGCGCGGCAACCTTCGGACTGTCGCTCGGTCCGGTGGGGGTCTAGCTTGCACGCCGGATGGCCCCGGAGACCGCATGACCCCGCTTACCCTGACCCGCGACCTGGTGCTGATCGGCGGCGGACATGCCCATGCGCTTTTGCTGCGGAGATGGGGCATGGAGCCGCTGGCCGGCGTGCGGCTGACGCTGATCGACCCCGGTCCGGTCGCACCCTATACCGGGATGCTGCCGGGGCATGTCGCGGGGCACTACGCCCGGTCCGAGATGATGATCGACCTCGTGCGCCTCGCACGTTTTGCCGGGGCGCGCCTGATCCTCGGTCGGGCCGAGGCGATCGACCGAAGCGCACGGACGATCAAAGTCGAGGGGCGCCCGCCCGTTCGCTATGATGTGGCCTCGATTGACATCGGCATCGGTTCGGCCCCGGCAGACCTGCCGGGGTTCGCCGAGATGGGTGTCGCGGCCAAGCCCCTCGGCCCCTTCGCGGAACGGTGGGAGGCGTTTGTCGCGGCCCCGGGAGCCGCCCCGAAGATCACCATCCTGGGCGCAGGCATCGGCGGGGTCGAACTTGCCATGGCCGTCTCGCACCGGCTGCGCGGCATCGGGGCAGACCCGTCGGTGACGCTGGTGGACCGGACAGACGACATCCTGACCGAGATCGGCACTGGCGCTCGGGCGGCCCTGCTCGCGCATCTCTCGCGCCTTGGGGTAACCCTTCTCACCGGGGTCGGGGTCGAGCGCATCGAGGAGGGCGTGGTCTGCCTTGCCGATGGCCGCCGCCTTCCCTCGGACTTCACGCTCGGCGTGGCAGGCGCGCGGCCGCAGCCCTGGCTGGCCGCGACGGGGCTTGCGCTGCACGAGGGGTTCGTCTCGGTCGGGCCGACGCTGCAAAGCTCTGACCCTGCCCTCTTCGCGGTGGGCGACTGCGCGGCGATGTTGCACGCGCCTCGTCCCAAGGCGGGGGTCTTCGCTGTGCGGCAGGCCCCGGTCCTGCATCACAACCTGCGGGCCGTGCTGTCGGGCGGATCGCTTCGGCCCTTTCGTCCGCAAAAGGACTACCTCAAGCTGATCTCGACCGGCGGCAAGGGGGCCGTGGCCGACAAGTGGGGCCTGCGGCTGGACGGGGCGGCGCTGTGGCGCGTGAAGGATCGCATCGACCGCGCGTTCATGGCGAAGTTCCAGGACTATCCGGCCATGCCCGGCCCCGCGGTTCCCGCGCAGCACGCCGACGGGCTGGCCGAGGCGATGGCCGCGACGCCCCTCTGCGGCGGGTGCGGGGCAAAGGTTGGGCCGGGCGCGCTTGCGGGGGCGCTGGCCACCGTGCCGCCACCCGTGCGGTCGGATGTTCTGTCGGGCCGGGGCGACGATGCGGCGACGCTTGTGCATGGAGCTGGCGTGCAGGTGATCACGACGGATCACCTGCGGGCGTTCTGCGACGATCCGTACGTCATGGCGCGCATCGCAGCCGTCCACGCGCTTGGCGACATCTGGGCGATGGGGGTCACGCCGCAGGTGGCGCTGGCGCACATCATCCTGCCGCGCCTCGCCCCGGCGATGGAGGCAGCCACCCTGGCCGAGATCATGGCGGGGGCCGTTTCGGTCTTTCGCGAGGCGGGGGCCGATGTGGTCGGGGGGCACAGCTCGGTCGGTGCAGAACTAACGATCGGCTTCACCGTGACCGGGCTTGGCGCACGGGTCATCGGCAAGGGCGGCGCGCGGCCGGGCGACGCGCTGATCCTGACCAAGCCGATCGGCAGCGGGACGATCCTTGCCGCCGAGATGGCACGGGCAAGCCTGCCGGGCGGGCTGCTGGGCGAGGCGGTCGCGGCCTGCTGGGCGTTGATGATACGCGCGCAGGGGGCTGCCTCGGCGGTGCTCGCCCCAGAGGCGCGGGCGATGACAGATGTAACCGGCTTCGGCCTTGCGGGGCATCTGCTGGAGATGCTGGACGCCTCGGGCTGCGCGGCGACGCTTTCGCTCGATGCGGTGCCAGTCATGACGGGGGCCGAGGCGCTGGCGGCCGCGGGACAGGCCTCGTCGCTCGCCCCTGCGAACCGAGTAGCGGCGGCGAGGATGACGTTCACCGAAAGCCCGCGCGCGGCGCTTCTGTTCGATCCGCAGACGGCAGGCGGGCTGCTGGCGGCCGTTCCGGTCGAGCGCGCCGAGGCGCTGGTCGCAGCGCTGCGGGCGGGCGGGGACGACGCAGCCCTGATCGGCATGGTCGAGGCGGGGCAACCCCGCCTGACCGTCGTCAGCCGATCCGGCTGATCTCGTCCGCCAGCCGGTCGGCCAGACCCGTCAGCGCCTCGGGCAGAAGGCTGTCGGCCTCGACAACACGCGCGGATGCGGCCCCCGTCAGGCTTCGCTGCTTGACGTAGCGCGGATCGTAATGCTGCTCCATCAACTCTGCCGCCAGCGGCTGATGATCGCCGGATGCCGCCATCGCCTGCCACCGGGTGATCGTCTCGGCCGAATGGGCGGCGCGCAGACGGTCGATCACGGCCGCCAGTCCCGCCCGGTCCGCCGTCATGTCCGCATAGGCGCGCGACAGATACTCGGCCCGCGCCGCAAGCGGGGCCACGACGGCCACCCGCGGTGCCGCGACCATCGCGCGCCACAGGCGCGGCGGCATCCGGCAGTCGCCGATCTTGCTCGACTCGGCCTCGACCACAACAGGCCTTGCAGGATCGAGCGCCGTCAGCGCCATGGCGAGACGGCTTTCGAAGGCCTTCTGCGACGGCTGCCCGCCCGGTCTGGCCCCGAAGAGCGAGCCGCGATGGTTTGCCAACCCTTCGAGGTCGATCACCTGAACCCCGCGCTGCGCCAGAAGCGCAAGCAGGTCGGTCTTGGCCGTTCCCGTGTTTCCGTCAAGGACGACCACCGGCGAGGGAACCGCTGCGTCGTAGACCTGATGGACGATCAGACTGCGCCAGCTTTTGTAGCCGCCCGCAAGCGTCTCGACCCGCCAGCCGATCTGGCCGAGGATCGTCGCGAAACTGCCTGATCGCTGGCCACCGCGCCAGCAGTAGACCAGCGGGCGCCAGCCACCCGGCTTGTCCGCAATCGGCCCATCGAGGTGGAAAGACGCATTTCGCGCCACCAAAGCGGCCCCGATCTTGCGGGCCTTGAACGGGCTGTCCTGTTTGTAGATGGTGCCCACCCGCGCCCGCTCGGCATCGTCGAGGACGGGCAGGTTGATCGCGCCAGGGATGTGGTCCTCGGCCCACTCGGAGGGCGCGCGCACGTCGATGATGTCGTCGAAGCCCTGCGCGAAGACTTCGCGCAAGCTGGAAAGCGTCAGCGCCATGCCGCGGTCCCTTGCGTCAAAGCCCCGCCTCCAGCCGATCCAGCAACGCGGCCAGCATCGCCTCGCAGCGCGCGATTTCCGAAATCGCGATCCATTCATCGGGCTTGTGGCCCTGCGCCATGCTGCCCGGCCCACAGATAACCGTAGGCACACCGAGCCGGTCCGAGAAGAGCCCGCCTTCGGTGCCGAAGGCCACCTTGATCGTGCCGTTCGAACCGCCCAGGCTTTTGACAAAATCGACGACCGGCGCGGACGGCGGCGTGCCGAGACCGGGATAGTCCCACAGACGCTCGATCGAAATGCGCGCCTCTGGGAAGGCTGCGAGATGCGGGGCGACAAGCCGCTCGGCTTCGGCGCGCAGCCGGGCGATCAGCGCCTCGGGGTCGTCGCCCGCAAGGTTCCGGATCTCGAAGTCGAGGGTGCAAAGGTTTGGCACGATGTTGACCTGCACCCCGCCCCGCAGGATGCCCGCGTGCAGCGTCGTGTAGGGCACGTCGTAGTCGCCGTCCCGCAGCCCGTGCGCGACCACCTCGGCCTGAAGATCGCGCAGCGCGGTCAGGAAGTCGGCGCAAAGATGCAGCGCGTTCAGCGCGAGAGGCGCCAGGGCGGAATGCCCCTCGCGCCCTGTGCAGGTGGCGCGCAGGGCGACCTTGCCCTTGTGACCGGTCGCAACCTGCATGCCGGTCGGCTCGCCTACGATGCACATCAGCGGGCGGACCGGGGCCGCGGCCAGCATGTCGATCAGCGAATGCACGCCAAGGCAGCCGACCTCTTCGTCATGGCTCAGCGACAGATGCAGCGGTGTGCGAAGGGTGCGTTTCGCCGCGCCGAGCATTGCAGACAGCGCGCAGGCGACGAATCCCTTCATGTCGGTGGTGCCGCGTCCGTAATAGCGCCCCTCTGCCTCGGTCAGGGCGAAGGGCGGCTTCGTCCAGGTCTGGCCCTCGACCGGGACGACATCGGTGTGGCCCGACAGCATGACGCCGGGTCGATCCTGCGGGCCGAGGGTCGCGTAGAGGTTGGCCTTGTGGCCGGTTCCATCGGGGATCAACGACACGTCGATGCCCGCCGCGGCCAGGAGGTCCCGCACCCAGTGCTGGAGGTCGATGTTCGGCTTCGAACTCGTCGTGTCGAAGGCGATCAGGCGATCCAGGATCTCGACGGTTCGCACGGTCATCCTTTCGCGTCGCAGTCAGTCCGAATGAAAAAGCCCGCCGACAGGGCGGGCTTTTGCGATGCGGCCGACACCCCGAGACTTAAGCCTCGGCAGCTTCCTCGGCGGCGGTGCGGGCGTGGTCCGCAGCACCCTTGGCACTAGTATCGCGGTCGACGAACTCGATGATCGCCATCGGGGCCATGTCGCCATAGCGGAAGCCCGCCTTCAGCACGCGCACATAGCCGCCCTGACGCTCTTTGTAGCGCGGTCCGAGGATTTCGAAGAGGCGCGCGGTGTGCATGTCCTGCTTCAGTTGGGCATGCGCCTGACGGCGTGCATGCAGGTCGCCGCGCTTGGCCAGCGTGATCAGCTTTTCGATGATCGGGCGCAGTTCCTTGGCCTTGGGCAGGGTCGTCTTGATCTGTTCGTGTTCGATCAGCGAACCGGCCATGTTGGCGAACATTGCCTTGCGGTGTTCGTGGGTGCGGTTCAGCTTGCGGTAGCCGCTTGAGTGACGCATGGGTCGTCTCCTTCAGGTTTTGCTTTGTCCGGCACACCCTCGCATGGGCGGCTCACCTTGGGGCGTCATGCCCGGTCTTTCCCCGCACGCGCGGGCATTTGGCCTAGAACTGGTCCTCGAAGCGCTTGGCGAGGTCTTCGATGTTCTCCGGCGGCCAGTCCTCGACATCCATGCCAAGGTGCAGGCCCATGCCGGACAGCACTTCCTTGATCTCGTTCAGCGACTTGCGGCCAAAGTTCGGGGTGCGAAGCATCTCGGCTTCGGTCTTCTGGATCAGGTCACCGATATAGACGATGTTGTCGTTCTTCAGGCAGTTGGCCGAACGCACCGAAAGCTCCAGTTCGTCGACCTTCTTGAGAAGCAGCGGGTTGAATTCCAGCCCGTCGTCCACATCGTGACGCAGCGCCGATTCCGGCTCGTCGAAGTTGACGAAGATTGACAGCTGGTCCTGAAGGATGCGCGCGGCATAGGCCACGGCGTCGTCCGGGGTAAGCGAGCCGTCCGTCTCGATCTTCATGGTCAGCTTGTCGTAGTCGAGCACCTGGCCCTCACGGGTCGGCGTGACCTCGTAGCTGACCTTCTTGACCGGCGAGTAGATCGCGTCGATCGGGATCAGACCGATTGGCGCATCCTCGGGGCGGTTCTTGTCCGCGGCGACATAGCCCTTGCCGGTATTGACCGTTAGTTCCATGAACACGTCCGCGCCATCGTCGAGGTGCAGAAGAACGTGGTCCTTGTTCAGAACCTCGATACCGTTCGACTCGGAGATGTCGCCCGCCGTGACGACGCCCGGACCCTTGGCCGAGATGGTCAGGCGCTTCGGCCCTTCGACTTCCATCTTGAGCGCAACGCCCTTGAGGTTCAGCACGATGTCCGTGACATCCTCGCGTACGCCTGCAACACTCGAAAACTCATGCAGCACGTTGTCGATCTGGACCGAGGTGATCGCGCCGCCCTGAAGCGACGACATCAACACGCGGCGCAGCGCGTTGCCAAGCGTCAGGCCAAAGCCGCGCTCGAGCGGTTCGGCGACAAGAGTGGCCTGACGCGCCGGATCGGCGCCGGGGCGCACCTCCAGCTGCGTCGGCTTGATGAGTTCCTGCCAGTTCTTATGGATCATGCGTGTCGCCTCCATACCAGTCTCCTGCTCATGTCCCGACGCAGAAGACGCCCGAGGATCAGAAATGACTCAATCGGGCCGCGCAAATCGCACGGCCCGAACAATAGTGTCGACGCTTAGACGCGACGGCGTTTCGGCGGACGGCAACCGTTGTGCGCGATCGGCGTCACATCACGGATCGAGGTGATGTTGAAGCCAACTGCGGCCAGCGCGCGCAGCGCCGACTCGCGGCCCGAGCCGGGGCCCTGGACCTCGACCTCGATGGTCTTGACGCCGTGCTCCTGCGCCTTGCGGCCTGCATCCTCGGCAGCCATCTGAGCTGCGTAGGGCGTCGACTTGCGGCTGCCCTTGAAGCCCATCGTTCCGGCGGACGACCACGAGATCGCGTTGCCCTGGACGTCCGAGATCAGGATCTTGGTATTGTTGAACGAAGAGTTCACATGAGCAACGCCTGCGGCGATGTTCTTGCGTTCCTTCTTCTTCTGACGGGTCTTTTCGCGTGCCATGAGCCCTACCCCTTATTTCTTCTTGCCGGCGATCGGCTTGGCTGGGCCCTTGCGGGTACGCGCGTTGGTATGCGTGCGCTGACCGCGAACCGGCAGGTTGCGGCGGTGGCGCAGACCGCGATACGATCCGAGGTCCATCAGACGCTTGATGTTCGTCGCCACTTCGCGACGAAGGTCGCCTTCGACGGTCAGGTTCGCGTCGATATACTCGCGGATCGCCAGCACTTCGGAGTCTGACAACTCGTTGACGCGGCGGGCGCGGTCGATCTTGTTCGCCTCGCAGATCTGTTCGGCGATGTGGGGGCCGATGCCCGTGATGTAGGTCAGTGCGATGGGAACCCGTTTCCCGGTCGGAATGTTTACGCCAGCAATACGTGCCAAACGTTTCGTCCTTCTTGTTGCGGTTCCGTAATCCCGGAACCTTTTTTCACAACGACCGGTCGCCAGATGGGCCGGTCACGAGCCGAGACGGGGCGGCAAAACACCGCTGTCAAGACGATTCCCTTGCGAGACGCCGTGATCTATGGGGTTTTCAGATGGGCGTCAAGGCTGGGCTGACAGCGTCACGCCGTATCCATGATCTTGCGGATTGCATCGGAAACCTCGTCGATTTCCGCCAGACCATCGACTGACCGCAGCTTGCCCTTGGCATAGTAGTAGCCGACCAGGGGCGACGTCTTCTTGTAGTACTCGAGCAGACGCTGGCGCAACGACTGCTCGTTGTCATCGGGACGTCTACGCAGATCGGTCGACCCACAGGCATCGCAGATACCTGCAGCCTGCGTCGGGCGAGTCTGGTCGTGATAAACCGCACCGCACTGTCCGCAGGTGTAGCGCCCGGTTATGCGCGCGACGAGGGCGACATCATCGACCTGCATCTCGATCACCGCATCGAGCGTGATGCCCGTCCGGTCGAGGAGAAGCCCGAGAGCATCCGCCTGCGGCAGGGTACGGGGAAATCCGTCAAAGATGAACCCGACGCCGCCGGTCGAGGTCAGCCGCTCTTCGATCAGACCAATGACGATCTCATCTGTTACAAGCTCGCCCCGATCCATCACGGCCGCGACCCGAAGGCCCATCTCGGTGCCCGAGGCGCGCGCCTCGCGCAGCATGTCGCCGGTCGAGAGCTGCACCATGCCCCGTTCGTCGACCAGCCGCTTGGCCTGCGTGCCTTTGCCGGCCCCCGGGGGGCCAAGCAGAATGATGTTCTTCATTTGGTTCCTCAACGCCGGGCCGGAGCCTTGCGTTCGGTCCGGCGCTTGCCGCGCAGTTGCGACTTCTCGATCAGCCCCTCGTATTGATGGGCAAGAAGATGGGACTGGATCTGGTTGATCGTGTCCATCGTCACCGACACCACGATCAGAACCGAGGTGCCGCCGAAGTAGAATGGGATGGCAAACTGGTACCGCAGGATTTCAGGCAGAAGGCATACCGCGGCGAGATAGGCCGAACCGACAAGAAGGACGCGGTTGACGACATACTCCAGATACTCCTCCGTCCGCTTGCCGGGCTTGATGCCGGGCACGAAGCCGTTCTGGTTCTTGAGGTTCTCGGCAACGTCCTCGACCTTGAACGAGACGTTGTGCGTGTAGAAGTACGCGAAGAACACGATCATCGCGACGAAGAACAGAAGATGCAGCGGCTGGCCCGGCCCGAGATAGGCAAGAATGGTCGACATGACCGGTCCCGCGGCCTGGCTCGAGAACGCCATCACGGTCGTCGGCAGGAGAAGCAGCGACGAGGCAAAGATGGCGGGGATGACGCCAGCCGGGTTCACCTTGATCGGCAGGTGGCTCGAGCCGCCGTCATAGACCTTCATGCCGACCTGG
Source organism: Rhodobacterales bacterium (assembly GCA_031425325.1). Taxonomy (GTDB): domain Bacteria; phylum Pseudomonadota; class Alphaproteobacteria; order Rhodobacterales; family Rhodobacteraceae; genus Aliitabrizicola. Next base: position 5,884 of record JANPJD010000013.1, on the reverse strand, counting down.
CGGCGGGGATACTGGATGTGGATCTTGCGAAGCGCGCGTTCCATGAACACGCAGAAGGCGATCACGACGATCACCATGACGATCACGCCCAGGATCACCGGGGTCGAGATCGCGCCGGACCGGCCGCTCTCGAAGAACTGCGCCAGAGCCGCCGGGATTTCGGCCACGATGCCCACGAAGATGATGAGCGAGATGCCGTTGCCGATGCCGCGTGCGGTGATCTGCTCACCGATCCACATAAGGAACATCGTGCCGCCGACCAGCGTGATCAGGCAGGCGAGCTTGAAATACATACCCGGATCATGCGCGAGGCCGCCCGCCTCGAGGCTGACCGCGATGCCCCAGCCTTGCAGGATGGCGAGGCCGACAGTCCCGTAGCGCGTATACTGGTTCAGCTTCTTGCGGCCCTGCTCGCCCTCTTTCTTCAGCGCCTCAAGCTGCGGCACCATGGCCGTCAGCAACTGCACGATGATCGAGGCCGAAATGTAAGGCATGATCCCGAGAGCGAAGATGCCCATGCGGCTGATCGCGCCGCCGGTGAACATGTTCAGGATGCCGCCGATCCCCGCACCCGCCTGTTCCATGAACTGCCGCAGCTGCACGCCGTCAATGCCGGGAACCGGAATGTAGGTTCCCAGGCGATAGACGATCAGCAATCCGATGGTGAAGAAGATGCGTTGGCGAAGGTCGGTGGCCTTCCCGAGGGCGCCCCACGACAGGTTCGCCGCCATTTGCTCTGCAGCAGATGCCATTGGCCAGGTTCTTTCGTGACAGCGCCGCCGGACCGTTTTTCCGGTCGGCGGCGCGGGAAAACTTCAGATGATGTAAGCCGTCCGAAGCCGGCTCACAACCATTATTCGGACTTGGGTTTCCGCACCGACTTGCCGTGGGGCGCAAGCGCTTCGGCGACAGTCAGCGTGCCGCCCGCTGCAGCCACAGCCGCCACCGCCGCTGCCGACGCACCGGTGACCGAGAGCGTCACGGCAGAGGTGATCTCGCCCTTTGCGAGCACCCGGACGCCGTCGAGGGCGCGACGTACAAGGCCGCTTTGGACCAGCGTCTCGGCGGTGATCGGTGCCGAGGCATCGAGCTTGCCGTCCGCGATGAACTTCTGGATCATGCCGAGGTTCACGACGGCATAGTGCTTGGCGTTCGGCTTGTTGAAGCCGCGCTTCGGCAGACGCCGGTAAAGCGGCATCTGGCCGCCCTCGTAGCCGCCGATGGCAACGCCCGAGCGCGACTTCTGGCCCTTGATACCACGGCCTGCGGTCTTGCCCTTGCCCGAACCAGGACCGCGCGCGACGCGCTTCTGCTTGCGGGCGGCACCGGGGTTGTCGGAAAGTTCGTTCAGTTTCATGTCGCTTCTCCTTCTGCCGGAATTGCCACGGGAAGCGACGCCCGAGGCAAACGCGGTGTGTCTCGCGGCAGTTGGCCCTATGGTCGGGGGCCTCGTGCCGGGCGATGCAGGCCCCAGATCAGGTCCGGGGCTGCGGTGGGCGCGGAAGGCCCGGGATATCCCGGATCAGTTCCGGGACGCAGCCGATCGAGGGATTCAGCCGCGTTCTTCGATGATCTGCACGAGGTGCGAGATCTTGTTCACCATGCCGCGAACCGAGGGTGTATCCTCGAGTTCGCGAGTCCGGTTCATCTTGTTCAGACCAAGACCCTTGAGGGTAGCAGTCTGGATCGCGGGGCGGCGGGCGGCCGAGGCCACCTGCTTGACGACGATGGTCTTTGCCATGCTCAGGCCTCCACGGCTTCGACGGCGACGTCCGTCTCGGGACGCTTCAGGATGTCGGCCACCTTCTTGCCGCGACGCTGCGCGACCTGACGGGGCGACGATTCCTGGCGCAGGCCGTCGATGGTCGCGCGGATCATGTTGTAGGGGTTGGTCGAGCCGAGTGACTTCGCCACCACGTCCTGAAGCCCCAGCATCTCGAAGACGGCGCGCATAGGGCCGCCGGCGATGATGCCGGTTCCGGCCACGGCGGTCCGCATCACGACTTTCCCTGCGCCGTGGCGCCCTTCCATGTCGTGGTGCAGCGTGCGGCTGTCCTTCAGCGGCACGCGGATCATCTGGCGCTTGGCCTGCTCGGTCGCCTTGCGGATCGCTTCCGGCACTTCCTTGGCCTTGCCCTTGCCGTAGCCGACACGACCGCGCTGGTCACCGACGACGACGAGTGCGGCAAAGCCGAAGCGCTTGCCGCCCTTCACCGTCTTCGACACGCGGTTGATCGCGACGAGACGATCGGCGAATTCCGGGTTCTCATCACGCCCGCCATCGCGGCGGTTGTCCCGGCGGTTGTCACGTTCTGCCATGATTGTCTCCTCAGAACTTCAAGCCGCCTTCACGGGCGGCTTCGGCAAGCGCCTTGACCTTCCCGTGAAAGAGGAACCCGCCACGGTCGAAGTAGCACTCTTCGATCCCGGCCTTTTTTGCGCGCTCGGCAATCGCCTCGCCGACCTTGGCGGCCGCCTCGACGTTGTTCTTGCCCACGAACCCGAGGTCTTTCTCGAGCGTCGAGGCGGCAGCGACGGTAACGCCGCTGACGTCGTCGATCAGCTGAGCGCTGATGTTCTTGTTGGACCGATGGACCGACAGGCGCAGCCGCCCGTTCGCCATCGCCTTGATCTTGTTCCGTACGCGCAGACGGCGCTTGAGGAACAGCTCTCGCTTGTTGCTTGCCATTTCCCTAGCCCCTTACTTCTTCTTGCCTTCCTTGCGGAACACGAACTCGCCCTTGAAGCGGATGCCCTTGCCCTTGTAGGGCTCGGGCTTCTTCCACTCGCGGATGTTCGCGGCGACCTGGCCAACAAGCTGCTGGTCGATCCCTTCCACAACGATCTCGGTCTGCTTCGGAGCGGTCACGGTGACGCCCTGCGGAATCTCGAAGTTCACATCGTGGCTGTAGCCCAGCGAGAGCTTCAGCACGTTGCCGGTCATCGCGGCGCGGTAGCCGACGCCCTGGATCTCAAGCTCGCGCTTGAAGCCCGTGGTGACGCCGGTCACGAGGTTCTCGACCATCGAGCGGGCCATGCCCCACTGCTGGCGCGCGCGCTTGGACGTGCCGCGCGGGGTGACCTTGATCTCCTCGCCCTCGACAGTGAGCGTGACATCGTCGGTCGCGGTGAAGCTGCGGGTGCCTTTCGGGCCCTTCACTTCGACGGTCTGGCCCGAGACCGAGGCGGTTACGCCTTTGGTCAAGGTGACGGGTTTCTTGCCGATACGAGACATGTCCTACCCCTCAGAATACGGTGCAGAGCACTTCGCCGCCAACATTGGCGGACCGTGCTGCTGCATCGGACATGACGCCTTTCGGCGTGGAGACGATCGAGACACCAAGACCGTTGCGAACCGACGGGATGTCCTTGACACCCATGTAGACGCGACGGCCGGGCTTCGAGACGCGCTTGATCTCGCGGATCACGGGCGTGCCCTCGAAGTACTTGAGGCTGATCACCAGTTCACCCTGACCGTTCTCGGTCGAGGTCTTCTCATAGCCGCGGATGTAGCCCTCGCCCGCGAGCACGTCGAGAACCCAGGCGCGCAGCTTGGAGGCGGGCGTCGACACGGTCGACTTGCCGCGCAGCTGGGCGTTGCGGATGCGTGTCAGCATGTCGCCGATGGGATCGTTCATCATCATTGTCGGACCCCCCTTACCAGCTGGACTTCACCATGCCGGGGATCTGGCCGAACGAGGCGAGATCACGCAGCATGATGCGGCTGAGCTTGAGCTTGCGATAGTACGAGCGCGGACGGCCCGTCAGCTCGCAGCGGTTGTGCAGGCGCGTAGCGCTGGAATTGCGCGGAAGCTCGGCCAGCTTGAGCTGGGCCTTGAACCGCTGTTCCATCGGTAGGTCGGCGTTTGCCGCGACGACCTTAAGGGCAAGCCGCTTGGACGCGTAGCGCTTCACCAGCTTCTGACGCTTCAGTTCGCGTTCGATCATGGATTTTTTCGCCATGCTCAGGTCCTCACGGTGTCGGTGAAGGGCATGTTGAAATGCTTCAACAGCGCCTTGGCTTCTGCATCGGTCTTGGCGGTCGTACAGATGATGATGTCCATCCCAAGCACGTCATCGACCTTGTCGAAGTCGATCTCGGGAAACACGATCTGTTCCTTCAGCCCCATCGCATAGTTGCCGCGACCGTCGAAGGAGGTCGGCTTCACGCCGCGGAAGTCGCGGACGCGCGGCAGGGCGATCGTGATCAGGCGGTCGAAGAACTCGTACATCCGGTCGCCGCGCAGCGTGACCTTGACGCCGAGCGGCATCTCTTCACGCACGCGGAAGCCCGCGATCGACTTCTTCGCATGGGTGATGACGGCCTTCTGGCCTGCGATCAGCGTCAACTGCTCGGCGGCGGTCTTGACCTTCTTGGTGTCCTTAACGGCCTCGCCGACGCCCATGTTCAGCACGATTTTGTCGAGCTTGGGCAACTGCATGACGTTCGTGTAACCGAACTCTGTCATCAGCGCGGGCTTGATGCGCGTCTGGTAGTCGGCCTTGAGGCGCGGGGTATATGTGGCTGCGTCGAGCATCAGATCACGTCTCCCGTGGTCTTGGCGAAACGCACCTTCTTGTCGCCATCCATGCGGAAGCCGACGCGGGTGGGTTTGCCGTTCTTGTCGACGATGGCAAGGTTCGACAGGTCGATCGGCATCGCCTTGGGGATGCGTCCGCCTTGGCCCTGCGCCGACTGCTTGGTGTGACGGATAGCGATGTTCACGCCGTCGACGACCGCCTTGTTGTCCTTGGGCGCGACTGCGGTGATCTCACCGGTCTTGCCCTTGTCCTTGCCGGCAAGCACGATGACGGTGTCGCCCTTCTTGAGCTTCGCGGCCATCACAGCACCTCCGGCGCAAGGCTGATGATCTTCATGAAGTTCTTGGCGCGCAGTTCGCGCACGACCGGCCCGAAGATACGGGTCCCGACCGGCTCGCCCTGGTTGTTCAGGATGACGGCGGCGTTGCGGTCGAAGCGGATGGTGGTGCCATCCTCGCGGCGCACTTCCTTGGCGGTGCGTACGACAACGGCCTTACGGACGTCGCCCTTCTTCACGCGACCACGGGGGATCGCCTCCTTGACCGACACAACGATGATGTCGCCGACAGAGGCGTAGCGGCGGTGCGAACCGCCAAGAACCTTGATGCACTGCACCCGGCGCGCGCCGGAGTTGTCAGCAACATCCAGATTGGTCTGCATCTGGATCATTTGGTGTCCTTCGACCTTTGGGGATCAGCCCCAGGGTTTCGACGGAACGGAAGTGGTCACGCGGTTGCGTCGACCACCACCGTCCAGCGTTTCGTTTTCGAGATCGGCGCGCATTCCTCGATGCGGACCTGGTCGCCGACCTTGAACTTGTTCTCGGCGTCGTGGGCCCGATACTTCTTGGACTTGCGGACGGTCTTCTGAAGCAGCGGGTGCTTGAAGCGACGCTCAACCAGAACCGTGATGGTCTGGGCGTTCTTGTCCGAGGTGACGGTGCCTTGCAGGATACGCTTGGGCATGATCGCTCCTCAGTTCGCTTGGGCCGCAGCGGCGGCCTTCTGGTTCAGCACGGTCTTGATCCGCGCGACGTCGCGGCGAACGACACGCATGCGCGCCGTATTCTCAAGTTGGCCCGTCGCCTGCTGGAAGCGCAGGTTGAACGCCTCCTTCTTGAGGGCGACCAGACTGTCGCGCAGCTGGTCAGGCGTCTTGCCCTTCAGTTCGTCGGCCTTCATGGCCTCTCCTTCCACAATCGCCAGACGGCCCCTTGGGAGGGTTACCGTGAGCCTGACGGATCAATGATAGTCCTTGGTCGCGAGTCACCCCGAGACCGTGGATGCGGTCGTATAGGGGACGGGGGTGGAGGTGGCAAGGGGGAAGATGCGGAAGCCTTGAT
>JANPJD010000012.1:0-5954 GCA_031425325.1 Rhodobacterales bacterium | reverse complement strand
CATTTCGAGGGGCTGATCCTCTTCACCCTCGCCGTCACGGTCGTCACCCTGTCCGACCAGTCCACCACGCTTACACAGGCTTGCGCCTGGACCTACCTGATCGCGCGCGTCCTCTATGTCCCGGCGTATGCCTTCGGCCTCGTGCCCTGGCGCTCGGTGATCTGGATGGTGGGCTTCGTCGCCACGGTCACAATGATTGCGGCAAGCCTTCTTTGATACATTTTCTGTCCACAAGTATCCCACGGGGGGTGCGGGGGGTGTGAACCCCCCCGGCCCGCTCTCCCCCTGCGCTCCGGCCTTTTTTCCGCCAACCCGATCCCGTAAAGACATATTGAACGGCAAGGAGACTCCCCATGGCCAGCTTCGACGTCATCATCCTCGGCGCCGGTCCCGGCGGATATGTCTGCGCGATCCGCTGCGCGCAACTTGGCCTCAAGGTCGCGGTCGTCGAGGGGCGCGAGACGCTGGGCGGCACCTGCCTGAATGTCGGCTGCATCCCCTCGAAGGCGCTGCTGCACGCCACGCACATGCTGCACGAGACGCATGAGAACTTCGCGAAGATGGGCCTGATGGGGGCCGCCCCAACCGTCGACTGGGGCCGGATGCAGGGCTACAAGGCCGACACGGTAGGACAGAACACCAAGGGGATCGAGTTCCTGTTCAAGAAGAACAAGGTCGCCTGGCTGAAGGGCTGGGGCACGATCCCGGCCGCCGGTCAGGTCAAGGTCGGCGACGAAACCCACGAGGCCAAGCACATCGTGATCGCAACGGGGTCCGAGGCTGCGACCCTGCCGGGTGTGCCGGTGGACGAGACGACCATCCTCACCTCGACCGGCGCGCTGGCGCTGGGGCGCATCCCGGCGTCGATGGTGGTGATCGGCGCGGGCGTCATCGGGCTCGAAATGGGGTCGGTCTATGCCCGGCTCGGCACCAAGGTGACCGTGGTCGAGTATCTCGACGGCATCACGCCCGGCATGGATGCCGAAATCGCGAAGGCCTTCCAGAAGATCCTGACCAAACAGGGCCTGACCTTCGTCCTCGGTGCCGCCGTGCAGGGGGCCGAGGTCGCGGACGGGCGTGCCACGGTCCACTACAAGCTGCGCCGCGACGACAGCGAGGCCACGATCGAGGCCGAGGCAGTGCTCGTCGCCACCGGCCGCAAGCCCTACACCGCCGGCCTTGGCCTTGAGACGCTGGGGGTCGAGATGCTGCCGCGCGGGCAGGTCAAGACCGACGCGCATTTCGCGACAAGCCTACCCGGCCTTTACGCCATCGGCGATGCGATCATGGGGCCAATGCTGGCGCACAAGGCCGAGGACGAGGGGATGGCCTTGGCCGAGATCCTTGCGGGCAGGGCGGGCCATGTGAACTACGACGCGATCCCCGGCGTCATCTACACGACGCCCGAAGTGGCGAATGTAGGCCAGACCGAAGAGCAGTTGAAGGCGGCAGGCCGCGCCTACAAGGTCGGCAAGTTCCCCTTCATGGGCAATGCGCGCGCCAAGGCGGTCTTCCAGGCCGAGGGCTTCGTCAAGCTTCTGGCCGATGCCGAGACCGACCGCATCCTGGGCTGCCATGTGATCGGCCCGATGGCGGGCGACCTGATCCACGAGGTCTGCGTCGCGATGGAGTTCGGGGCCTCGGCGCAGGACCTGGCGCTGACCTGCCACGCGCACCCGACCTTCTCGGAAGCGATGCGCGAGGCGGCCCTCGCCTGCGGCGACGGCGCGATCCACGCCTGAGGACGTTGCCTAGCGGAGCGGGGGGCCTCGGCGTTCTGTCGCCCCCCGAGGATTATTTCAGCCAGAATGAAAGCCGACGTCAGGCCGCTCGAGCGATCGCGTCGACGAGGCCGACGATGTCCATCATGATCCGGTTCAGCTCGAAATCCTTGGGTGTGTAGACCGCGGCCACTCCGAGGGCGCGAAGCTGGGCGGCATCCTCGTCGGGGATGATCCCGCCCACGATCAGCGGCACGTCGCCGAGGCCCGCCGCCCGCATCCGTTCCAGCACATCGCCGACAAGGGGCAGGTGGCTGCCCGACAGGATCGACAGGCCCACCACATGCGCCTCTCGATCGGCGGCCGCCGCGACGATCTCGGCCGGGGTCAGGCGGATGCCTTCATAGTGAAACTCCATCCCGCAGTCGCGGGCGCGGGCCGCGATCTGCTCGGCCCCGTTGGAATGACCGTCGAGCCCGGGCTTGCCCATCAGGAAGGTCAGCTTCCGCCCAAGACGTGTGGAGACGGCGTCGACCGCATCGCGGATCGGCTCCAGCCCCTCGGTGCGGTTCGACGGCGCGCGGCTGACCCCGGTCGGGGCGCGGTACTCTCCGAAGGCCTCGCGGATGACCGCTCCCCATTCGCCCGTGGTGACGCCCGCCTTCGCCGCCGCGATGGACGGCGGCATGATGTTGGCCCCGGACTGCGCCGCAGCCCGAAGGTCGCGCAGCGCCGACGCGGCCCTGCCTTCGTCGCGGGCCGCCCGCCACTGGCGCAGCCGGCCGATCTGGTCGGCCTCGGCCTGCGGGTCGGCGGCCATGACCGATCCGTCCCCGGTGGTCAGGGGCGAAGGTTCGCCTCCGGTCCAGCGGTTCACGCCGACGACGACGGTCTCGCCCGACTCGATGCGTCCGATGCGCTCGGCATTGGCCTCGACGAGGCGGCCCTTCATGTACTCGATGGCCGCGACCGCCCCACCCATCGCGTCGATCTGGGCCAGTTCCGCGCGCGCGCCGTCCTTGAGGTCGGTCACCTTGCGGTCGATGGCCGGGTTGCCGTCGAACAGGTCATCGTATTCCAGCAGGTCGGTTTCATAGGCCAAGATTTGCTGCATCCGCAGCGACCACTGCTGATCCCACGGGCGGGGCAGGCCGAGCGCCTCGTTCCACGCGGGCAGTTGCACGGCGCGGGCGCGGGCGTTTTTCGACAGGGTGACGGCCAGCATTTCCAGCAGGATGCGGTATACGTTGTTTTCCGGCTGCTGTTCGGTCAGGCCCAGCGAATTGACCTGCACGCCATAGCGAAAGCGGCGGTACTTGGCCTCTGCGATGCCATATCGGTCGCGGCAGATCTCGTCCCACAAATCGACAAAGGCGCGCATCTTGCACATCTCGGTGACAAAGCGGATGCCTGCATTGACGAAGAAACTGATGCGGCCGACCATTTCCGGAAAATCACCCGGGGCCACCTTGCCACGCAGATCGTCGAGGACGGCGCAGGCCGTCGTGAGGGCGAAGGCCAGCTCCTGCTCCGGCGTGGCCCCTGCCTCCTGCAGGTGATAGCTGCACACGTTCATCGGGTTCCACTTGGGCAGATGCTGGCGGGTATGGGCCGCAACATCCGTGATCATCCGCAAGGAGGGCGCGGGCGCGGTGATATAGGTGCCGCGGCTCAGATATTCCTTGATGATGTCGTTCTGCACGGTCCCTTGCAGCGCCGCGATATCCGCGCCCTGTTCCTCGGCGACCGCGATGTACAGCGCCAGAAGCCACGGGGCCGTGGCATTGATCGTCATCGACGTGTTCATCTGATCCAGCGGGATATCGGCAAAGAGGGCGCGCATGTCCCCAAGATGTGCTACAGGCACGCCAACCTTGCCGACCTCGCCCCGCGCCAGCAGATGATCGCTGTCATATCCGGTCTGGGTCGGCAGATCGAAGGCGACCGACAGCCCCGTCTGGCCCTTGGCAAGGTTGCCGCGATAAAGCGCATTGGAGGCGGCCGCCGTCGAATGTCCGGCATAGGTTCGAAAGAGCCACGGGGCGTCTTTGGTCATCCACCTGCACCTTTGCGCAATATTCTTTCGTCAAGAAACAGATAGCGGACACTTTATGCCGATGTCAATTCGCTGCATTGCGGCAAGGGGGGCGCTGCCCCCGTCACGGCTTTGCCGCGCCGTCCCCGGGATATTTGCGTCAGTCTGAAAGACGATTGCGGGGCGGCATGGATCGGCTAGGCTCTCGCCGATGTTCGGCACGGTGGAAATTCCTGTCTGGTTGCTATGGGTCGCAGGGTTGCTTGCGGCCATCGCCACTTTGGACCGGATCATCGGCCCGGGCATCCGCTGGTTCTTTCGCCGCCGGATGGAGCGCGCATTGCTACGGGTCAACGCCCGGCTGGAGCGCAAGATCGAACCCTTCAAGCTGGCGCGGCGGCAGGACATGATCGTGCGGCTGCTTTATGACGCACAGGTGCTGGAGGCGGTCAGCGAACATGCCGCCGACACGCGCGTCCCCGGCAGCGTGGCGTTTGAAGAAGCGCGGCGCTATGCGCGCGAGATCGTTCCTGGATTTTCCGCAACGCTTTACTTCGGCTTTGCGACCCGCGCCGCCAAGGCGTTCAGCCGGATGCTGTTCCGGGTGCGGGTTGGCCGCGTCGATGCGGCGCTGGCCCGTATCGACCCCAAGGCCACGGTCATCTTCGTGATGAACCATCGCAGCAACATGGATTATGTGCTGATCACCTGGCTTGTCGCGGACCGCTCGGCCATTTCCTACGCGGTCGGTGAATGGGCGCGTATCTGGCCGCTTTCGGCGATGATCCGGGCCATGGGCGCCTATTTCATCCGCCGCGGCAGCCGCAACGCGCTCTACCGCAAGGTTCTGGCGCGCTATGTCCAGATCGCGACTGCGGATGGGACGACGCAGGCAATCTTTCCCGAGGGCGGTCTGAGCCTGGATGGTCGCGTTGGGCCGGCCAAGATGGGGCTGCTCAGCTATATCGTGGAAGGCGTCCTGGCGGGTGGTCGCGACGTCGTCTTTGTTCCGGTCGGTCTGGGCTATGACCGGGTGCTGGAAGACCGCGTGCTGATTGCGGCGGCGTCCGAGGGCGGGCGCAGGTTTCGCAACCGGCCCCTGCGCGTGCTGGGATATACGCTGCGGATGCTGTGGAACCGGTTCCGGGGTCGGTTCAAGGGATTTGGCACGGCCGCGGCCGGGTTTGGTGCGCCGATCTCGCTGCGCGCGTTTCTTGCGACGGGCGGCACGGTGGACGCCTTGGGCGCAAGGCTGATGTCGGCGATCGCAGCGGTCGTGCCGGTCCTGCCGGTCCCGCTTGTGGCGGCAGCGCTTGATGACGGGGCCACCTCTCGCGACGAGCTGCGGGAGCGGGTTCAGACCCTGATTGCACGGCTTGTTGCAGCGGGCGCGGTGATGAAACTGCCGCCTCAGGGCATCGAGGCCACCTTGAGCGAAGGTCTTGCACCGCTGATCGCACGCGGGCTGGTCACGCGTGACCTGCAACCTGTTGCATCCGAACGGGCGGTTCTGCAGTTTTATGCCGCCTCGGTGCCGACGGCCCCAGCTGATGCTGCAGCGCCGCAGACATAAAGTTTCAAAACAACGGCATTTATTGTTGCAATATTGCGCCCCAGATCCTAGATTTCCTCGGAACCGTCGGCGATTCTGCGCTGCGGCGTACCCATGACGATTGCACAGGTGACCCATGGCTTTGGACACGCAGGACCCGAAATTGACCCATGATGCACCCTTGAAGGCGCTGTACGAGATCGGCGAATTTCCCCCCTTGGGTCACGTCCCGGCGCAGATGTATGCATGGACCATCCGGCGCGAGCGGCATGGTCCCCCCGATACCGCGTTTCAGGTGGAGGTGGTGGACACCTGGAAAATCGACAGCAACGAGGTTCTGGTCCTGGTGATGGCGGCAGGCGTCAACTTCAATGGCGTCTGGGCGGCGCTCGGGGAGCCGGTTTCGGTCTTTGACGGCCACAAGCAACCCTACGCGGTTCTTGGTTCCGACGCGTCCGGCATCGTCTGGGCGGTCGGTGACAAGGTCAAGCGCTGGAAGGTCGGCGATGAAGTGGTCATCCACTGCAACCAGGACGACGGCGATGACGAGGATTGCAACGGGGGCGACCCGATGTACTCGCCCAGCCAGCGCATCTGGGGCTACGAGACGCATGACGGGTCGTTCTCGCAGTTCACCCGCGTGCAG
>JANPJD010000011.1:0-17713 GCA_031425325.1 Rhodobacterales bacterium | reverse complement strand
ATGCCCAACACGGCGCGGGGCGGCGGCATCAGCCGCAAGATCACCCAGGCCGCCGACCGCAAGAAGCTGAAAGAGATCGCCTCCGAGGTCGTTGTGCCCGAAGGCGCGGGCCTCATCATCCGCACGGCTGGTGCCAAGCGGACCAAGGCCGAAATCCACCGCGACTACGAATACCTCATGCGCCTGTGGGAGCAGATCCGCGACCTGACGCTGAAAAGCATCGCGCCGGCACCGATCTACGAGGAAGGCAACCTCATCAAGCGTTCGATCCGCGACCTCTACAACCGCGAGATCGACGAGGTTCTGGTCGAGGGGGCGGAAGGCTACCGCACCGCCAAGGACTTCATGCGGATGATCATGCCGACCCATGCCAAGGCCGTGCAGCCCTATACCGAGCCGATGCCCCTTTTCGCGCGATATCAGGTCGAAAGCTACCTCGGCGGCATGTTCAACCCGACCGTGCAGCTGAAATCCGGCGGCTACATCGTGATCGGCACGACCGAGGCGCTGGTCGCGATCGACGTGAACTCGGGGCGGGCTACCAAGGAAGGCTCGATCGAGCAGACGGCGCTCAACACCAACCTCGAGGCAGCCGAAGAGATCGCGCGTCAGGTGCGCCTGCGCGACCTCGCGGGCCTGATCGTGATCGACTTCATCGACATGGAGGAGCGGCGCAACAACCTCGCCGTCGAGAAGCGCCTCAAGGACAAGCTCAAGACCGACCGCGCCCGCATCCAGGTGGGCCGCATCTCGGGTTTCGGCCTTCTGGAGATGAGCCGTCAGCGCCTGCGGCCCGGTATGCTCGAGAGCACCACCCAGCCCTGCGCGCATTGCCACGGGACGGGGATCATCCGCTCGGATGACAGCATGGCCTTGCAGATCCTGCGTGCGCTCGAGGAAGAGGGCACGCGCAAGCGCTCGAAAGAGGTGCTGCTGAAGGCCCCCGTCGCGGTCATCAACTATCTGATGAACAACAAGCGCGAGCATATCGCGCTGATCGAGGCGCGCTACGACATGGCCGTCCGGGTCGAGGCAGATCCGGGGCTGGTAAGCCCGGACTATTCGATCGAGAAGTTCAAGACGGCAACGCGCGTGATTTCGGCCGCGATGGCAGCCGTGATTTCGACTGAGTCGACCACGATGCCGGATCTGCTCGATGAAGATCCCGATCTGCCCCTCGACGACGAAGTCGACGAGGTGGACGAGACCGAAGAGCCGTCGGACGAAGCCGAGGCAACCGCCGCACCCGAGCCACGCGTCGCCGCCCAGAATGGCGAGGGCGCGCCCGGCAAGAAGAAGCGCCGTCGCCGCCGCCGTAGGCGCAACGGCACGGGCACCGAAGGCGCGCAGGCGTCCGAGGGCGGCGATGCCGGCGGCGACGACGAGGCCGAAGACGATGCGGCGGACACTGACAGAGCGGAGGAGGCTGTCGTGGCCGAACCCGTGAAGGCCCCGTCGCGCAGCCGTACCCGCAGCCGCAAGCCCGCGAAGGACGAAGTTGCGGCACCCGTTGCAGCCGAGCCGACAGTTGCGGCGGCCCGCGCCGAAACCGTCACTCCGGCAGAGCCCGTACCCGCCGATGCCGACGCGCCGGTCGCAAGGAAGCCGTCGCGCTCGCGGTCGAAGAAGGTCGCGCCGGTGGCCGAGCCTGTCGAGGCCGTGGCCGCGAAGCCCGCCCCGAAGCCGCGGTCGCGCAAGCCCGCCGCTGCCGCAGTCGAGCCCGCGGTATCGGCACCCGAGCCGATCATCGCAGCCCCCGAGCCCGAGGCGGCTCCATCCGCTGCGGCTGTCGAAGCGCCAGTCCGCGAGGCCGCGCCCGCGCCCGCCCAACCGGAAGCCGTGCCCGACGACAAGCCGAAGAAGCGCGGCTGGTGGTCACTCGGTCGCTGAGACACATCCGGGGCGCGCCGCAAGGTGCGCCCCGGTCGCTTCAACCCCTGCGGATGCGGTAGACTGTAACGCCGCCTGCCTCGACCGCATCCAGAAACTCGTGCCCCGCTTCGGCGCAGAAATGGGGCAGGTCGATCGCGGCCATCGGATCGGACGCGCGTACGCGCAGTACCTCGCCCGGGCGTAGATCCATCAGGCGCTTGCGGGCCCGCAGGACGGGCAGGGGGCAAAGCAGGCCTTCGCAGTCGAGGTCGATCTCGGTCATGGCAGCGCGATAGGGCATCGGGGCTGCAGAAGTCCACGGCAATGTGACGCCGCGCGCAGGTGACGCGGGCGGCGCGCCCCGCTAAGTCTGGCGGGCAAGGGGGACGGTGCATGTTCGGGATCGAGGTGATCGACGCAGGGCTTTTGCCCGCAATGCTGGTGGCGTTGGCTGCTGGTGTCCTTTCGTTCCTCAGCCCCTGCGTGCTGCCCATTGTGCCGCCCTACCTCGCCTATATGGGCGGGATCAGCGTGGGCGACATGCAGACCGACCGCCGTGCACAGCGCCGTGTCATGCTTCCCGCGCTCTTCTTCGTCATGGGCCTCTCGACGGTGTTCCTGTTTCTTGGGTTCACCGCCTCGGCCTTTGGCGCGTTCTTCCTGCAGAACGCCGACTGGTTCAACACGCTTGCCGGCATCACCGTCATGGTGTTCGGCGCGCATTTCATCGGCATCTACCGGATCGGTTTTCTGGACCGCGACCTGCGGGTGGATGCGGGCGAGCGCGGCGGCTCGGCCTTTGGGGCCTATGTCCTCGGCCTCGCCTTTGCCTTCGGCTGGACGCCCTGCATCGGGCCGCAGCTTGGCGCGATCCTGACCCTTGCCGCCAACGAGGCGAGTGTGGCGCGCGGCACGACGCTGCTTGCGGTCTACGCCGTCGGGCTCGGCATACCGTTCCTGCTGGTCGCGGCCTTCTTCCCGCGCCTGACCGGCCTCATGGCCTGGATGAAGCGCCATATGGAGCGGATCGAGCGCGTGATGGGCCTGCTTTTGTGGACGATCGGGCTTCTGATGCTGACGGGAGGCTTCTCGAGCTTCTCGTTCTGGCTTCTCGAGACGTTCCCGGCCCTTGCCATGCTCGGCTGAGACTGGCGTTTCGCGGGCAGCCCGCTAGGCTTGCCCGATGGAGCAGGGCGGGTCAGGCAGGGTCGGGCGGCGGCGGGTGTTCTACATCCCCGGCTACGATCCGTTTCCTTCACGCCGCTACCGCGAGCTTTACCGCACCGAGGGGGCGGCGCAGGCGGCGATTTCGGGCCACCGGCTGACCGTTGCGCGGTCGGGCGCGGGCTGGCGGGTCGACGCGGTGATCGAGGACCAGACTGTCGTGACAGAGGTCGAGGTGCTGGGCTGGTCCGACCTCGTGCGCGCCTCGATGGACCGGGGGATCGTTGCGACCTATGGGGCGCTGGCACGTACGGCTTGGGTCTACGGGCGCAGTGGCGCGCTGTGGCGATTGGCCTCGCTTCGAAAGGGGCCCGTGCTTGCCGCGCTTTACCCCGTGGCGATGCTGCTGGGTCAGGCCGGGCTGGCGTTGCTGGCGGCGTGGGCGGTCGCGCGCCTCCTTGGGCTCGCCTTGCCCGGTTGGATCGGTTGGTCCGTCGGTCTGGTCGCCGCCGCCAGCCTGCTGCGCTGGTTTCGCCAGGCCGACCGAAGGCTTTACGCGCACTACCTCATGCACGACTTCGCCTACACCGCCACGCAGGGCGGCGCCCATCCGCCCGAGCTTGAGGCGCGGATCGGCGTGTTCCGCGCCCGGATCGCTGCCGCAATGACCTCGGACGCGGACGAGGTGCTGGTGGTCGGCCATTCTTCGGGCGCGCATCTGGCAGTGTCGGCCCTGGCAGGGCTGCTGCGTGACGGGAAACCTGGTGGCCCGGACTTGGGCCTGCTGACGCTGGGGCAGGTGATCCCGATGGTTTCGTTCCTGCCGCGCGCGACCGGGCTGCGGCGCGATCTGCACGATCTTGCGCGCAGCGACCGCCTGACCTGGGTCGACGTCAGCGCGCCGGGCGACGGGTGCTGCTTTGCACTTTGCGACCCAGTCGCGGTATCGGGGGTGGCCCCGCCGGACAAGCGCTGGCCGCTGGTGATCTCGGCCGCGTTCTCTCGCACGATCGACCCTGCGCGGCTGCGGGCGTTGCGGTGGCGGTTCTTCCGCCTTCATTTCCAGTATCTCTGCGCCTTCGACCATCCCCGCGACTACGACTACTTCGCGATCACCGCTGGCCCCCTTACGCTTTCCCGACGCTTCGCGGGGCGCGCGCCGTCGCCGAACCGCATCGACGTGGCCGTAACGGGCCATACGGACCGCGCCGCGTGATCCCGCCGAAGCCTGCGGCCCGCGCCGGTCGCGTGCCCTTATGGCGGCATGCGGCGCTGTTCCGTTCCGACATCCTGTCGGCGCAGCCCGCGCGCCTCTACCGCGCCTGGATGGCTGAGTTCCGCACGCCGTTCTTCCGCAGCTATCTCTGCAACGATCCGGCGCTGATCCGGCTTGTGCTGCAAGACCGCCCCGCCGACTTCCCAAAGTCCGCCCGGATCGCCGAGGGGCTGGCTGTTCTTCTGGGTCAATCGGTGTTCCTGACCAATGGCGACCGGTGGCTCCGGCAGCGGCGCATCATCGACCCAGCGTTCGAGGGCGGGCGGCTGCGCGAAGTCGTGCCCGCGATGCTCGACGCGGCCCATGCCGCCGCTGACCGCCTGCCCGAGGGCGCAGTCGAAATCGAGGCGGCGATGAGCCATGCCGCCGCCGACGTGATCTTCCGCACGCTGTTTTCGATCCCCATCGGGCATGAGGTGGCGAGCCGCGTGTTCGATCTGTTCCGCGCGCATCAGCGCAGCCAGCCGATCCTGAACCTTGCGGCCTTCCTGCCGCTGCCGCCCTGGATGCCGCGCCTGCACCGCAGCGCCACGGTGGTCACGGCCGCCCGCATCCGCGCGCTGATCGCGGGCCTCGTGGCTGAACGGGCCGCGTTGATCAAAACCGGGACCGCGCCCGACGACCTTGCGACCAAGATCATGACGACGCCCGATCCCGAGACGGGGCAGGTCTTTACCCCGCCCGAGATGGTGGATCAGGTCGCGATCTTCTTCCTTGCGGGCCACGAGACATCTGCCGCCGCGTTGTCTTGGGCGCTTCTGCTGCTGGCGCTGCACCCCGAGGTGCAGGACCGCATGGCGGCCGAGGTCGCCGCCGCCGGGCCCTTGTCCTTTGCGGCCCTGTCGCGGCTGCGCCTGACGCGCGATGTGTGGCGCGAGACGCTGCGGCTTTATCCGCCCGTGCCGATGATGGTCCGCGAGACGCTGCGTGCCGAGACGTTCCGGGGCAGGGCGGTCGCGCCCGGCGCACAGGTGGTCCTCAGCCCCTGGCACCTGCACCGGCACGAGCGGCTCTGGGACCGCCCCGATGCCTTCGAGCCCGACCGCTGGCAGCACGACACGCCAGCCGGGGCCTACCTGCCCTTCTCGGCAGGCCCACGTGTGTGTCCCGGTGCCGCTTTTGCTATGATCGAGGGGGTGGTGCTGCTGGCCACCCTGGTCGCCCGGTTCCGCTTCGCCCCCGGACCCGGCCCACTGCCTGTGCCGGTCGCGCACCTGACGGTCCGGGCGCGCGATGGGATCACGCTGATGGTGACCCGCCGCGAGGCGCTGTAAGGCGGCGCAGGACGTGCAGGCGGATCGCGGTCGCGAGGCCCGTATCTCCGCGCGCCTCGTCGATCCGGGCGGCCAGCGCGTTCAGCGGCGTACCTTCCTCGACTGCGATCCGCCGGAATGCGTCCCAGAACTCGGGCTCGAGCGAGACGCTGGTGCGGTGGCCGTTCAGCGTCAGCGAGTGCTTCTGCGGCCGGTCGCTCACGGCTTTGGATCGAGGCGATGCGCGTCGAGCGCGGCCTTTGCCCGCTCGGCCGCGCGCGTCTCGGCCTCGCGCGCCGCCTTGGTCCGACCGTGCTTCGCGGCGTTGGCGGTGGCCTCGGCGGCCTTGTCGGCGCGGGCCTTGCGCTTGGCGTGAAGGCGCAGGTTTACAACCTCGGCCACGGCTAACCCTTCGGTCCGATCATGTCCTCGGGGCGCACCACGCGGTCGAAGGTCTCGCCATCGACATATCCCAGGGCGATCGCCTCCTCGCGCAGGGTCGTGCCGTTGCGATGCGCGGTCTTCGCAACCTTTGTCGCGGCGTCGTAGCCGATGGTGGGGGCAAGCGCCGTCACCAGCATCAGGCTTTCCTTCATCAGCCGGTCGATCCGGGGGCGGTTCGCCGCGATCCCCACGACCATGCTGTCGGTGAAGCTGCCTGCCGCATCGCCCAGAAGCTGCATGGATTGCAACACGTTGTAGCTCATCATCGGGTTGTAGACGTTCAGCTCGAAATGTCCCTGGCTGCCCGCAAAGCCCACCGCCGCGTCATTGCCCATCACCTGCGCGCAGACCATCGTCAGGGCCTCTGCCTGGGTCGGGTTGACCTTGCCCGGCATGATCGAGGAGCCGGGCTCGTTCTCGGGCAGGATCAACTCGCCAAGGCCGGAGCGCGGGCCGGACCCCAGAAGCCGGATGTCGTTCGCGATTTTGAAGAGAGAAACGGCGACCGTCTTCAGCGCGCCCGAGAACATGACCATCGCGTCATGCGCAGCCAGCGCCTCGAACTTGTTGGGGGCGGTCACGAAGGGCAGTCCGGTGATCGCCGCGATCTCGGCCGCGACGCGCAGGTCCCAGCCGACGCGGGTGTTCAGGCCGGTGCCCACCGCCGTGCCGCCCTGTGCCAGTTCGTAGATTTCGGGCAGCACCTTTTCCACCCGCATGATGCCCTGCGCCACCTGATGCGCGTAGCCGCCAAACTCTTGCCCCAGCGTCAGGGGGGTCGCGTCCTGCGTGTGGGTGCGACCGATCTTGATGATGTCCGCGAACTCGTCCGATTTCGCCGCCAGCGCCGCGTGCAGCTTGCGAAGGCCAGGCAGCAGCACGTCGCGCGCCGCCATCCCGATAGCCACATGCATCGCCGTCGGGAAGGTATCGTTCGAGCTTTGACCCATGTTGACGTGATCGTTGGGGTGGACCGGTGCCTTCGAGCCCATCTCGCCACCCAGCATCTCGATGGCGCGGTTCGAGATCACCTCGTTCGCGTTCATGTTGCTTTGCGTGCCCGATCCGGTCTGCCAGACGACCAGCGGGAAGTTGTCGTCGAACCGCCCGTCGATCACCTCCTGCGCTGCGGCCACGATGGCCTCGCCGAGGCGCGCGTCGATGTCGCCCTGCGCCATGTTCACCCGCGCGCAGGCCTGCTTGATCACGCCAAGAGCGCGGACAATGGCGATGGGCTGGCGCTCCCAGCCGATGGGGAAGTTGATGATCGAGCGCTGCGTCTGCGCGCCCCAGTACTTGTCAGCCGGGACGGCCAGCGCCCCGAAGCTGTCGGTCTCGGTGCGGCTGTCGGGGTGGGTCGTTGCGCGCGTCGCGGTCATCGAAGCCTCCGGTCTGATGTCGCGCCCGTGATAGGGCGGCATCAAACGGATGACAACGGGGCCGATTGCGGGGGGCTGTTACTTGCGGAACTTGTCGAGGCTAACGACCTCGGCCTCGCGCTGGGGCGGGTCGTCGGCCTCGACCGAAGCCTCGTCGCCGTCCTCGTCCTCGTCGTCATCCTCGTCATCTGAATGCGTCTCGAACTTCAGCCCGAACTCGACCGAGGGATCGACGAAGGTCCGCACAGCGTCGAACGGCACGATCAGCGGCTCGGGCTGGTTGCCGAAGTTAAGGGTGATCGAAAAGCCCTCGTCCGTGACGGTCAGCCCTTCGAACCAGTGCTGCACGACGATGGTCATTTCGGCCGGGTAGCGCGCGCGCAGCCAGTCGGCGATGGCGACATCAGGATGTGTGGTGTCGAAGGTGATGAAGAAATGATGCGCGCCGGGCAGGCCGTGATCGGCCACCTCCTGCAACACCGTCTGGATCAGGCCCCGCATGGCACGGTGCATGAGATTGCCGTAGTCGATCGAGCGCGCCATGCTGCCACCCCTGAACACCTATCCGAAAGCATAAGGGATTCGGATGTGAAGGAAAGGCCAGAACGTCCGGCCTGCGTCAGATCAGCGAGATGGCCCAGGAGGCCAGCGCAGACAGGAGCAGAACCAGCGGAACCGACCAATGCCGGACGAGAATCAGGACCCCCGCGACCAGTGCGAGCAGGGCCGCGACCGGCAGGAAGCTGCTCCAGACCGGCACCGGCAGGGTCAGCCACCCAAGGTCGGTATCAGTCACCTGCGCGAAGAGGACATGCACGGCAAACCAGACCGAGATCGAGGCGATTACCCCCACGACAGCAGCCGTGATGGCGGACAGCGCGCCCTGCAGGGCCGGGCGGCGGGTCAGGTGATCGACCCAGGGCGCACCCGCGAAGATCCAAAGAAAGCAGGGCGCAAAGGTCATCCAAAGAGCTACCGCCGCCCCCCCGATACCTCCGCCGATCCCGCCCTCGCGGAAAGCCGCAAGGAAGCCCACGAATTGCAGCACGAGGATCAGCGGCCCCGGCGTCGTCTCGGCGAGGCCGAGCGCGTCGATCATCTGGACCTTGGTGATCCAGCCGTAGTCCTGC
Organism: Rhodobacterales bacterium; assembly: GCA_031425325.1. GTDB lineage: Bacteria > Pseudomonadota > Alphaproteobacteria > Rhodobacterales > Rhodobacteraceae > Aliitabrizicola. The sequence continues at coordinate 9,195 of JANPJD010000011.1, read as the reverse complement.
ACCACCGTCTGCGTCATCCAGCCCAGCACTGCATAGGCTCCGCCGAAGGTCACGACCGCCAGCTGCGAGAAGAAGACGCCGAGATCGAACAGAAGTCCGCGCTCGAAGGCGCCGAGCAGGGCCAGCGGCACCAGCCAGACCGCCCCCCAGACCGCCACGGTCCGTGCCGTGGCCACCATCGATGGCGTGGCACCCGAAGAAACCGGCACCGGCTGCCCGCGCGCGCGCCACCAGCCCCAGAGCGCCGCCACCGCGATGATGAGAGGGAAGGGCAGGTCCAGAAGAAACAGCGCCACGAAGGCGAGCACCGCGATCGCCACGTCGTCGCTGCCCTTCAACGCCTTCTTCGCAACCCGCTGCAAGGCGTGGATCACGATTGCCGCCACGGCGGCCTTGACGCCCAGCAGCAGCGCCTGCGCGACGGGCGCGTTGCCGACCGTGGCATAGAGGATCGACAGCGCCAGAATGACCGCCGCACCCGGCAGCACGAACAGCAGCCCGGCGATCAGTCCGCCGCGTGTGCCGTGCAGCTTCCAGCCCGCATAGGTCGCAAGCTGCATCGCCTCGGGCCCCGGCAGAAGCATGCAGAACGAAAGCGCGCGCAGGTATTCAGCTTCGGTCAGCCAAGGCCGCTCTTCCACCAGTTCGCGGTGCATCAGCGCGATCTGTGCTGCGGGGCCGCCGAACGAGAGGACTCCGATGCGCGCGAAAACGCGGGTCAGTTCGGACAGTGACGGGCCCAATTCAGGCGCGTCCAGTCGGCCAGTCGTGACCTTCGTCGAACCCGTCGCGGGCCCATCTGTAAAGTGCGTCATAGATCACCATTCCCGCGTCGACTTGTGCGAGGTCATTGCGACAGAGCCGTGACAGACCCACCGAGACCGCAAGCAGACCCGCCGCTTGCGGAGCGAGGTCGTGCCGGTCGGTGTCGGCGGCCCGAACGACCACGGCGAGCCGCTCCATCGCGTCGGTCGACAGGCCGAAGCCGGCGATCATCGTGTCGAAGGTGCAGAGCGGGCCGTCGTGGGACCAGCGTACCCCCTCGATATCAAAAGGCGTGCCCTGGAAGCGGTCGGCGACCGCCTCGACCTCGGATGGGGCGACGAACAGAAACCGCGCAGTCGGATCGACAAAGCGGCGGATCAGCCAGGGGCAGGCGATGCGGTCGATCTTCGGCCGATGGCGGGTGACCCAAAGTCCCCCAGGCGCGAAGGTGTCGCGCGGCACGCGGGGCAGGCCTTCGTCGCGCCAGCCCTCGGAGCCGCCCTCAAGCACCTCGGCCGCAATGCCGTGCAGCCGCAGAAGGGCCGCGGCGCCTTCGGACAGCTTGCGGCCCCGCGCGCAGACAACGACCACGGCGCACCCGGCGAGGGCGGGCGCGTGGGCCTCGACTTCAAGGTGCGGCACGCTTCGCGCGGTCGGCACAAGAAAGGGATCGGCCTCGACATCCTCGGGGAGCCGCACGTCAAGGACGACAGGCGAGTCGGGACCGCCCAGAAGTCGGAAGAGAGATGCGGGGGTGATGCGGTTGAACGAAGCCATGCGGGGCATCCTTGCAAAGGGAACAATGGATGCGACACTCGGGCTGACGCCTCACGGGGCGTTCGCGGGCCCCACCGGTCGAAGGTAGGCCGGTTGGCCGAAGCCGGTCAAGCGCTCAACTGGCGGGCTTCGTCAGCTCGCGCAGCAATTTCTCGCGGATTGCGCGGGGATAGTCGCCAAGCCCGCGCGCCGTCACGACGAAGCCGCCCCGCGTGATCGCCCAGCGGCGGTAGAAACTGGTGATGGGCGAGGATGCCCCCATGTCCTCGATGGCGATGGCGTTGATCTCGATGCCTGCGGCCTCGGCCTGCTGGCGCGCGCGTCCGATGGTGAAGCCCGCATTCTCGGGACCGTCGCCCGAGATGTCGATCACGCGGCGGCGGCAGTCGGGGACAGCGGCGAACTGCGCGGCCGCGAAGCTGACCGCCTCGCCCACCGCGGTGTCCGAGGCGGTGAAGGCGCGGGGCTGCACGGCGCTGGCGGCGGCGAAGCGCGCGACCGCTCCGGGGTCGAGCATCCGCTGCCAAGGTTGCACCAGCGCCTGCGCCCCGGTGCCCGACCACTGGACGACCGCGAGTGCCACCTGTCCGCGCACCAGCGTCTCGACGATCTCGGGATCGCGCAGGGCAAGGGCGAGCCCTTCGGTCTGGAGTGCATATTCCCCCGCGTCGATGGAGCCGGAAATGTCGATGGCCAAGAGAAGGGCTGTGTCGCAGCCGCAAGCCGGGATAGCCGCCAGCGACCAAGCAAATACCATGCCAGCCGTCTGCACCCTGGAACGCCGCCTCATGACATCAAGCCGTCAGACCAGAGGCAACGGAGGGCCGACAACCGTCATTCCATGCAAAGCCGAGAGTGCGGCGAATTCAGGCGGAGACAAAGGCCCGTGCGCGCTTCCGGCCGCAAAGAAGGCCTCCATCGTGCCCGCTGGCTGGAACAGCACGACAAGGCGTCCCGTCTCGGTGATGTTTGCGAAGGCATGTGGCACACCCCGCGGCCCGAACACGCTGTCGCCTGCCTCGAGGCGATGTGTCGTTCCGCCGATGCGGACGTCGAATGCGCCCTCGGTCACGAAGAACCATTCGTCTTGCGCGTCGTGGAGATGAAGCGGCGGCCCGCCACGCTCGGTCCGGATCGTGTCGAAGATGCACATCCCGCCTTCGGTGTCCGAGCCCGCCAGCTTGAGGTCGAACCTGCCGTTGAGAAAGCGTATCGCGCGCCCGAAGCGGTCGGCGTCCTTTCGGACCAGGCCGCCATCCGTCGCAGTGCCAGACATCGCAACCCCTCCCGTCGCTTTGCCAACCATAGCACGACGGCGCGCCGAAACCGAACGTTTCAAGGCAAGTGAAGTTCATAAGGGCAGAAAGGTGCAGGTTTCTGTTGCCAGGTACCTGCGGACCCCGCCTTACGCGGCTAAGCGCAAGGGCTTAAGGTTTGGTCTTGCGAACTGCTTACGCAGCCAGCGCGACCGGAGCACGGTTGTCGTTGGCAACTGTACTTTTGGACCGATAACGGTGGTACCTCACCGAGCGAAAGCTGGCCCCTTTGGACGTTCGTCGATCCTGTTTCGACCCCATCCGCCCCCAACGCAGGGAAAGTCTGGTGGAGTCGCCGGGTACCGCCCCCGGGTCCGATCCGCGTATTACGGGTGCGTTTATCGCCATAGTCGGAGTTACCCCCGACAGACCCAACATAGGACCGAACCGCTGCCGCTGCAAGCGAGCCTGTGGCAAAAGAAAACGCCCGGACCGTTGGGTCCGGGCGCGTTCATGCAGTGATGACCGCTCAGAAGCCCGACTTGATCAGCTCGAACTCTTCGATCATGCGGTTGCGGAACTCTTCCGAGACCGGGGTCTGCGCGAAAAGCGTCGTGGTGACCGGATCGACGAAGGCGGCCTGCAGCGCCTCGGCGGGGATCGCCGCCATCGCCGCATCGCTGGCATGCGCGTAACCGAGAGCATCGAGCATCGCCGGCGCCGACGTCGGCGCAAGGTACGAGTTCACGAAGTCATAGGCCTTGTCCTCGGACCCGGGACCGTCCTTCATGTTGACCGACCCGCAGAACCATGTCGCGACCCCTTCCGCAGGGGCGCGGTTGAAGCCGATCGGAAAGTTCTCGGCCCGCAGGATCGCCGTGGTGTCGTTCCAGGACCAGGCGATCTGCACCTCGCCCGACGCCATCAACTGCGCGAGTTCCGCCGGGTCGGCCCAGTAGGAACGGACGTTGGGATGCACCGTTCGCAGCCAGTCGGCCGCAGCCTGGAACTGCTCGTCAGTCACATTCTCCCACGATGTCACGCCGGTCGCGAGGAAGGCGAGGGACCAGACGTCGTCGGTCGAGTCGGGCAGCGAGATGCGCCCGGCATAGGCCGGGTCGGCAAAGACCTGAACGGTCGATACGACTTCGGCCGCAACCTCGTCGGCATTGTAGGCAATCGCGGTGTAGGCGTAGTTGGTCGGGATGAACCAGACGCCCTCGGCATCCGTGACGTAGCTCGATTCCAGCATCCGGGGCGCGATGGTCGAAAATTCGGGGATGCGGCTGGTGTCCCAGGGCTCGATCAGACCGGCGGCCCTGTAGCGCGGCAGCGAGGCCACGCAGGGCGAGGTCACGTCGGTCCGAAAGCCCGACGACACCTTCTGGAACGCCTCGTCGTCGTCCGCGAAGAACACATAGGTCGGATGCTGGCCGTGCTTTTCGACATAGCTGGTCAGAAGGCCGTCGATCTCCCACCCCGCCCAGTCGAAGACAGTGAGTTCGGGGTCAGCGGCACGGGCCGCGACGGGCAGGATCAAGGTTAGAGCGGCGGTGGCAAGAAAGGTCGTTCTGGCGTTCATCGGACACCTCTGCAGAATTTGACCACTCCCCGGTGGTTGATGGTTCGACCTAGGGCGATTTCGCGACAGCATCAACAGGGGGGGCGCGCTCTTATGTCACATTTCTGTGCCATTCGCCAACAAACCTCGCGTCACGCCTCAGACTGCCGATTTCGCAGGCAATTCGGCCACCGGGGCTTGCACGCCGGGGGCCGCACTCCTACCAACCAGCCTGTTCGATCCCAGGAGGTTTGCCGCGATGCCGCTCGATCTTTCCTTCGTCCGCAGCCAGTTTCCGGCCTTCGCCACCCCCGATGGACAAAGCCATGCGCTTTTCGAGAATGCCGGCGGCTCCTACGCCTGCGCGCAGGTGATCGACCGGCTTCATCGTTTTTATGTCGAGCGGAAGGTGCAGCCCTATGCGGCCTATCCTGCTTCGGTCGCGGGCGGAGCCGAGATGGATGAGGCGCGGACGCGGCTTGCCGCGATGATGGGCGTGGCGCGCGACGAGCTGTCCTTCGGCCCCTCGACCAGCGCGAACACCTATGTGCTGGCGCAGGCCGTGCGCGGCTGGTTGGCGGGCACAGACGGGGCGGTGGTCGTCACGGATCAGGATCACGAGGCGAACTCGGGCGTCTGGCGCAGGCTGGCCGAGACGGGGATCGAGGTGCGCGAGTGGTGCATCGACCGCGACACGGGGCACCTCGACCCGGCCGATCTTGCGCGCCTGCTTGAAGATGGCCGGGTTCGGCTTGTGTGCTTTCCGCATTGCTCGAACGTCGTGGCCGAGATCAACGACGTGGCGGCGATCTGCGCCATGGCGCGCGACGCCGGGGCGCGCACCGTGGTCGACGGGGTCAGCTATGCGCCGCATGGCTTTCCGGACATCCCGGCGCTCGGTTGCGATGTCTATCTCTTTTCCGCCTACAAGACCTACGGGCCGCATCAGGGCATCATGACCATCGCGCGGGACTTCGGCGAGGCGCTGCCCGCGCAAGGCCATTTCTTCAACGCAGGCACGCTCTACAAGCGCTTCACCCCCGCCGGGCCGGACCACGCGCAGATCGCGGCCTGCGCGGGCATGGCGGACTACGTCGATGCGCTGCATGCCCGGCATTTTGGGGCCGAGGCCGATCCGGCGGCGCGCAACCGCGCGGTGCATGACCTGATGCGCGCGCAGGAGGTGAGCGTGGTGGCCCCGCTCCTCGACTATCTGGCCTCGCGCAACGACCTGCGGCTGATCGGACCGCGTGACGCGGCCGCACGGGCGCCGACCGTGGCGGTGGCGCTGGACGGCCCGGCGGGGCCGGTGGCGCAGGCCTTGGCGCAGCATGGGATCGGCGCGGGAGCGGGCGATTTCTACGCGGTGCGTCCGTTGACGGCGATGGGGGTCGACCTTGACCGGGGCGTGCTGCGGATGAGCCTTGTCCATTATACCGGCCCCGAGGATGTCGCGCGCCTGATCTCGGCGCTCGACGCGGTGCTGTAGGGCGGCAGAGCTTTCAAGCCGAGGGGTGCGCCCGGCTGCGCGGAAGAGCGGGGGTTTTCCACCCCCGCACCCCCAGAGGATATTTGTGGACAGAAGACTGGCAGAAGACGCGGGCGATGACGCTGCGCCCGCTGCGGGGCGGTGGACTGGCCGGGGCGCGACGGCGGCCTAGCTTGGCTGTCTGATGACCGAGACGAGCAGGACCGAGATGACCGACGCGCCCCTGATCCTGTGGTTCCGCCGCGACCTGCGCCTCGCGGACCATCCGATGCTGTCGGAAGCCGCAGCGACAGGCCGACCGCTGATCCCGGTATTCATCTTAGATCCCGAAACCGAGGCGCAGGGGGCCGCCCCGCGCTTTCGCCTTGGCCTTTCGGTCGGGGACTTCGCCCGGCGTCTCGAGTCGCTCGGCAGCCGGCTGATCCTGCGGCGCGGGCCGGCACTGACGGTCCTGCGGGCGCTTGTGGCAGAGACGGGGGCATCGGGCGTGGAGTGGTCACGGCTTTACGACCCCGATGCCGTCGCCCGCGACACGACCGTGAAGGCCGGGTTGAAGGCGGACGGTATCGCGGCGGTCAGCCATGCGGGCCATCTGCTGCACGAGCCCTGGACGGTCGAGACGGGGCAGGGCGGCTTCTACCGGGTGTTCACGCCCTTCTGGCGGGCCGTCAAGGACCGCGAGCCGCCGCGACCGGCAACATCCCCTGCCCGGCTTGCGGCCCCGGCGGCCTGGCCCGCCTCGGACCGGCTCGAGGACTGGCGGATGGGGGCCGACATGGATCGTGGGGCCTCGATCGTGGCCGCGCACCAGCGGGTCGGCGAGGTGGCGGCAGTAGCGCGGCTTCGCGCCTTTCTCGACGCGCGGATCGCGGATTATGCCGGGCAGCGTGACCTGCCGGCCGAGGACGAGGGCACCTCGCGCCTGTCGCAGAACCTGACCTATGGCGAGATCGGGCCGCGCACCCTTTGGGCTGCGGGGATGCGCGCCTTTCACGCGGGCGATGCGGGGGCCGAGACCTTCCTGAAGGAGATCGTCTGGCGCGAGTTCGCCTATCACCTGATGCACCATACCCCCCACATCACGCGCGATCACTGGCGGCCTGAGTTCGGCACCTTTCCCTGGCGGGCCGACAACCCGCAGGCCGAGCGCTGGCGGCGCGGCATGACCGGCGTGCCCTTCGTCGATGCGGGCCTGCGCGAGATGTATGTGACCGGCACGATGCACAACCGCGCCCGGATGATCGTGGCGTCCTACCTGACGAAGCACCTCCTGACCGACTGGCGCGTGGGGCAGGCCTGGTTCGCCGACTGCCTGACAGACTGGGACCCCGCCTCGAACGCGATGGGCTGGCAATGGGCTGCCGGGTCGGGCCCCGACGCCTCGCCCTATTTCCGGGTGTTCAACCCCGACACGCAGGCCGAGAAGTTCGACGCAAGCGGTGCCTACCGCCGCCGCTACGTGGCCGAGCTTTCGCCCCGCCCCGGCCCCGAGGCACTGGCCTATTTCGACGCAGTTCCGCGTGCCTGGGGCCTTGATCCCAAGGCGCCCTATCCAGAGCCGGTGATTTCGCTGGCCGAGGGGCGGGCGCGGGCGCTGGAAGCCTATGGGGCAAGAAACTCTTGAGGGCCCGCTTCGTATCCATCAGCATGGCGCGCACAAGACCGGGGGACAGATGCAGGCATTGACGACGACGCAGGGCCAGACGGGCCTGCCACGCTACTTCGCGACCGCGTTCGAGGTCGCAAAGAAGATCGACCACGGACGGATGGATTTCGTGATCCCCGACGGGCGCCGCTTTCGTGCCGAGGGCGCGCGGCCCGGTCCCGTGGCCGAATTGCACATCCACAACCCCGACACCTTCGCCCGCCTGATCCGCGAAGGCGACCTTGGCTTCTGCGACGCCTACCTGGAAGGCTGGTGGTCGACCCCCGACCTGCAGGCCTTCATGGACCTGATCCACGAGGGCAACGAGGGGGTCTATGACGGCTATCCCGGCATGGGCCTTGTGCGGGCATGGGAGAAGCTGCGCTTCTGGTGGCAGTCGAATTCGAAGCTGCAGGCGCGGCGCAACATCGAGTATCATTACGACCTCGGCAATGCGTTCTACGGGCTCTGGCTTGACGACACGATGACCTACTCGAGTGCGCTCTTCCGCACCGGGCAGGAAAGCCTCGAGCGCGCGCAGATCCAGAAATACGAAAGCATGGTCGACCGCATGGGGGCGCAACCCGGCGATCACGTGCTCGAGATCGGATGCGGCTGGGGCGGATTTGCGGAGTATGCCGCAAAAGAGCGGGGTCTGCGCGTGACGGGCCTGACGATCAGCCAGGCGCAGCACGACTTCGCGGTGGCGCGGATTGCCGAAGCGGGCCTCGCCGACCGGGTCGAGATCAAGTTGCAGGACTACCGCGACGAGCGCGGCAGCTATGATGGCATCGCCAGCATCGAGATGTTCGAGGCAGTGGGTGAACGCTACTGGCCCGTCTATTTCGACGCGCTGCGGGACCGGCTGAAGCCCGGACGCCATGCGACCTTGCAGATCATCACCGTGCAGGACCGCCGCTGGAAGGTCTACAAGCGCAGCGTCGACTTCATCCAGAAGTACATCTTCCCCGGGGGAATGCTGCCCTCGCCTTCCATCCTGCGCGCCGAGGTCGAGAAGGCGGGCCTGCGGGTGCGCGACTCGGTCGAGTTCGGCGAGAGCTACAGTCAGACGTTGCGGCGCTGGCACGAGACCTTCGAGGCGCGCTGGGACGAGGTGCAGGCGATGGGCTTTGACGAGCGCTTCCGGCGGATGTGGAGCTTTTACCTCACCTCTTGCGCGGCCGCCTTCAAGGGTGGAAACTGCGACGTGACACAGATCACGGTGACGCGCCCCAACTAGGGCGCGTCCAGAGGAGCGCGATGCCGACCGCAGCCAAGCTCATCGCCGCCATCGCCTTTGCGGCCCTCTCCTATGTCGTGGCCGAACTCTACAAGACGACGGTGCCCGAGCGCACCGTCTGGGGGTCCTTCAGCGAGATCAGCGCGGGCATCGGGCTGCTCTGCGGCTGGTTCATCATGGGCGGCCTGGCCGGGCAGGGCTACCGGGCGGCGATAGGCTATGGACTGCGAACGATGGTCACGACGACCTTCTGGGTGCTGACGGCTTTCGCGGTCTACCTGATGATCCTGCGCTCGATGAACATGCGTTATGACGGGCCGATGGAGGCGCTTCTGGGGGCCGTCGACATCGGGCTTGAACTTGGACGCTCGCTTGCCACGACCGAGGTGCTGGGCACGCTGGCGGTGGGCGGTGCCGTGGCGGGCGCGCTGACCGAATGGGTCGGGCGGCGTTGGCCCTGAC
>JANPJD010000010.1:0-4438 GCA_031425325.1 Rhodobacterales bacterium | reverse complement strand
TTGGATCCCGGATATCCCCCACCCCGACAACGACAGCGCGTGGACATAGCCCATCGCACCGGGGCCGTAAACCGCCGTTGCACGAATACCACAATTGATTCAATGGTTTGCGCGAACATCCGCCGAAATCACGCGAAGTGTAAAATCAGGGGTTGTGCGAACTGTCCTGAGATCGCGCTCCGGCCTCAGCCGCCGACGCGCCTGTTGCCATCGAGCAACGCAAGGTGTGCTGCAGCGAGACGGGCCTGCGGCACGCGGTATGGCGAGCACGAGACATAGTCGAAACCCGCGCGCCGACAGAAGTCGATCGACTCGGTATTGCCGCCGTGCTCGCCGCAGATCGAGAGGGTCAGGTCGGGACGTGTCCGCCGTCCCCGCTCGGCCCCGATATGCAGCAACTCGCCCACCCCGTCGACGTCGAGGATGTGGAACGGGTCTTCCGGGAAGACGCCCTGCTGCACGTAGGTGTTCATGAACCGCCCCGCATCGTCGCGCGAAAGGCCGTAAGTCATCTGCGTCAGGTCGTTCGTGCCGAAAGAAAGAAAGCTCGCGTGCTGCGCGATCTCGCCCGCTCGAAGCGCGGCGCGCGGCGTCTCGACCATCACGCCGAGCCGGTAGTCGAAATCGGCCCCGGCGCGGACCCGCACGGTCGCCGCGACCGCATCGACATGGCTTTTCACCAATTCTACCTCGCGCCGCGCTGAGACGAGCGGGATCATGATCTCGGGCACAACCGCCGCACCGCGCCTGCCGACCTCGACTGTCGCCTCGAAGATCGCCTGCGCCTGCATGGCGTAGATCTCGGGCAACACGACGCCAAGGCGCACGCCGCGCATCCCCAGCATCGGATTGACCTCGGACAGCGCCTCGGCCCGGCGGGTGACGGCGGACAGCGGAATGTCCATCGCCTCGGCCAGATCGCGCAGCCCCTCGCGGCTGTGGGGCAGGAACTCGTGCAGCGGCGGGTCGAACAGCCGGATGCAGACCGGCAGGCCCTGCATGATGTCGAAAAGCTGGATGAAATCCTCGCGCTGCATCGGCAGAAGGCGGGCCAGAGCCGCCGCGCGGTCCTTGGAGGTATCGGCGAAGATCATCTCGCGCATCACGACGAGGCGGTCTTCCTCGAAGAACATGTGCTCGGTGCGGCAAAGCCCGATACCCTGCGCCGCGAAGTTGCGTGCGGTCTGGGCATCGGCGGGTGTGTCGGCATTGGCCCGCACGCCGATGTCGCGAAAGCCGTCGGCCCAGCCGAGCAGCTTGCGGAAGTTATCGTCGAGCGCCGGGGCCAGCATCTCGGCGACGCCCGCCAGCGCCTCGCCCGCGGTGCCGTCGATGGTGATCGTGTCGCCTTCGCGGAACACCCGGCCGTCGGGCGCGGTCAGCCGCCTGTCGCGCCCGTCGAGCCGAAGGTCTGACGCGCCGACCACGCAAGGCAGACCGATGCCGCGCGCGATCACGGCCGCATGGCTTGTCATGCCGCCGCGCTCGGTCAGGACGGCCACGGCGGCATGCATGCCCCGGATGTCCTCGGGCGCCGTCTCGCGGCGTACGAGGATGCAGGGCTCGCCGCGCGCGAAACTCGCCTGCGCTGCATCCGACGAGAAGACGATCCGCCCCGTCGCGGCACCGGGCGAGGCGGCGATGCCCTTCACGATCGTGTCGCGGGGGCCGCGCGGATCGACCTGGTGGTGCAGCAGTTCTGGCAGCGCGCGGGGCTCGACCCGCAGCACCGCCTCGTCCTGCCCGATGATGCCGTCCTCGGCCAGCGCGACCGCGATCCGCAGGCCAGCGCGCGAGGAGCGGGCGACCTTCACGGCATCGAGCACGGCCAGACGGCCATCTTCGACCGTGAACTCCACCTGCATCTCTTCCCGCAGCTTTGTGCGGCAAGCCCATCCGTACGCGAGAAGATCCGCGAAAATGGCCGGGGCGACCTCTTCCAGCGACGGCCCCCGCGCGTCTCGCGTGAGGTAGATCGCATCCGCCACGTCGAGCGCGTCGCGGCCCTGGCTTTGGCCCAGGTAGCGGCCCGTCACGCGCGCCTGCCCGGTCACCGGATCGACAAACTGGATCACGCCCGAGCCCGAGATGCCCGGCCCGATGCCCAACGCCATTGCCTGCACGACAAGGCCGAGGCCGCCGTTCTCGGGCGCGCCCTTGGCCTGGCGCAAGAGGCGCGCCGACGTGCCCTCCCACGCGCGGGCCATCGAGCGCAGCACTTCGGACAACTGGCGTGCCGGATCGTCGGGAAAGGCCTCGTCCATCTCGGCCTCGTAGGCGCGCAGCGCGTCGCGGATCGCCTGCGCCGAGGGGACGGGGATGTCGAACATGTCGGGGTCGAGGCGCGCGACGTGGATCGCATAGCTTTGGATGAAGCGCAGCCAGAGGGTGTCTGCCGCCGCCGCGCCATGGCTGCGCGTCAGCATCGCGTGGCGCGCGGCGTTCATGCCGATGTTAAGCACGGTCGCCGGGCCACCCCAGTCGGGGTTCTCCGGGCTCGGGCGGACCGAGACGAGCGGCGTCGGGCCGAAGAGGGCGAGGATGCCCTCGCAGTTCACCTGCCCCCCCGCCGCGATGCCCCGCACGGTCGCCGACGGAAGCGCCACGGTCGCGGGCACCGGCAGATCGAGCCGCACAAGGCGTTGCAGGCACTTGGCGCGCCAGCCATGCGTGACCGTCGCGATCCGCGCCTCGGGCGTCACATCCGTGTAGTCGAGGATGGGATCGTGTTTCTGCACTGCGGCATTCCTTGTCGCCGTGCAGCATACGCCTGTTTCTGCGTCAAGCAAGCGTGACGCAGGGCGGGGTCTTTGCTGGCCTTCCTGCCATGCGCGCACCTGGCAGGCGGGACCAGCCCCGGTGGAAGCCAACGAAGCGGGGGCCAGCCCCCGCACCCCCGGGATATTTGTGGACAGAAAATGGGGCGGGTCAGCCCTCGATCTTCGTCAGGTCCGCGACCCCGGCGCAGAGGCTTCGGATGCGGTGCAGCAGGTTCAGGCGGTTGCGCCGGACGATCTGGTTGTCGGTGTTGACCTGCACAGCCTCGAAGAAGGCGTCTAGGGGTGCGCGCAGGGCGGCCATGGCCTGCATCGCGGTTGCGAAATCTTCGGCCTGCATGGCGGGGGCGATGGTGGCCTCGGCGCGGTCGAGGGCGGCGAAGAGGGCGCGCTCTTCGGGCGTCTCGGCGAATTTCGGGTCGGCGCCGAAGGAGTATTCGACGCCGTCTTTCGCCTCGGCCTGCGTGAGGATGTTGTTGGCGCGTTTGTAGCCTTGAAGCAGGTTCGCGCCGTCCTCGGTGGCGAGAGTGGCGTTCAGCGCCTCGGCGCGCCGGACGAGCAGGGTCAGGTCGTCATTGCCCGGCATGGCGAGGCAGGCGTCGATCACGTCGTGGCGGATGCCCCGGTCGCGGAGGTGGACCTTAAGGCGGTCGTGGAGGAAGGAGAGGAGGTTGACGCTTCGTTCAGATAGAACTTCACCGTAAAAATCCTCGGCAAAATCAAAGGCAGCACTTGGGGCGTCGTCCACCTCGTCCTCTCCATAGGCGCGAACCGACCCTTCCAAGCGCTCTCGTGCTTCTTGGACGATGTTTTCAGGCACACCTTTAGCGAGATCGCTGATCATCTGAGCAGCGTGGGTATTGTGTGAGTAGTAAGCATTGAAAATGTGTATGGCGCCCGACGCTTTGATCGGAGTGCTCCACCCCATTCTTACCCCATTCTCCAACACCAACCGCACCACACCCAGCGCAGCCCTCCTCAGCGCAAACGGGTCCTTGCTCCCCGTCGGCTTCTCGTCGATCGCCCAGAAGCCCGTCAGCGTGTCGATCTTGTCGGCCAGCGCCACGGCCACGCTGACCGGGGCGGTCGGCACGGCGTCGCTCGGCCCGAGCGGCGCGTAGTGCTCGGCACATGCCGCCGCGACCTCATCGCTGAGGCCCTGCGCCTTCGCGTAGTAGCCGCCCATCACGCCCTGCAATTCCGGAAACTCGCCCACCATCGCCGACTGTAGGTCGGCCTTGGCGACCCGCGCGGCGAGTGCCGCCGTGTCGGGATCGGCCCCCACGAGGGGGGCGATCTCGCGCGCCAGCGCCTCTATCCGCTGCACGCGGTCGAGCTGCGAGCCGAGCTTGTTATGGAAGGTGACGTTGGCGAGGCCCGCCGCCATCCCCTGGAGACCCCCGGCATGGACAGCGCGCAGGTCGTTCTCCCAAAAGAACTTGGCGTCCGACAGGCGCGCGGCGAGCACCTTGCGGTTGCCCGCAAGGATCGTGGCCCCGTGGTCGGCGGTCTCTCGGTTGGCGACGGTGACGAAGCGCTCGATCCGGTCCGTCACCGGATTTCGCACCGAGAAGAACTTCTGGTGCTCGCGCATCGAGGTCTGCAGCACCTCGGGCGGCAGGTCGAGGAAGACTGCGTCGATGGCCCCCATCAGCACGACG
>JANPJD010000009.1:0-7213 GCA_031425325.1 Rhodobacterales bacterium | reverse complement strand
TAGCCTGCCATGTGGGCGCGATCCGTGACGAAGGCGTTTATGCGGATCACGTTGGCCGGGCCCATGCCGGCCTCGGCGAGGATCGCGGCACAATTGGCAAAACAGAGCGCCGCCTGCGCCTCGGCCCCCTCGGGCACCGTCCCGTCGGCGCGCAAGGCGAGCTGGCCCGAGGTCACCACCAGCCGATGCCCTGCAGGCACCTCGACCCCGTGGGCGTAGCGCGCAAAGGGCGGGGCGATGGCGGCGGGGGCAAGGACGCGGGTCATGCCACCAGCAAGGCACCGGGCGGCCGTTTCGACAAGTCCGATCGAGTCGTCTGCCCGAAAAACAGGCAGCGACTCGATTGATATGTGCGATAGTTCGGCAGGAACGGCCGGATTGCTCTTTGCCCGCTGCGCTTTCCCTCGCCGTGGGCGGCACTGCCCCTAACGTGAAGGCAACCAGAATCAACAGGAGGTTCCTCATGGCAACGACGTTCCGCATCCTCGGCACCACCGCGCTCTGCGCCGCACTGGCCGCACCCGCGCTGGCGCAGAACGTGCCTGTGACCTTCGGCACCAATTGGCTGGCACAGGCCGAGCATGGCGGTTTCTACCAGTCGGTCGCGGACGGCACCTATGCGGCCTGCGGCCTCGACGTGACGATCCAGCCCGGCGGGCCGCAGGTGAACAACCGCGCCCTGATGCTGGCGGGCCGGATCGACTACAACATGGGCGGCAACCTGCTCGAGGCATTCAGCGCCGTGCAAGAGGGCATTCCCGTCGTCGTCGTGGCCGCCAGCTTCCAGAAAGAGCCGCAGGTGATCCTGTCGCATCCCGGCAAGGCCCAAAGCTTCGAGGACCTCAAGAACCTGCCCGTCCTGCTGATCGGCGATGCGGGCTATGCCAGCTTCTATCAGTGGATGATCAAGGCCTACGGCTTCACCGAAGAGCAGCGCCAGCCCTATACGTTCAACCCCGCGCCCTTCATCGCGGATGAGAATTCCGGGATGCAGGGGTACCTCTCGTCCGAGCCGCTGATGGTCGAGAAAGAGGGCGGCTTCACGCCCGATGTCTGGCTGATCGCTGACGCGGGCTATTCTACCTATTCCACGCTGATCGAGACGATGGCCGACACGGTCGCTAACAAGCCCGATCAGGTGAAGTGCTTCGTCGAGGGCTCGATCAAGGGCTGGTACACCTACCTCTACGGCGACAACGCCGCCGCGAATGCGATGATCAAGGCCGACAACCCCGACATGACCGACGAGCAGATCGCCTTCGGCATCGCCAAGATGAAAGAGGCGGGCATCGTCGATTCGGGCGATGCGCTGGAAAAGGGCATCGGCGTGATGACCGAGGAAAAGGTGAAGGATTTCTTCGACAAGATGGTCGAGGCGGGCGTCGTGTCGGGCGACATCGACTGGAAAGCCTCGTTCACCACCGCCTTCGTCGGCCAGGGCGTGGGCATGGACCTCAAACCGTGAGGCGAGGCCGCCAAACGTCGTCGGGGCGCCGTCTACCCCTTTTTCTGTCCCGAAATATCCCGGGGGGTGATGAGCAATCAGAAACGCGGCAGTGGCGCGTTTCCACGAAGGACGCCCGGCCCGTGGCCGGGCCGGGACTGGGGGGCTGGCCCCCCGCGCTTCGCCGCGCCGCCAACGCATGACGGGCGTCCTCCCCCCCGGTCAGCGGCCGCGCGTGCTCGAGATGCAGGGCGTGGACAAGACGTTCAACGGGGCTGTCATGGCGCTTCGCAAGATGTCGCTGACGGTCAACCAGGGCGATTTCATCTCGCTCCTTGGCCCCTCGGGCTGCGGCAAGTCGACGGCGCTGCGCCTGATCTCGGGCCTGATGCCGCCCACGGCCGGGCGGATCGTCTGGGACGGGGGCGAGCATCCTGGCGACCTCGGGATGGTCTTTCAGGAACCGACGCTGATGCCTTGGGCCACGGTCGCGCAGAACGTCTGGCTGCCGTTCCGGCTGCGCGGCATGTCCTTCACCTCGGTCAAGGACCGCATCACCGAAGCGCTGGCGGGCGTCGGCCTCGAGCGGTTCGCGGACAGCTATCCGCGCGCGCTGTCGGGCGGCATGAAGATGCGTGTTTCGATCGCACGGGCGATGGTCACGAAGCCGCGCCTCATCCTGATGGACGAACCATTCGCCGCGCTTGACGAGATCACGCGCCAGAAGCTGAACGACGATCTTCTGGCGCTGAAGGCCCGGATCGGCTGCACCGTCATCTTCGTGACCCACTCGGTCTTTGAAAGCGTCTTCCTGTCAGACCGCGTGGTCATCATGGCCGCCCGCCCCGGCCGGGTGGTGCGCGAGATCGGCGTCGATGCGCCCTATCCCCGCGACATGGCGTTCCGCACGTCGCCCGCCTATGCCGCGAAGTGCCGCGAGGCCTCCGACGCCCTGATCCTCGCCATGGGAGAGGCAGCATGACGATGGCGGACCGACTGTCCCCCCTCCCCACCGCCGAGGCTGCGGCCGACGCGCACGAGACCCGCCGCGCCCGTGCGGCCCGGATCGAGCGCGTTGCGAAATGGCTCTTGCCGATCCTCGTGCTCGGGCTCGGCACCTGGCTCTGGGACCGCATCGTAGTCTGGAACGACATCCCGCACTACATCCTGCCCGGCCCCGGACTTGTCGCCGAAACCCTGGTCGACGACTGGGCGGATCTGCGCGAGGCGCTGTTGGTAACGATCTGGATCACCGTCATGGCGCTAGGTCTCGCGGTGATCGGCGGTGTGGGCCTTGCCATCCTCTTCACCCAGTCGCGCTGGATGGAGATGAGCTTCTACCCCTATGCCGTGATCCTTCAGGTGACGCCCGTCGTGGCCGTGGCCCCGCTGATCTTCATCTATATCGACAGCCGTATCGCAGGCTTGCTGCTCTGCGCGTGGCTGGTCGCCTTCTTTCCGATCCTGTCGAACACGACGCTCGGGCTGAAATCGGCGGACCACAACCTGACCGACCTCATGCGGATCTACCGCGCCAGCCGGTGGCAGCGGCTGCGCTATCTGCAACTGCCCTCGGCGTTGCCCTATTTCCTCGGGGGCCTGCGGATCGCGGGCGGGCTGTCGCTGATCGGCGCGGTGGTGGCGGAACTGGTGGCGGGCCGGGCGGGCATCGGCTCGGGCCTTGCGTCGCGCATCTCCGAGGCGGGCTACAGGCTCGATATCCCGCTGATGTTCGCAGCACTCCTGCTGATCGCGCTGTCGGGGGTTGCGGTCTTTGCCGTCTTGTCCCTCGTCAGCCACCTCGCCCTGCGGAAGTGGCACGAAAGTGCGCTGAGCCGCGAATGACCGACTTCCAGCGCCTTCCCGACGCCCCGCGCCTGCGGCTGGAAAACGCGACCGTCCCCGCCTGCCTGCTGGGCCTGCCGGGCGACCTCATGCGGACCTCGCTGACGCTTGAGGGCGGCAGGATCGTCGAGGGTGAGGGGCTGTCGGTCGACCTGCGCGGCGCGATGGTGCTGCCCTGCTTCGTCGACATGCACACCCATCTCGACAAGGGGCACGTCTGGCCGCGCAGTCCGAACCCGGATGGTACCTTCATGGGCGCGCTCGACACGGTCGGCGCGGACCGCACGGCGCGCTGGACGGCGGCGGACGTGGCCGCGCGGATGGAGTTCTCGCTCCGCTCGGCCTACGCGCACGGCACCCGCGCGATCCGCACCCATCTCGACGCGATCCCGCCGCAGGATGCGATCAGTTTTCCGGTGTTTTCGGACAAGCGCGCCGAATGGGCGGGCCGGATCGAGATGCAGGCCGCCTGCCTGATCGGCGCGGGCGACTTCTCGACCGACGGCCCGTTCAAGGCGACCGCCGATCTCGTTGCGGCGCATGGCGGCGTCCTTGGGATGGTGACCTACCCCCTGCCCGACATCGCGGACCGCATCACGGCCTTCCTAGGGATGGCCGCCGCGCGCGGCCTGTCGGCCGACTTCCACGTCGACGAGACGGGCGATCCCGCTTCGAACACGCTGCGGCTGATCGCGCAGGCCGTGCTCAACACAGGCTTCGACGCGCCCGTCGTGGTGGGACACTGCTGCTCCGTCTCGCAGATGCCCGAGGCCGAGGCGCTGGCGACGCTTGACCTCGTGGCGCGCGCGGGCCTGCATGTCGTGAGCCTGCCGATGTGCAACCTCTACCTTCAGGACCGCGTGGCGGGCCGCACCCCCCGCTGGCGCGGCATCACGATGGTCCACGAGATGAACGCGCGCGGCATCAATGTGAGCTTCGCCTCGGACAACACGCGCGATCCGTTCTACGCCTATGGCGACCTCGACATGGTCGAGGTGCTGCGCGAGGCGACGCGGATCGGGCATCTCGATTATTCCGGCACCGACTGGGTGCAGTCGGTGCTGACCAACCCCGCCCGCGCGATGGGGATTGCAGCACCCTCGCTTGCCCCGGGCGCGCCCGCCGACCTCGTGATCTGCCGCGCCCGGTCCTGGACCGAGTTCTTCGCCCGGCCCCAATCCGACCGCATCGTGATCCGCGCGGGCCGCCAGATCGATCGCATCCTGCCCGACTACGCCGACCTCGATCCACTGATGGAGCCTGCATGACCCTCGCCGCCGCCCGCGCCGCCCTGTCGCATCTCGAGATCGACGACAATCCCGTCTCGGTCCGGGCGAAAAGCCGCGACTTCTTCTGGTATTCGCCGGTGCTGAAGGCGCGGCTCGACCATGTGACGGCGGATTTCGTCGTGGCCCCCCGCTCCGAGGCCGAAGTGATCGAGGTCCTGCGCGTCTGCCATGCCGAAGGTGTTCCGGTCACGGTGCGCGGGGCCGGGACGGGCAATTACGGGCAGGCGATGCCACTCGCGGGCGGGGTGGTGCTGCACATGAAGAACATGGCTGCGGTGAAGGCGGTCCATCCGGGCCGGGTCATCGTCGAGCCGGGGTGCCTGCTGAAGGACGTCGATGCCGCCTGCAAAGCCCATTCGGGGCAGGAATTGCGGATGTTTTCCTCGACCTGGGCCACCGCCACCATCGGTGGCTTCATCGCGGGCGGCTCGGGCGGAGTCGGATCGGTCACTTGGGGGTCCCTGCGCGATCTGGGCAATATCATCCGCCTGCGCGTCGTGACGATGGAGGCCGAGCCCCGCGTGCTCGAGTTCACCGGCGAAGAGCTGCACCGGGTGAGCCATGCCTACGGCACCAACGGGATCATCACCGAACTCGAGATGCCGCTCGCCCCGGCCTATGACTGGGTCGACCTCTTCGTGACCTGCGAGACCTTTCCGGAGGCTGCGGCCTTCGGCAGCGACCTCGCCGATCAGGACGGCATCCTGAAAAAGCTCGTGACCGTGTTCGAAGCCCCGATCGCGCAGGACTACTTCCAGCGCGTGGCACCGCACATGGCCCCGGGTCAGGCGCTGATCGGGCTGATGGTGGCACCGCATGCGATGGATGGGTTCCTGACCTTCCTTGCCCGCCGCCCGGGCGCGCGCCTGATCTACCGCTCGGACGCGCCGGACTGGCCGCGAGAGCCGGGCCCGGTCTTCGAATACGGCTGGAACCACACGACGCTGCGCGCACTCAAGGTCGATCCCGCGATCACCTACCTTCAGGTGCGATACGCAGCCCCCGACCATCTCGAGAAGATCGAGGCGGTGCGCGCGGCCTTTCCGGGCGAGGTCATGCAGCACCTCGAGGCGGTGCGCGAGAACGGTCGGACGATCTATGCAGGCCTCAGCCTTGTGCGATTTACCACCGAGGCGCGGCTGGACGAGATCGTGCGGGTCCACGAAGACCTCGGCTGCATGATCTTCAATCCGCACCGCTACACGCTGGAAGAAGGCGGGCGGCAAAGCGTCGACGACCGCCAGCTTGCCTTCAAGCGCGAGGCCGATCCCAAGGGCCTTCTCAACCCCGGCAAGATGATCGCCTGGGACGATCCCGATTGGCGCTACGAGGCGATGTATGCCTGGCCCGGCCTGAGGGCCGCCGAATGATCCCGGACCGGGCAAGGGGGGCTGTCTGCCCCCCTCTTGGCTTGCGCCAAAGTGAATTCATTCTGGGACAAATATCCTCGCCGAAGGCATCCGACGCGCGGGCCGGGCGGGCGGCATGACGCGGGCGCTGGTGCTGTTCGCCCATCCCTGCGCGGAAAGCTTCTCGGCGGCCCTGCACCGCCGCGTCGTCGAGACGCTGGGCGCGCGCGGCTGGGAGGTGGACGACTGCGACCTGAATGCCGAGGGGTTTGACCCGGTCCTGAGCCCGCCCGAGCGGCGCGGCTATCACGAGGTGGGGGCGAATGTCGCACCCGTGCAGGCGCATGTGGACCGCGTGATGCGGGCCGAGGCGCTGGTGCTGGTCTTTCCGGTCTGGAATTTCGGCTTTCCCGCGATCCTCAAGGGCTATTTCGACCGCGTGTTCCTTCCCGGCGTCAGCTTCCGGCTCGAGGACGGCTTCGTGAAGCCGAACCTCACCAACATCCGAAAGCTGGCGGCCGTCACCACCTATGGCGGCACGCGGATGCGCGCGCTTATGGCGGGCGATCCGCCGCGCCATGTGGTCAAGCGGGCGATCTGGCATGTCTGCCGCCCCGAGCGGATGCGCTACCTCGCGCTCTACGACATGAACCGGGCCGAGGCGCGGCACCGCGAGGCCTTCCTCGACCAGGTAGGTCGCGAGATGGGGCGTCTTTGATGCGGGCACTGGTGGTCTATTGTCATCCGACCGAAGGCAGCTTCACCTCGGCCGTGCGCGACGTGGTGCTTAAACGGCTGTCGAAGGCCGGGGCCGAAATCAGGGTGAGCGATCTCTACGCGCGCGGCTTTGCGCCCGCGCTGACGGCGGGGGAACTGGCGGGCTATCTCGACTGTCCGCAGAACCAGGCGCCTGTCGCGGCCGATGTCGAGGACGTTCGCTGGTGCGATACGCTGATCTTCGTCTACCCGACCTGGTGGTACGGGTTGCCCGCGATGCTGAAGGGCTGGCTCGACCGGGTGCTTCTGCCGGATGTTGCGTTCCTGATGCCCGACGGCGTGAACCGCACGATCCGGCCGGGCCTTGGCCAAATCACGCGGCTTGGCATCTTCACGACCTGCGGCGCAAGCCGGTGGCTGACGGCGCTGGTGGGCGCGCCGGGGCGGCGGACGCTGACGATGGGCGTGGGGCTTCTCTGTGCGCGGGGCAAGCGCAAGGTCTTTGCCGCGCATTACCTGATGGACAGCTCGACCCCCGAAAGCAGGGCGCGGCACCTGCGCCACGTCGG
>JANPJD010000008.1:0-37445 GCA_031425325.1 Rhodobacterales bacterium | reverse complement strand
TGGCCGGTCTTTTCCGGGATCTTGGGGGGCAGCGCGCCGGTGCCGGGTTCGGGCAGCCCGTGGTCGGCCTCGCCCGGTCCTTTCGGGCTGCGGTTTGCGGGCGGGACGGGGGGTGCCTTGCTGGTCATCGCATCACTCCTCGCGCCGGTTGGCCGCATGGTCGCGGCGCTGTTCGGTAAGGATCGCCTTGCCGTCCATGCCGCGCTCGGCCGAGTGCTGGGCCTTGTCGCGGTTCGACAGCACCATGTTGTCGGGGATCGCCCCCGTCTCGACCTCGGTCATCGCCCCGGTGCCATCGCCCTTGCCCTGATGCGCCGGCCCGAAATGCTTGCGGTCCGCCTTTGCCATGTGGTGCCTCCGTTGGGTTAGGAGGGTCTGAACGGCGTGAGGGGGCGGGATGTTCCGGGGGTTTCTAGCGAATGACAGATAACAACAGAACTAAGAATAGATCTAAGTTCGGCAACAGAAACATCGCCATGCCCGCCAAAGCCAAGATGACTGCAAATACCAAAGAGATCTTGTTTCGTGCGGAAAACTCCTCGTAACGGTCAATCAGGATTGATCGAAGCAAATCCTCATGCCGTCTTTTGGCATCCCCATAGCTGACGTGTTCACGGCTCGCTCGCTTGCCAACGGTGTCCATCCCGTCTGTTCGCCCGCTTTTCGACCAGCTTGCGTCATCTACAAATGCCTCCCAGTCGTCCGTATAATACTTTCCGTAGAGGGTTCGATGTTGATTAACTTGAATGTCATCATGGAAGGAAAGGAAGTCCGTGAAGGTAAAGTTGTGCATCCCGTAATCGACCCAAGAGGACAAGTCAGGCCCATGTGAGATTGAATGGGGCCGTCTGGCAAGATAAATCAATCTGGCGATTGCCAGCAGGACAAGGCCAAAATAAACGAGCATCAGCTTCATACGAAAGTCTAGGCCAATAACTGAGCTGTTGTTGGCGGAAATAAACTCAAAACCCATTTCTCGAACAAGGATGTCGTTCAGGTAAACGAGATATCCCGCCGCAGATGCGACGGGGGATGCCTTCGAGATTGGATTCTCAAATATCCAAAGGTAGTCCTTCCACGAAAGCTTATAGATTTTCCAGTAAAGGCTCGGGAACCTCTTGCTAAGAAACAAGGGGTTCTCAAGCGATTTGAGGGCGGCGCGGACGCGATATCTAAAAGGTATCTGCCCCATCACTTTTGCTTCCCTCACACATCCAACTCCTCCACGAACCTGGCATTCTCGCTGATGTACTGGAATCGCAGTTCCGGCTTTTTCCCCATCAGCCGATCCACCAATACCTCCGTGGCCCCCGGCTCTTCCTCGTCCACTGTCACGCGGATCAGCTTGCGGGTGGCGGGGTTCATCGTGGTGTCTTTCAGGTCCTTGGCGTCCATCTCGCCCAGGCCCTTGAAGCGCTGGAGGTCGATCTTGCCCTTGCCGCCCAGTCCTTCGGCCAGAAGCCGCTCCTTCTCGGCGTCGTCGAGGACGTAGACGCGGGTCGCCCCCTGCGTCAGGCGGTAGAGCGGCGGGCAGGCGAGGTAGAGGTGGCCCTTGTCGATCATCGGCCGCATCTGCGTGAAGAAGAACGTCATCAGCAGGCTTGCGATATGCGCGCCGTCCACATCCGCGTCGGTCATGATGATGACCTTGTCGTAGCGCAGGTCGTCGACGTTGAACTTGGTGCCCATGCCGACGCCAAGCGCCTGGCAAAGGTCGTTGATCTCGGCATTCGCCCCCATCTTTCCGCTGGCCGCCCCCAGCACGTTCAGGATCTTGCCCCGCAGCGGCAGAAGCGCCTGGTTCGTGCGGTCGCGCGCCATCTTGGCGCTGCCCCCGGCACTGTCGCCCTCGACGATGAACAACTCGGTCCCGTCGCGGGCGGTCGCGGTGCAGTCCACCAGCTTGCCGGGCAGCCGCAGCCGTTTGGTCGCCGACTTGCGCGCGGTCTCCTTCTCGGCCCGGCGTTTCAGGCGTTCCTCGGCGCGCAGCACCAGAAAGTCGAGGATCGCGCCCGCCGACTTCGTGTCGCCCGCAAGCCAGGTGTCGAAGTGGTCGCGCACCGCGCCCTCGACCAGGCGTGCGGCCTCTTCGGTGGCGAGCCGGTCCTTGGTCTGGCCGACGAACTGCGGCTCGCGGATGAAGATCGAGATGACGGCGCAGCCGCCCGCCATCATGTCGTCGCGGGTGATGAGGTCGGCCTTGCGGTTCTTCACCCGCTCGCCATAAGCCCGGATGCCCTTCAGAATCGCAGCCCAGAAGCCCGCCTCGTGCGTGCCGCCCTCAGGCGTGGGGACGGTGTTGCAGTAACTTGTCAGGAAGCCGTCGCGCGAGGGCGTCCAGTTGATCGCCCACTCGACCGAGCCGGGAACACCGAACTTCTCGGGGAAGCCGACCTTCCCGGCAAAGGGGCGGTCGGCATAGGTGGTGGATTTATCAAGCTGGTCGGTCAGGTAGTCGCCAAGCCCGCCCGGAAAGTGGAACACCGCCTCGGTCGGCGTCTCGCCATCGGCCACTGCCGACTTCCACCGGATCTCGACGCCCGAGAAGAGGTAGGCCTTGGAGCGAACCATGCGAAACAGCCGCGCCGGGCGAAACTGGAGGCTGCCGAAGATCTCGGGGTCCGGGTGGAAGGTCACGCTCGTGCCGCGCCGGTTCGGGGCAGGGCCGACCTTGGCCACCGGGCCCTGCGGCACGCCACGGGCGAACTCCTGTACGAAAAGCTCGCGGTTGCGTGCGACCTCGACCCGCATCCGGTCGCTCAGCGCGTTGACGACGCTCGCCCCCACACCGTGCAGGCCACCGCTCGTCTCGTAGGCCTTCCCCGAGAACTTGCCCCCCGCATGCAGCGTGCAGAGGATCACCTCGAGCGCCGACTTGCCGGGGAACTTCGGATGCGGATCGACCGGAATGCCCCGCCCGTTGTCACGCACCGTGACGGAGTGGTCGCCATGCAGTTCGACCTCGATCCGGGTCGCGTGGCCCGCCACCGCCTCGTCCATCGAGTTGTCGAGCACCTCGGCCACCAGATGGTGCAGCGCCCGCTCGTCGGTGCCGCCGATGTACATGCCTGGCCGCTTGCGGACCGGCTCCAGCCCCTCGAGCACTTCGATCGACGAGGCGTCATAGGCTTCGGGGGTGCCGGACAGAAGGTCGTTGGGCATGGCAGCTCGATTCTGGATTGAGGCGGCTTGGGGCAGCACTAGACCACCCAAGCGGGCGGCAGCGCAAGATATGGCTTCCAAGGGGGCGGGAACCGGGGTCGTTGCGCCGGGCCGAAGGCCGCCTGTTGCCATACCTCCCCTCTGGCAATGCGGTCGCGCGGACGCTACCTTCGGGAAAGGCAGGGGGAATTTTGGCATGCGGACGGGATGGATGGCGGCAGCACTCGGTCTTTGCCTCGCGGGGCAGGCCGGGGCGCATCCGCATATCTACATCGATACCGGCATCGAGGTTATCTTCGATGCGGGCGGCAAGGCCACGGCCCTGCGGATCAGCTGGACCTATGACGACTTCTTCTCGTTGATGGTGGTGCAGGACCGCGGCCTCGACACTGACGCGGACGGCGTGCTCGGTCCCGACGAGGCGAAGGCGCTGAGCGGCTTCGACATGGACTGGGACCCGGACTTTCCCGGCGACACCTATGTGCTGGCGGCCGACGCCCCGGTCGAACTGGGCCGCCCGCGCGACTGGACCGCCGCCTATATCGACGGCAAGCTCGTCTCGACGCATCTGCGTGACCTTGCGGCCCCGGTGGACCCGCGCGAGACGCCGTTGATCGTGCAATCCTACGATCCGGGGTTCTACACCGCTTACACGATCATCGGCCCCCCCGTGCTTACGGATGCGCCGGGCTGCACTGCCGAAATTTACGGCCCGGACCTGACGGCCGCAGAAGAGGAACTGAAGGCGGCGCTTGCCGAATACAGCGCCGAGGAAAACCTCGAGATGGAGTTTCCCGCCGTCGGGGCCGCCTATGCCGATGAGGTGCGTGTGACATGCGCCGCGCGCTCCTGATCCTCGGCCTCGTCTGCGCGGCGGCTCTCGGGCTTGTATGGGCGACGGGTGGCTGGGCTGTCATCGAACGGGCGGCATCCGAGATGCAGCGCGATGTGCAGAACGCCCTTGCCGGAGCACTCCGGGCGATCCGGCGGGGCGAGCCGGGGGCGGTCGCTTCGCTTCTGGCGCTTTGCTTCGGTTATGGGTTCGCTCATGCCGCCGGGCCCGGGCACGGCAAGATGCTGGTCGGGGCTTACGGCCTCGGGCGGCGGGTTCGCCTGATGCCGCTTGCCGCGATCGCCGTCGTCTCGAGTCTGGCGCAGGCGACGGTCGCGATCGCGATCGTCTATGCGGGCGTGGCCCTGCTGGGCCTTGGTCGAGAGCGTCTTGTCGGGCTGGCCGAAGGCTATCTCACGCCGATCAGCTATGCGCTCGTGGCCACACTCGGACTGTGGCTCTGCTGGCGTGGGTTGCGCGGCCACCTATCCCAGCGGGCTACGTCCCCTCTCCCTGTCGGGCCCGCCGTTCCCGACCTGCGGACGGCGCACGGCTTGCACGAAGGCGGCCACGACGACGCACGTGGACATCACCACCATCATCACGCGCACTCGGCGGTGCAAGGCCCCGCCTGCACGACCTGCGGCCACAGCCACGGGCCGAGCGTCGAGGATGTGGCGCGCCTGACCGGCTTTCGTGACGTCATCGTGCTGATCGGAAGCATCGCCATCCGGCCCTGCACGGGGGCGCTTTTCCTGCTGATCCTGACGGTCCAGATGGGCATCGGCGGGATCGGCGTGGCGGGGGCATATGCGATGGGTCTGGGCACCGCGACGGTCACGCTTGCCGTTGCGGGCCTGTCGGTCTGGGCGCGCGAAGGGGCCTTCGCCACCCTGCCGGGGGCGCGGCTGACCCGCGCGCTGCCGCTTGTGGAACTGGCTGCCGGTCTTGTGATCGCCGTTGCCGCCACATCCCTCATGGTGGCCGCGCTCTAGGCTTGTCGCCCCTGCCGGGGCGCGATACTTCGACGCCATGACCGAGCAGACTTCCCTGTCCCACGCCGCCCATGCACGGGCGACGCTGACGCTCGGCTTGCCGCTCATCGGCAGCCATCTGGCGCAGATGTCGCTGCATGTGACCGACACGATCATGCTCGGCTGGTACTCGACCGAGGCGCTCGCGGCGGGCGTGCTTGGGGCTTCGTCGTTCTTCGTCATATTCATCCTCGGCTCGGGCTTCGCGCAGGCGGTCATGCCGATGGTTGCGGCGGCGCTCGGCCAGGGCGACGAGACGCAGGTGCGGCGCGACACGCGGATGGGTCTCTGGCTGTCGATCGCCTTCGGGATCGCCTGCTATCCGGTCTTCTGGTGGTCGGGGCCGGTCCTGTTCGCCCTCGGTCAGCAGCCGGTCGTAGCCGAACTCGGGCAGGACTACCTGCAGATCGTCGGCCTCGGGATGGTGCCCGCGTTGCTCGTCATGGCGCTGAAAAGCTACCTCGCCGCACTGGGCCGGACGCAGGTCGTCCTCTGGGCCACGGTCGCGGCCGTGGTGCTGAACGGCGCCCTGAACTGGGCTCTGATCTTCGGCAACTGGGGGGCGCCGGAACTTGGCATCAAGGGCGCCGCTATCGCCTCGGTCGCGTCGCAGGTGGCCACTCTTGCGGTGCTTGCGGGCTATGCGGCCTGGCTGCCCGAGCTGCGGCGCTTCAAGTTGTTCCAGCGGTTCTGGCGGGCCGACTGGGGGGCGCTGGCGCGGGTGTTCCGGCTTGGCTGGCCGATCGGGCTGACCGGGCTGGCCGAGAGCGGCCTCTTCCACGCCTCGGCGGTGATGATGGGCTGGATCGGCACCGTCGAGCTTGCCGCCCATGGCATCGCGCTCGAGGCCTGCGCGCTGGCCTTCATGGTGCATCTCGGCCTGTCGAACGCGGCGACCGTCCGCGTCGGCTGGGCCGACGGAGCGGGAGACGCGCGCGGACTGCGGGATGCCGCGCGCGTCTCGATCGCGCTGTCGGCAGTCTTCGGCCTGCTCGTCATCACGCTCTTCCTCATGACGCCGGAACCGCTGATCTCGGTGTTTCTCGATACGGCAAGGCCCGACAGCGCCGAGATTCTTGCCGTTGGCGTGACGCTTCTTGCGTTCGGCGCGTTGTTTCAAATGGCGGATGCGATGCAGGTGATCGCGCTCGGGCTTCTGCGCGGCATCCGCGACACGCGGGTGCCGATGGTGCTGGCTGCGATCAGCTACTGGGTCATCGGCATGCCTGCAGGCTACCTGCTCGCCTTTCCGCTGGGCTTCGGCCCGGTCGGGCTTTGGCTTGGCCTTGTCATCGGCCTGTCGGTCGCGGCTGTGCTGCTCATGGTGCGCTTCTGGCGCCATGCGCCCGCTGCAGCCTAAGCCTTCTTTTCGGCGCAAATACCCCGGGGGTGCGGGGGCTGGCCCCCGCTTCCTCGGCTCTTGCGGGGGCTGGACCAGTCAGTCGCTTCCTGCAGGAGGAAGCCGCGCTGCCTTGCGCCGCACAAGAACGCTACGCAGATCGTGCATCGCCAGAAGCAGCGGGTTGGTCACCGCCTCGAGGTCTGCGTCGCTCGCACGGGTCTGCGCCCAGTGTGCAGCCCTATTCAGCTGTTCCACGGTCCGAAGGATGTCGTCCCCCTGCCGCGCGCCAAGTACGGCGCGGCGCTCGGCAAGCCACGAGTCGATGGCCGCAAGATCCGCCGCCCCAAGCGCCCTGTCGCCTTGCGGCTTGATCCGGCCGGTCTCGACGTTGACGGTGGCGATGGGCTCCATCTCGATCCCGCCGAGACGCCCCTCGGGCGACAGGCGGAACACCGTGGCCCCTGTGTCGCGAAGGCGGAAGTAGTGCTCGGGAAGATCGCTTGCCATCGTGCACCCGGTCAGTGCAGACCGGCGCAGAAGGTCTGGATGCGGCTGCACGCCTCGCGCAGGGCCTCGTCCGAGGTCGCGTAGCTGACGCGGAAGTTGGGCGACAGCCCGAAGGCCGCGCCGAACACCACCGCTACCCCCGTCTCCTCGAGCAGCGCCGTCGCGAAGGCCTCGTCGTCGACGATCCGCGCGCCCCCGGCACTGGTCTTGCCGATGCAGCCCGAAATGTCGGGATACACATAGAACGCTCCCTCGGGCCGCGGGCAGGTCACGCCCTTGGCCTCGTTCAGCATCCCGACGACAAGGTCGCGCCGCCGCTGGAACAGCAGGCGGTTCGGGGCCAGGAAATCCTGAGGGCCAGTCAGTGCCTCGAGTGCCGCGTATTGCGAGATCGAGGAGGGGTTAGAGGTCGACTGCGACTGGATGGTGGCCATCGCCTTGATCAGGGCCACCGGCCCGGCCGCATAGCCGATCCGCCAGCCGGTCATAGCATAGCTCTTGGACACGCCGTTGCAGGTCAGCGTCCGGTCATAAAGCTGCGGCTCGACCTGCGCGGGGGTCGTGAACTCGAAATCGTCGAAGACGAGGTGTTCGTACATGTCATCCGACATGATCCAGACATGCGGATGACGCAGCAGCACGTCGCAAAGCGCGCGCAGCTCGGCGCGGGTGTAGCCAGCCCCGGTCGGGTTCGAGGGCGAGTTGAAGATGAACCACTTCGTCTTCGGGGTGATCGCGGCGTCCAGCTGTTCAGGCGTCAGCTTGAACGCCGTCTCGATACCCGCCACCACCGGCACGGGCGTGCCGCCCGCAAGCAGCACCATGTCGGGATAGCTGACCCAGTAGGGGGCCGGGATGATCACCTCGTCGCCGGGGTTCAGCGTGGCCATGAACGCGTTGTAGAGCGTCTGCTTGCCCCCGGTGCCCACCGTCACCTGCGCGGGCGTGTAGCTCAGCCCGTTCTCGCGCGCGAACTTGTCGCAGATCGCACGCTTGAGTTCGGGGATGCCGTCAACGGCCGTGTATTTGGTCTTGCCCGCCGCGATGGCGCGGGCGGCGGCATCCTTGATGTTCTGCGGCGTGTCGAAATTAGGCTCGCCCGCCCCAAGGCCGATCACGTCGCGCCCCGCCGCCTTGAGTTCGTTCGCCTTGGTCGTCACGGCGATGGTGGGCGAGGGTTTGACGCGGGCGAGCGTATCGGACAGGAAGGCCATGCGGCGGCTCCGGAGGGTTCGAGGGATATCGCCCGCTCTTAGGGGCGCGCCCCGGAACGATCAAGGGAAACGAGCATGGCCGAGACGGCAGAGGCACGGCTGAAGCGGATGCACATGCGCTCGTGGCGGCGAGGCACGAAGGAGATGGACCTGATCCTTGGCCCCTTCGCGGACGCGCGGCTCCACTCGCTCGACGAGGCGGCGCTTGCGACCTACGACGCGCTCTTGGCCGAGAACGACCAGGACCTGATCCGCTGGATGATGGCCCAGGACGCGCCGCCCGCCCGCTTCGCGGCCCTCGTCGCCGAGATCTCGGGCTTCGCGCGCACCCGGCTTGGGGGCCCCTGAAGCCTACGGCGTGAATTTACCGAATGTTCGCGCTTTACGCCGATTCTCTGCCCGGAACGCGAGAACGGAGTGGGCGATGGACACCGGGACGACCCTGCGGGACGGATCGCAGAAGACGCTGCTGATCGGCTATCTCGAATGCCTGGCACTGGTCGAACGGCTGCACCGGCTGCTGCTCGACGTCATCAAGGACGAGTTCGAGCGGTTGGGAGAGCTTGAGATCAACGCCGTGCAGGCGCTTTTGCTTTTCAACATCGGCGAGCAGGAGGTGACGGCAGGCGAGTTGAAGTCGCGCGGCTACTACCAGGGCTCGAACGTCAGCTACAACCTCAAGAAGCTCGTCGACCTTGGCTACATGCACCATCAGCGGTCCGAAATCGACCGACGTTCGGTCCGGGTGCGGCTGACCGACAAGGGGCGGCGGGTGCGTACGATGCTGGCCGAGCTTTTCATGCGCCATGCCGAGGCGTTGGACCGCCGGGGCATGGTCGGGGCCGAGGCGATGGAAGGCATCAACGTCTCGCTGCGGCGGATGGAGCGGTTCTGGACCGAGCAGATCCGCTACATCTACTAGCGCCGTCCCGGTCCCGCCGGCGGATGCCTCCGGCGGGGATATTTCAGGACAGAAAAAGGCTCACCAGTGCCCGGTATTGGGCATCGAGGTCCAGGGCTCGGCCGGGGGCAGGGCCGCGCCGATCTGAAGGAGTTCGACCGAGATGTTGTCGGGCGAACGTACGAAGGCCATGCGCCCGTCCTTGGGGGGCCGGTTGATCGTGACGCCATTCGCCCGGAGGTGCGCGCACATCGCGTAGATGTCCGACACGCCATAGGCGAGATGCCCGAAATGGCGGCTGTCCGAGGGCAGGCCTTCGTCGCCGTCCCAGTTGTAGGTCAGCTCCACCGGGCACTCCTCTTGTCCGGGAGGGGCGAGGAACACCAGCGTGAAGCGGCCCTGCGGGTAGTCGTTGCGGCGCGTCTCGATCAGGCCGAGCAGCTTCCAGAAGGCCAGCGATGCATCGAGGTCCTTCACCCGGACCATGGTGTGCAGATAGCGGATCTCCATGTGCGTTCCTCCGTTCGCGCAGATTTCATCGACAGGTAGCCCGCCCGGGTGCCGAGGGGAAGGCGCGAAGGCCGCTGTCCCCAGGAAAGCGCCGGAAGCTGTGGACAACCGCGCGGCCTCGCTTGCCGCACCAGCCCCACGTCTTGTAGACTGCCCCCGGAGTTCACGCCACATCTAGCGCCACGGAGGGCTGCATGCCCCTTTCGCCCGAGCAGATCGCCGAAATCGAGGCCGCGCGGTCAAACCCCCGCCCCACGCTGCGCGCCGTGTCCGAGGGGATGGAGGCGCATCTCTACCGCGCGCATCCCGTGCTGGACCACGGCTTCATCCGGGTCATTGACTACATGGGCGACGACGCGGCCATCGTGCAGGCGGCGCGGGTAAGTTACGGCGCTGGCACCAAGCATGTGCAGAACGACGAGGGGCTGATCCGCTACCTGATGCGGCACTGGCACTCGACCCCGTTCGAGATGTGCGAGATCAAGCTGCATGTGAAGCTGCCGGTCTTCGTCGCCCGCCAGTGGATTCGGCACCGCACCGCCAACGTCAACGAATACTCGGCCCGCTACTCGATCCTCGACCGCGAGTTCTATATCCCCGCGCCCGAGCAGCTTGCCGCGCAAAGTACCGTGAACAATCAGGGGCGGGGCGAGGTGCTGACCGGGGCCGAGGCGGCGCGGGTGCTTGACATCCTCAAGGGCGACGCCGACCGCGCTTATGACCATTATGAGGCGATGCTGTCGCAGGCACAAGCCGACGGCACGCCCCAGCAGGGCCTGGCGCGCGAGCTTGCGCGGATGAACCTGCCCGCCAATATCTACACGCAATGGTACTGGAAGGTGGACCTGCACAACCTGTTCCACTTCCTGCGCCTGCGCGCCGACCCCCACGCGCAATACGAGATCCGTGTCTATGCCGAGGCCATCGCCGCCTGCGTGAAGGACTGGGTGCCGCTGGCCCATGCGGCCTTCGAGGACTACCGGATGGGCGGGGTCACGCTGTCGGCGAAGGCCGTCGAGGTCGTGAAGCGGCGGCTCGCGGGAGAGACGGTCACGCAGGAGACGAGCGGAATGAGCAAGGGCGAGTGGCGGGAGTTCGAGGGGGTTTGGGGGTGACGCTCGAGAGCACTATCCCATTACTTGATCTAAGGTATGCTCTAGCCGTGCGTGTGGGAAATGTATTAGTTCCTGCGAAGGATGTGGAGTCCACACTGGCTATACACTGCGAGGCTTTGCACTGTATCCCAGATGATGGCTCACGATTTCTTTCGCTTGCAGGCAGCACAACATTGATACGGTATAAGGGCATTGAGTTTGCACTTTCCACCAAGCATCAACTTAAAGGGAATGATCTTCAGACGTTGAGCCTTCCTGGCACAAGGAGGGATAGGTTTGTCTCATCGAATGGGTATCTATGCGTTGAAAGGCCCGAAGCACTCGAGTTTGAAGATAAATATGATGTCGCGGCGCTTAGATTTGATGAATCTGTCGCCGAAGGGTCTGTTGCTTCTTCCAAGTTTTTTAGTCTGACGTGCCTGAGTTCAGTTGGTCGGCCAGACGTTCCGGTAGCATACTTGGTTTATGGGCATGCTTATGCAGATCAGGTTTTTGAGAATGAATGCTTTGGGGGGCAGCCTGGACTTAAAACTATCAAGCTTGTTAAGAGGGTTTGCCTATGTGAGGAGGAGGGTAAGTCAAATGATGGGAGCCTTTTAAGGCTGAAAACAATAGGAGGGTCTCCTTTTGACTCAGATGGATTTAGTGGCGGCGCAGTGTTTGCGGTTACCCCGACGGAAGATGGGTCCAACGCAGCGAAATTTGCTGGGATCATCTGCCGGGGTGGGACAGGAACTACCTTTCATGCAATTAAAGCATCCATCCTGATTAAATGGCTCGATGGAATGATCGTCAGGCTTGATGCCTAGGGATGGTCGGCACTGGTCTCCACTCGATGTTTGGACAAGCACCCTGTAGCCTCCCCCCCCCACCCCCCATCCCCGCCCAACTCCTGCCATTTTCCCCTGCTTTCCCTCGCTGAAACGCGAGGCAGTGCCGATGATCTCAACCGCGTCCCCCCACACCGCCCGCCCCGGCGTCGTCGGGCGTGTGCTGCAGGCTCATGCGCTGCTGATCGGTCTCGTCGTTGCCCATTACGTCACGGCGATGCTGGTCGAGCATCTGACCGGGCGGCCTTTCGGGATGGGTATCCTCGGCATCCTTGGTCTGCTGGCGGGCACGCTGGTCCCGGTCTTCCTGCTGGTGATGCTGGTCTGGCGGTTCGGGCACATGATGCTGAATGTCCGGCCAGCGCGGCCGATCGCCTGGCTGGCCGCCGACCTGCGCCGCGTGCTTCTCGACCCTGAGCGCTTGGTGGGCGGGGCCGTCGCGCTGACCGCCCTGATCCTGTTCCAGAAGTCGTTCGGATACCTCAAGGAGATGGTCGTCGTTCTGAACCCGTTCTCCTGGGACGAGGTCTTCATCGCCTGGGACCGCGCGCTGCATTTCGGCGTCGATCCGTATCTCTACCTCATGCCGCTGGTGCGCGAGGGCTGGGCTATCGGGGGGCTGAACGCGGCCTATCACGCCTGGTTCTTCCTGATGATGTTTCTCTTGTTCGTTGCCTGTTTCGCCCGCACGAACCCCAAAGCGCGCATGACCTTTCTTGTCGCGCATGTGCTGACCTGGGCCATCGGGGGCAACCTGGTGGCGACGCTTCTGTCCTCGGCGGGTCCCGTCTATGTCGAGCGTCTGGGTCTTGGCGACACGTTCGTTCCGCTGATGGACACGCTGCGCGCAATGTCGGCGCAGACTTGGCTGCCCGCGCTTGGCGTGCAGGAAAGCCTGTGGCAGGGCTATCTCGGGCGGGGCGAGATCACGGGCATTTCGGCGATGCCCTCGATGCATGTCGGATCGACGACTTTGCTCCTGTGCTACGCCTTCACCTGGCGGCGCTGGGCGGGGATCGCGATGGTGGGGTTCTGGGGCCTGATCATGGTGGGGTCGGTGGCGCTTGGCTGGCACTATGCGATCGACGGCTATCTGGGGGCGGTGATTGCGCTGGCCTGCTGGTGGATCGCGGCGCGGTTGGTGCGCCTGACGCAGCGCGCGCCTGGGCAGGCCGACGCAGCGCGCTAGGTAGGGGTCGGTCGCCAACCGGAGCCCGCCCATGTCCCTCGTCGTCCTCTACGTCTCGACCGCCGTCGTCTTTCTGGCGCTTGATGCCCTGATGCTCGGGTTCGTGATGAAGCCGCTGTTCCAGCGGCATATCGGGCACCTGATGCTCGAGAACATCCGCTTCGGGGCGGCGGGGGTGTTCTACCTGGCCTATGTCGCGGGCCTCGTCTGGCTGGTCAGCCTGCCCGCCTTGCGTGAGGGCGCGCCGGGTCAGGCGCTGATCGCGGGGGCTGTGGTGGGGGCGATGGCCTATGGCACCTACGAGTTCACGAGCTACGCGATCATGAAGGACTGGCACCCGTCGATGGTGGCGGTGGACCTGATCTGGGGCACGGTACTGACGGCCGTTGCGGCCTGGGCGGGCGTCACGATCACCCGCGCGCTTGTCTGAACGCTTGCGTTTCGCGGGCCGTCTTTCCATACCAAGGGCAGAGGGTACCCGGGGGCGCGCATGATCCTGTACGGCATTTCGACCTGCGACACCTGCAAGACAGCGTTGAAGGCGTTGCGCGCAGGCGGAAACGAGGTGGAGTTCCGCGACGTGCGCGCAGACCCGCTGAGCCCCGACGAGATCGGAGAGTTCGTGACGGCCTTCGGCGACGCGGTGGTGAACCGCAACTCGCCCACATGGCGCGGCCTCAGCGACTGGCTCAAGGCGTCGGACACCGAAGAGCAGATCGCGGCCCAGCCGACGCTGATGAAGCGCCCCGTGATCCGCAAGGACGAGGCGCTTTACCTTGGCTGGGACGCCAAGGTGCAGGCGGCGCTTCTGGGCTGACGCAGGTCTGACCTAGCGCAGATCCGGCGGCGTGCTTTCCGCGCGCAGCGTCGCAAGGACGGTGTCGAGCGGCTGCGTCACAGTCTGCTGGTCGCCCAGCCTGCGGACCGAGGCGCTGCGCTCCTCGACCTCCTTCATGCCGATGGCGAGGATGACCGGCACCTTGCCGACCGAGTGTTCGCGGACCTTGTAGTTGATCTTCTCGTTGCGCGTATCGGCCTCGGCGCGCACGCCCGCCTCGCGCAAGCTCTGCACCACTTCGGCGACATAGGCGTCCGTGTCCGAGACGATGGAGGCCACGACCACCTGCCGGGGTGCCAGCCAGAAGGGCAGGCGGCCCGCATAGTTCTCGATCATGATGCCGATGAAGCGCTCGAAACTGCCGAGGATCGCGCGGTGCAGCATGTAGGGACGGTGCTTCGCGCCATCCTCGCCCACATATTCGGCGCCGAGGCGGCTCGGCAGGTTCGGGTCCACCTGGAACGTGCCACACTGCCATTTGCGGCCGATTGCGTCCGTCAGCTTGAAGTCGAGCTTCGGCCCGTAGAACGCGCCCTCGCCGGGGTCGATCTCATAGGCATTGCCGGTGGCCTGGATCGCACGCTCAAGCGCCGCCTCGACGAAATCCCAATCCTCGTCCGAGCCGATGCGGACATCGGGCCGCGTCGACAGCTTGATCTCGAAGCCGTCGAACCCGAGGTCGCGATAGACACTCGCCAGAAGCGTGATGAAATTCGCGCATTCCGCCTCGATCTGGTCCTCGGTGCAGAAGATGTGCGCGTCGTCCTGCGTGAAGCCGCGCACCCGCATCAGGCCGTGCATCGAGCCAGAGGATTCATAGCGGTGGCAGGACCCGAACTCGGCCAGACGCAGCGGCAGGTCGCGGTAGGACTTGAGACCCTGGTTGTAGACCTGAACGTGGCAGGGGCAGTTCATCGGCTTCAGCGCGTTGATCCGCTTTTCCTTGGCGCCCTCTTCGTCGACCTCGACGATGAACATGTTCTCGCGGTAGGCCTCCCAGTGGCCGGACTTCTCCCACAGGATGCGGTCGACGACCTGGGGGGTGCGGATCTCGCGGTAGCCCGCGCCCTGCTGACGGCGGCGCATGTAGTCTTCCAGCGTGCGGTAGATGCTCCACCCGTCGGGGTGCCAGAAGATCATGCCCGGCGCTTCTTCCTGAAGATGGAACAGGTCCATCTCGCGGCCCAAGCGGCGGTGGTCGCGCTTGGCGGCCTCTTCCAGCATCGTGAGGTGCGCCTTGAGGTCGTCGCGGTTGCGAAAGGCGATGCCGTAGATGCGCTGCAGCTGGGTGTTGGCGCTGTCGCCGCGCCAGTAGGCCCCAGCGACCGACATCAGCTTGAAGGCATCGGCCGGCACCTGTCCGGTGTGTTGCAGATGAGGGCCGCGGCAGAGGTCCTGCCAAGGTCCGTGCCAGTACATCCGCAGCTTCTGATCGGCGGGGATCGCCTGGACAAGCTCGACCTTGAACGGCTCGCCCTGCGCCTCGAAATGGGCGATGGCGCGGTCGCGGTCCCAAACCTCGGTACGGACGGGGTCCCGCGCGTTGATGATCTGCTTCATCCGCGCCTCGATCAGCCCCAGATCCTCGGGGGTGAAGGGCTCGGCGCGGTCGAAGTCATAGTACCAGCCGTCCTTGATGACGGGGCCGATGGTAACCTTCACGTCAGGCCAAATCTCTTGCACGGCGCGGGCCATGATATGCGCGAGGTCGTGGCGGATCAGTTCCAGCGCCTGCGTCTCGTCTTGCATCGTGTGGATCGCGATCCGCGCATCCGCCTCGATCGGCCAGGCAAGGTCGAAATGCGCGCCATCGACCGAGGCCGAGATCGCCTTCTTGGCCAGGCCGGGCGAGATCGATTTCGCCACATCGGCAGGCGTCGTGCCTGCCGGGAATGGTCGGCTGGAGCCATCGGGGAAGGTCAGGGAAATCTGGGCCATGGCTGGCTCTCCTCGTCGGTCTGGCGCCTACGGAACGCCCGGTTGCGGGTTATGTCGGGCAGGTTCTTGCGCGCCTCGTCGGCGGTTGTCAACCGCGCGGGGTCTGCGGGTGGTCCTGCCCGGAACGGCAGGCTATAGACGCCGGGAGACCCCCGGGAGACGCCATGACCGAACCGCGCAGCCTAGATACGCCCCTGGGTCGCCGCGTCGCCTATCGTCGGGTCGAAGGGCAGGGGCCGGGCGTGGTCTTCCTGCACGGCCTGCGGTCCGACATGACGGGCTCGAAGGCCCAACATCTGGCGGACTGGGCCGAGGGGCAGGGCCGGGCGTTCCTGCGGTTCGACTGCTCGGGCCATGGCGCGTCCTGCGGCGCCTTCACCGATGGGTCGATCGGCGACTGGCTCGAGGATGCGGCGGCGGTGCTGACCGCCTTGACAGACGGTCCCCAGATCCTTGTCGGCTCTTCGATGGGCGGGTGGCTTGCACTGCTGCTGGCGCGACAGATGCCCAAGCGGATCAAGGCGATCGTCGGCATCGCGGCGGCTCCCGACTTTACCGAAGACGGCATGTGGGCCGAGATGGACGAGGCGACACGTCAGCGTCTGATGTCCGAGGGGCGGGTTGCCGTCGCGTCGGACTACGCCGACGAGCCTTACGTCATCACGCGCCGCCTGATCGAGGACGGGCGCACGCGCCTTGTCCTGCGCGCGCCGCTCGCCTTGCCCTTCCCGGTGCGTCTGTTGCATGGCACCGTCGACACGGACGTCCCGGTCGATGTAGCCCTGCGCTTGCTGCATCACGCGGACTGTTCCGACATGCGCCTGACGCTGGTCAAGGGCGCGGACCACCGCTTCTCGACGCCCGACTGCCTCGCGCTGATCGAGGCTGCCATCGCCGAGGTCTCGGCGTGACGGAGCCGATGATCCTCCTGCCGGGGCTCGCGTCGGACGCGCGTGTCTTCTTCCACCAGATCGTCAGCCTGTCATTGAGCCGGCCCGTCACGGTCATGCCGCTGCGCGGCGCGCTGGTCGAAGAGATGTCGCAGGCCGTGCTCGCGCAGGCCCCGGCCCGCTTCGCCATCGGCGGTGTGGGACTGGGCGGCACCGTCGCGCTTGATGTGGTGCGCCGCGCCCCGGACCGGGTGACGCGGGCGGTCCTGATCTCGACCGATCCGCTGGGCGAGACGCCGCAGGCCGCCGCAGCGCGCGAGCCCCGGATCGTCGCCGCCCGCTCGGGCCGCCTGCGCGAGGCAATAGCAAGCGAGGTGCCAGGTTCGGCGCTTTTCGACGGACCGGTGCGGGCGGACGTGCTCGACGTGCTGGCCGATATGGCGCGGGTTCTGGGGGCGGATGCCTTCATCGCGCAGTCGCGCGCGCTGCAACGCCGCCCCGACCATCAGAAGACGCTGCGCCGCTGGCTCTTGCCGACGCTCGTGATCGCGGGCGGGGCCGACACAATCGTGCCCGCCCGCCGGCAGGAATTCACCGCCGAACTGATGCCGAAGGGCCGGTTCCTGCGGATCGACACGGCAGGGCACTTGCCGACGCTGGAAGCCCCCGACGCGGTGTCCGAGGCGATGGACGAGTTCCTGGACGAACCGCTGATGCTGCGCTAGGCGCTTGCGACCGTCCGAAGGGCCGTCCGGGCCGCGCCCGAGTTGGCGTCGATGAAGTTCAGCACCAGCGGGCGAATGTTCAGCCGCCACGACTTGCCCGCGAAGATGCCGTAGTGTCCGGCTTCGGGTTCGAGGTGGTTCGCCTTCGCCGAGTCAGCAAGCCCGGTCAGAAGTTTCAGCGCGGCGACGCACTGACCGGGGGCCGAGATGTCGTCATTGGCACCTTCCACCGTCATCACCGCAACATCGTCGATCTTGCCGAGGTCGACCTGCTTGCCCGCCACCACGAACTCGTTCCGGGCGATTTCGCGGCGCTTGAAGATGCGGTTGACGGTCGACAGGTAGAACTCGGCCGTCATGTCCATCACGGCGAGATACTCGTCGTAAAAGCGGTTATGCGAGTCATGGTCAGACGCCTCGCCGCGCGCGACCCGCATGACCTGCTCGAAGAACGCCTTGCTGTGGCGATCCGAGTTCATCGAGATGAAGCTCTGCAATTGCAGAAGGCCCGGGTAGACCATTCGGCCCGCACCCTTGTATTTGAAGCCGACACGCTGGATCGCCATCTCTTCCAGTTGCCCCATCGTGATGCGGCGGCCGAAGTCGGTCACTTCGGTCGCGGCCGCATCGGGGTCGATCGGGCCGCCGATCAGCGTCAGGCTGCGCGGCTGCGCGGTCGGGTCCTCGGCCGCGAGGTAGGCCGTCGCGGCGAGGGCCAGCGGTGCGGGCTGGCAGACGGCGATGACATGGCTGTCCGGGCCAAGCGCGCGCATGAAGTCGGCGAGGTAGAGCGTGTAGTCCTCGATGTCGAACTTGCCTGCGCTGACGGGAATGTCGCGGGCGTTGTGCCAATCGGTGATGAAGACGTCGCAGTCGGGCAGAAGGCTCATCACCGTCGAGCGCAGAAGCGTCGCGTAATGGCCCGACATTGGGGCCACCAGCAGGACCTTCCGCGCCATCGGCGCACGGCGACGCACGAAGAACTGAATGAGGCTGCCGAACGGCTTTTCCACGATCGGCTTCACGTCGATCAGATGGTCCTGCCCGTCCGGACCGACGATGGACCGGATACCCCAGTCGGGCTTCGTCACCATCCGCGCGAAGCTGCGCTCGGCCACCTCGCCCCAGGCCGCTGTCAGTTGCAGCATCGGGTTGGTCGACAGGGCGAAGACCGGGTAAGAGGCCATCGCCCGCGCTGTCGCCCCCATCCATTCGCTGGTGTTGCGAAAGGTCTCCATGGCGTCATAAGTGGCCATGTATCTCATGTCGTTTCCTTCCCGCGGCGGGCCAAATCGTCGCTTTTCCCCCCGGTCGGGCGACAGTATACTTTCGCGTTCAAGCTAGGAGGGAAATCATTCGATGACAACCGAGGATGACGACGCCCCTGCGCGGCTCGATCGGTTGAACGCGAATGTCGCGAAAATCGAGGAATTGTCGCAACGCTTGATGGCTGCGGTCGCGCGCCGCAAGCAGGCAGACCCCGCATTGGCGGGGCCGAGCCAGGACGTCTACGTCAAGGCCGCGACCGCCTACATGTCCGGGATAATGCAGAATCCGGCCAAGATTCTGGAGCATCAGATCAGTTACTGGGGCAAGAGCCTGAAGCACTATGTCGAAGCCCAGCAGGCGCTCGCCAAGGGCAAGCTCGAGGCCCCGACTGATCCCGGCCCGAAGGACCGGCGATTTGCCAACCCGCTTTGGGATACGCATCCCTTCTTCAATTTCGTGAAGCAGCAGTATCTGCTGAACGCCGAGGCCGTGCTTCAGGCGGCAAGCAGCCTCGAGAACCTGTCCCCGGCGGACCGCAAGCGGGTGGAATACTTCTCGCGCCAGATCGTGGACATGTTCGCGCCGACGAACTTTCTCGGCACCAACCCCGACGCGCTGACGAAGGCGGTCGAGACCGACGGCCAGAGCCTCGTTCAGGGCCTCGAGAACCTGGTGCGAGATATCGAGGCAAGCGGCGGCGACCTTCTGGTCACGCTTTCGGACCGTGAAGCGTTTCGTGTGGGCACCAACATCGCGACGACGCCCGGCGCGGTGGTTTATCGCAACCGGATGTTCGAGCTGATCCAGTACGCGCCCACGACCGAGACCGTCCACAAGATACCGCTTCTGATCTTCCCGCCCTGGATCAACAAGTTCTACGTCCTCGACCTGAAACCCGCGAACAGCCTGCTGGCCTGGCTGGTCGATCAGGGTTTCACCGTCTTCGTGGTCAGCTGGGTCAATCCCGATGCGAGCTACCGCGACTCGGGCATGGATGACTACATCCGCGACGGCTACATCCGGGCGATGGCCGAGGTGCGGCGCATCACCGGCGAGCGCAAGCTGAACGCGGTCGGCTACTGCATCGCGGGCACCACGCTGGGCCTGACCCTTGCCTATCTCAAGAAGGCCAAGGACCGCTCGGTCAACTCGGCGACCTTCCTGACCACGCTGACCGACTTCTCGGACCAGGGAGAGGTCGGAGTTTTCCTGAACGACGACTTCGTGGACGGGATCGAGCGGCAGACGGCCGAGGACGGCATCCTCTCGAAGGTCTTCATGAGCCGGACCTTCAGCTATCTGCGCTCGAACGACCTGATCTATCAGCCCGCCATCCGCAGCTACATGCTTGGCGAGGCGCCGCCCGCGTTCGATCTGCTTTATTGGAACGGGGACGGCACGAACCTGCCCGCGCGCATGGCCATGGAATACCTGCGCGGCCTCTGCCAGCGGGACGAGTTCGCGACGATTGGCTTCCCGGTGTTCGGCGAGCGGGTGTCGATCCGGGACATCGACCTGCCGGTCTTTTCGGTCGCTTGCGAGACCGACCACATCGCGGCCTGGCCCGGCTCTTACAATGGGTTCCGCCAGTTCGGCTCGACCGACAAGACCTTCGTGCTGTCGCAGTCGGGGCATATCGCAGGCATCGTCAACCCGCCCTCTAAGGGCAAGTATGGCCATTACACCGCCGACGCCGGGGCGGACTCGCCCGAAGCCTGGCGCAAGGACGCGACCTTCCATGCAGGATCGTGGTGGCCAAGATGGGTCGACTGGTTGCGCCCGAGGTCGGGCAAGATGGTCAAGGCGCGTCTGCCGGACCCCGTGCTGGCGGCCGCACCCGGCACCTATGTGACCGCCGTTCCGCAAGACTGACGCAGCGATGCTGCGATGCAGCATTATCCTCTTGCATTTCTGCGGTGCAGCATCTATGTGGAGGACATCGAAACAGACTTGCGCCGGTTAAGGAGAACCCGAT
This sequence comes from Rhodobacterales bacterium, assembly GCA_031425325.1. Taxonomy (GTDB): domain Bacteria; phylum Pseudomonadota; class Alphaproteobacteria; order Rhodobacterales; family Rhodobacteraceae; genus Aliitabrizicola. Next base: position 17,174 of record JANPJD010000008.1, on the reverse strand, counting down.
GACCCCGAATACAGACATGACGAAGATGATGCAGGACATGATGGCGTCCTTCCCGGTCGACACCAAGGCGTTCCAGGACGCCTTCCGCACGCAGGCCGCGCTGGCCGAGAAGATGTCGCGCGTGGCCCTCGAGGCCGCCGACAAGTCGACCGAGATCTCGTCGCGCTGGGCCAAGGACACGATCGCAAAGCTGGCCGCCGTGTCGACCGCCAAGGCCGAGCCGACCGACTACACCAAAGCCGCGAGCGACTTCGCCTCTGCCGCCGCCGAAATGGCAGCCGAGCACATGGCCTCGTTCGCCGAAGTCGCGAAGCGCGTGCAGATGGAAACGGTCGAGCTGATGCTCGCTGCCGGCAAGGACATCTCCGAGGACGCGACCGCTGCCGTCAAGAAGGCCACCGCCGACGTGACGACTGCTGCCAAGAAAGTCGGCGCTTCCGCGAAGTGACACTCGACGCGTCCACCGGGTCGTCCCCCCGGTGGTGACAGGGGCGGGCTTTGACAGCCCGCCCTTTCTTTTGGATCGGGCCTGCCCTAAAGTTTACTGCATCGCAGAAACAGAAGGGGCTCGAGATGGCAGAGACCGACAAGCCGCTTCTCATCAAGCGCTACGCAAGCCGCAGGCTCTATAACACCGAGACGAGCGATTACGTCACGCTCGAGGACATAGCGGGCTTCATCCGGGCCGGGCGCGAGGTCCAGATCGTCGATCTGAAGTCCGGCGATGACCTGACCCGCCAGTACCTTCTTCAGATCGTGGCCGAGCACGAAAGCAAGGGCGAGAACGTCCTGCCGATCAACGTGCTGACCGACCTTGTCCGCAGCTACACGACCAATGTGCAAAGCTCGGTCCCGCAGTTCCTTGCGATGTCGTTCGAAATGTTCCGCAACGGGCAGTCCAAGATGCTCGAGAACCTGACGCAGATCCCCAATCCGATGGCCAAGGTACCGGGCTTCGACGACCTTCTGAAGCAGCAGGAAGCCTTCATGAAGACCATGCTGTCGGGGATGCCGTCAGTGCCTGGATGGGGTGCCTCGGGCCCGGCCAAGGGCGACGAGCCCGAGGCGGAAAGCGGCAGCGCCGAGGATCTGGCACAGATCCGTCGCCAGCTTGCCGAGCTGCAGAAGAAGCTCTCGAAGCTCTGATTCCGCGCGATCGCATCGGAGAAGCGTGATGTTCGAGTCCCAGGGCCGGGTGACGCTGTGGGGCATCGAGGTGTTCCTCGCCGCCGCCGAGGATGGCTCGATCTCGGCTGCGGCCCGCAGGCTGGGCGCAAGCCCGTCGGCGGTCAGCCAGCAACTGACAGGGCTCGAAGGGGCGCTGGGCGTCGTGCTGCTGGACCGCAGCGTCAGGCCGATCCGTCTGACGCCCGCGGGCAGCATGTTCCGCCGACACGCGCAGACCATGCTGAACGCTGCCGCCGAAGCGCGCGCCGAGCTTGCGATGGCGGACATGTCCGCCCTGACCGTACTTCGCCTTGGCATGATCGAGGACCTCGAGGCCAGTGTCACGCCGCGCCTGCTGGCCGCGATGGCCGAAGATCTGCGGGGATGCCAGTTCCGGCTGGAAACTGGCCCCAGCCATCGCCTGCTCGACCAGCTTGACACCCGCGCGCTCGACGTTGTCGTGGCCGCCGATCTTGGCAGTGGCACAGTGCCTGCGGCCTCGCTCGAGGTGCATCCCCTGCTGTGCGAGCCGTTCGTCGTCGTGACGCCCAAGGGCCGGATTGACCCCACCCTGGGCCTGCAAGGGCAACTCGCGGCGATGCCCCTGATCCAATACACGACCCGTCACCTGATGGGCCGCCAGATCGCGGCGCATCTGGCGCAGCAGAACCTGCGCCTCGCGCACCGGTTCGAGTTGGACAGCTATCACGCGATCATGGCGCTGGTCGCACAAGGGGCGGGCTGGTCGATCCTGACGCCACTGGGGCTTGGCCATGCCGAGCGTTTCCGCGACGCGACCGACGTCATGCCCCTGCCATTTCCGCCACTTGGCCGCACGATCAGCCTGTCGGCCCGGACAGACGTCTTGCGCGACATGCCGGGTCGCATGGCCAGCAGGCTTCGCCCGCTCTTGCAGTCGCTGGTGGTCGATCCAGCCTTGACGCAAATGCCATGGCTTGGCTCGGCTATGCGGGTTCTTTAGCCAAAGCCCTGCGCGTCCGAGGCAGACGCGATCAACGCGTCGGCGATGAAATCGAGCTCTGGCATCGTGAGCCGCGCGGGCAGCCGCGTGTCGCAGGCCCGCATCAGCATGGCGCGTGTCTGCGGCAGCTCGGGCGCATCGCCCAGGAATTGCCAGTTCCAGAACGCCCGCGCATTCCCTTCGCTGAGGCCGAAGATCTGCACCGAGACGCCGCGCGCTTGGGCGGCCCGCTGAAACGCCAGCGCATCCGCATCCGCGTCGAAATCCACAAGGTTGAACTGGATCGAGTCGGGCGCCCGGCTTTCCGGCCCCAGCGGCATCGGCACGTCGAACCACCGCGAGGCGCGCAGGCGGGCCGCGACATGGTCGTGGTTGGCAAGCCCGCGCGAGACACGCCCCGCGACTTCGGGTAGTTGCGGGCGGATGACGGCGGCAGACAGGTTCTGCATCCGCATGTTATAAAGCGGCAGGCGGTTCTGCCAGTGGCCGAAGCTGTTCTGCAGACCCGGATGCTTCTTCCAGTTTTCCTCGTAGGCGCCCGACATGATGATCGCCCGCGCCGCGACTTCGGGGTCATCGGTCACCAGAATGCCGCCCTCGCCCGCGTTGATCAGCTTGTAGGATTGGAAGCTGAAACAGCCGATCCGGCCGATCGTGCCGATGTTGCGCCCGTTCCACGTCGTGCCAAGCGAATGGGCGGCATCCTCGATCACCGGCAGGCCGTGGGTTTCGGCCAACGCCATGATTGCGTCCATGTCGCTGGTATGGCCACGCATGTGGCTGATGAGGACGGCATCCGCGCCTTCGATCTTCCGGGCGAGATCGTCGAGGTCGACGCGGTAGTCGGCTCCGACCTCGACCAGCACCGGCACGCAATCGGCATGAACGACGGCCGAGGGTACGGCGGCAAAGGTGAAAGCCGGGATCAGCACCCGCGCCCCGCGCGGCAGATCAAGCGCCTTCAGCGACAGGAACAGCGCCGCCGAGCACGAGGCGACCGCCAGCGCGTAGCGGCTGCCGAGCAACGCCGCGAACTCGGCCTCGAGCAGCGCCACCGGGGCACCGGACGCGGCCGTGTAGCGAAACAGGTCGCCGCTTGTCAGAAGCCTGTCGATCTCGGCACGGGCGGCGTCGGGGATCGCTTCTGCGGAGTAGACGTCCGGTGGCAGGAGTTGTCCGTCGGGGGCCATGGTATGCGGCTTTCCTGAAACTCTTCTTCAGGAAATCTGTAAGGCCAGATCGGCCGTTTGGCGAGTGACAAGTTGGTAACGTGCCGTCGCAGGCCGACCCCCCAGCAGATTTTCGCCATCAGGGAACCGCCGCGGAGATGGTTCTTCCTAAAATCCCATCCTGTCGCGCATCGAGTACCAGGTCATTGCCAGCACGAGGATTGGCCAGCGCAGCGCTGCGCCCCCGGGAAAGCGGGCCTGCGGCAGGTTGGCCATCAAATCGAACCGCTCGGACCGGCCTGCGACCGCTTCGGCCAGGATGCGGCCCGACAGGGTCGACATTGCGATCCCGTGCCCCGAGCAGCTTGAGGCCGCCAGCACGTTGCCGGAAACGCGCATCCAGGCGGGCATTCGGTTCATCGTGATTGCGAGTGTGCCGCCCCAGGCATAGTCGATCCGGGCGTCCGCAAGCTGGGGATAAATCTCGAGCAGCGGCTTGCGGACGGTCGCCGCGATGTCGGGAAAGCGATAGCCGTAGCTTTCGCCGCCCCCGAACAGCAGGCGGTTGTCTTCAGAGAGCCGCCAATAGTTGACGACGAACTTTGTGTCCGCGACCGCAACGGGCTGCGACAGAATCTCGTGGGCCCGCTCGCCCAAGGGCTCGGTCGCCACGATGAAGTTGTTGATGGGCATGACACGCGCTGCGACGCGTGGCTCGAGCCCGCCGAGATAGCCGTTGCCCGCAAGGATCACATGATCGGCCACGACCCGGCCCTTGTCGGCGCGCACGATGGCGGGGCTGCGGTGGTCGACGGCATGGACGAGCGTTCCCTCGTGGATCGTGACCCCGGCCTCGGTCGCCGCTTTTGCCAGCCCCAGCGCGAAGTTGAGCGGATGCAGGTGCCCCGCCCCCCGGTCGATCTCGCCGCCTTTGAAGACCTTCGCGCCGATCAGCGCGCGGATGGCAGCGCCGTCGAGCGACTCCACCTCGTCGTAGTCATAGTTGCGGCGCAGCTTGTCGGCATAGGCATGGGCATGCGCGACCTCGCGGTCGCTGCGGCAGGCATGGGCGATGCCGGGATGCAGCGTGACGGGCATCGCGTGATCCGCGATCAGGCTGCGGACAAGCGCCTTCGCCTCTTCGCCGAAATCCCAGAGGCGGCGGGCCTGTTCCTTGCCCGCCATCCGCTCGAGGTCGTCCTGATCAAGGCGCTGCCCCGACCCGACCTGCCCGCCGTTGCGCCCCGATGCGCCGAAGCCAACCCGGTGCGCTTCGAGTACGACAACCGAATAGCCGCGCTTGGCCAGATGCAGCGCCGCCGACAGGCCGGTGTAGCCCGCCCCCACCACGCACACGTCCGCGCGCGTCTCGCCCCGCAGCGGGGCGAAGGGGGCGAGCGGCGTCGCCGTCGCCGCGTAGTAGCTGGCCGGGTACTGTCCGGCCCGGTCGTTGGCGAACAGCAGGTTCATACGTTCAGCAGCAGATGCTCACGCTCCCAAGGGCTGATGACCTGAAGGAACTCTTTGTATTCGTTGCGCTTGACCGAGTCGTAGACCGAGCAGAACTCGAAGCCCAGAACCTCGCGCAGGGCTTCGTTCTCATCCAGAAGGTCGAGGGCGTCGCCGAGGTTGTAGGGCAGGTCGGTCTCGACGTTGTAGGCGTCGGCCACGCATTCCGGACGCGGCTTGGCGGCCGCCATCAGGCCCAGATAGCCACAGGCGAGCGAGGCCGCGAGGCCGAGATAGGGGTTGCAATCCATCCCCGCGAGGCGGTTCTCCAGTCGCCGCGCCTCGGGGCCCGAGATCGGCACGCGCAGGCCTGTGGTGCGGTTGTCGCGGCCCCATTCGAGGTTGATCGGGGCAGCGAAGTCGGGGACGTACCGTCGGTAGCTGTTGACGTAAGGTGCAAGCAGGGCGACTGCAGCGGGCAGGTGCGTCTGCATCCCCGCGATGAAGTGCAGGAAGTGGTCGGTCTCGTTGCCCTTCTTGTCGCTGAAGATGTTCTTACCGGACTTCGCATCGACCACCGAATGATGGATGTGCATGGCCGACCCCGGCTCGCCTTCGATCGGCTTGGCCATGAAGGTCGCAAAGCAATCGTGGCGCAGGGCCGCCTCGCGGATCAGCCGCTTGAAGAAGAAGATCTCGTCGGCCAGCCGCACCGGATCGCCATGCGCGAGGTTGATCTCCACCTGGCCCGCCCCGCCTTCCTGCAGGATGCCGTCGATCTCAAAGCCCTGCGCCTCGGCGAAGTCGTAGATGTCGTCGATGACCTTGCCGTATTCGTCCACGGCACTCATCGAATAGGCCTGCTTGCCCGCAGCCCGGCGGCCCGACCGCCCCATCGGCGGCATGACCGGCATGTTCGGGTCGAGGTTCCGCGCGGTCAGGAAGAACTCCATCTCGGGGGCGACCACCGGTTGCCAGCCCTGTGCATTGTACAACTCGACAATGCGGCGCAGCACGTTGCGCGGTGCTGTCGGCACCGGCACCCCCTGCTGGTCCTGCGCGTCGTGGATGACCTGAAGCGTCACGTCGGCCGTCCAAGGAGCGGCGGTCGCGGTCGAAAAATCCGGCACGAGGATCATGTCCGGCTCGGTGAACGCACCCGACGGGTTGTCCGCCCATTCGCCGGTGATGGTCTGAAGGAAGATCGAGTTGGGCAAAAAGAAGCTCGGTTGCTTTGCGAACTTCGAGGCGGGCATCGCCTTGCCGCGCGCCACGCCGGCAATGTCACCGATGATGCACTCGACTTCATCGACACGTCGGCCCGCGATGTAGTCACGTGCTGCCTCGGGCAGTTGGTCCGTCCATTTGGACATGGGGTCACTCTTTCGGGTTCACCCTCTCGGGTGTTTCAGGAACTCGGCGATACGGGTGGCGATCACCCGGTCATGCAGGGGGCTGTCGAAGCGGCCGATCGCTGAATCGAGCAGGGGATCGGGCACAAGGCCGCGCCCGCGCGTACGGATCAGGCCGTCAACGAAGTCGGTGCGGAATTCGGGGTGGGCCTGCACGGTGAAGGCCCGGTCGTCGTAGAGAAGCGCCGCATTCTCGCAGAACTCGTTGCTCGCGACCACCTTGGCTGCGGCGGGCTTCTCGACCACCTGATCCTGGTGCCAGGCGTTGAGCGTCAGCGTCTCGCCGTCCTGGAATGCATAGGGCGTCGGGCCGACCGACCAGCCGCCTGCAAACTTCTCGACCCGACCGCCCATCGCCTGAGCGATGATCTGATGGCCAAAGCAGATGCCGACCAATGGCACCGCCGCCGCATAGACGTCGCGGATGAACGCCTCGAGCGGGCCGATCCAGGGATGATCCTCATAGGTCCCATGGCGCGAGCCGGTGATAAGCCAGCCCTCGGCGTCATGCACCCCCGACGGGAATTCGCCGTCCACCACGGCCCAGGTGCGAAAGGTAAAGCCGTGCCCGTCAAGCAGGCGGGCGAACATTGCCGGGTAGTCCCCCGCATGCCCGATCAGGGCATCGGGGGCGTGGCCGGTCTGAAGGATGCCGATCAGCATGGGGGTTCCGAGGTTTGCAAGGTGAGGCTAGGCGTCGTGTCGGTTTCCGGCAAGTCAGACCGTGTCGAGATAGATCTCGACCTGTTCCTCGCGGTTCAGGTCGGCCATGTAGTGCAGCTCTTGCCGCTTGGTCAGGACATAGTTGCGGATCAGTTCGCGCGGCAGGAAGCGTTCGAGGACCATCGAGTTCTCGAACGCGTCGATGGCATCGACCCAGGTTGTCGGAATCTGCGGCAGGTCAAGCGCATAGGCATTGCCGCTGACCGGCTTGGCAGGCTCCTGCGCCTCTTCGATCCCGGTAAGTGCGGCACCGAGGATCGCGGCCAGCATGAGGTAGGGGTTCACATCGCCCCCCGCCACCCGATGCTCGATCCGCCGCGAGCCGGGATTGCCCGCGGGGATGCGGATTGCGGTCGTGCGGTTCTCATATCCCCAGGCGACCGAGGTCGGCGCATGGGCATCCGGCACCAACCGGTCGAAGCTGTTTGCGTGCGGCGCAAAGATCAACGTGCTGTCGTGCATCGCCTTGAGGCAGCCCGCCACCGCTTGTCGCATCAACTGCGACCCTTCGGGTCCGGCGTTGTTGAAGACGTTCCGCCCGTCGCCGTCGACCAGCGAGAAATGGGTATGCAGGCCCGAGCCCGAGTATTCGAGATAGGGCTTGGCCATGAAGCTTGCCGCAAAGCCGTGACGGCGGGCGAGGCCCTTGACCAGCATCTTGAACAGCCAGGCATCGTCGGCGGCGCGCAGCGCGTCGTCGCAATGCATCATGTTGACCTCGAACTGCCCGAGGCCGGTTTCCGACGTCGAAGTATCCGCCGGAATGTCCATCGCCTCGCAGGCGTCGTAGAGGTCTGTGAAGAAGGTGTCGAAGGCATCGAGCGCGCGGATCGACAGCGTCTCGGACGCCTTGCGCCGCTTGCCCGAACGGGGCGAGGGCGGCACCTGAAGCGTCTTGCCGCTGTCGTCGATCAGGAAGAACTCAAGCTCCACCGCCACCACAGGCGTCAGGCCGCGCGCCTTGAAGCGGTCGACCACGGCCCGTAGCGCATGGCGCGGGTCGCCCTCGTAGGGCATGCCATTCTCGCGGAACATCCAGATCGGCAGCAGCGCCGTTGGCGCCTCGAGCCAGGGCATCGGCATGAAGCCGCGCTCGGTCGGTTTCAACACGCCGTCCGCGTCGCCCTGTTCGAACACCAGCGGGCTGTCGTCGATATCCTCGCCCCAGATGTCGAGGTTGAGGATCGAGAAGGGAAACCGTGTCCCGTCCTCGACCACCTTGTCGGCATAGCGCGCCGGTATGCGCTTTCCCCTCGCCTGACCGTTGAGGTCGGCGGCAGCCACCCGGATGGTGCGGACTTCCGGATGCTTTCTGAGCCAGTTCTTCATGCAATGCTAAGGTCGGGGCACGGCATCGCCTCGCATGCTGCGCGGCGCGGACCATGCCCTTGGTCCTATCCCCTGTTCGATCCCCTCCCGCCGCGCACCTGTTGCACGGTGCGTCCCCGACGGGTCCGGACGTTTGCCCGGATAATTTGATCAAATATCGAATACTACCGGATGACCTGCGGACGCAAGCGGATTCTGCCCGTCTCGTTCGACGGCAGGTGCCGGTTGAGCCTCCGGTTCACCGCATTGAACGCCCAGATCAGCAAAAGCGTGAGGATGATGAAATAAAAGGCGACAATGGGATAGGGGATGAAGGGGTTGAAGGTCTTGTCGGCAAAGAAGTTGGCATAATAGAGCGCATCGCCCTTCTGCTGGAATGCCGGGAAACCGGAAAAGAACACCAGCGTCGTTGCGTGGAACAGGAAGATCGCCTCGTTCGTATAGGCGGGCCAGGCAAGACGCAGCATCGTGGGCCAGAGGATGCGGCGGAACTTCTGCCAGCCGGTCAGCCCATAGGCATCCGCCGCCTCGATATCGCCCTTGGGGATGGATTGCAGCGCGCCGTGGAAGATCTCGGCCGAATACGCGGCGGTGTTCAGGAACAGCACGATCAGCGCCCCGGCCCAGGCCCGCGTGAGCCAGCTTGTCTCGACCATCAGGCCGAAGACCTCGATGCCTGCGCGCGGCAGCAGCACCAGAAGCTCGTAGGCAAGAAAGAACTGGATGAAGAGCGGGCTGCCGCGAAAGACGAAGATGAACCATTCGGCAGGCTTTCGCAGCCAGCGCGAGCGGTGGTTCTTGGCCAGCGCCAGCGCAGTCGCGAAGACGAAGCCGAAGGCCAACGCCACGATGCCGAAATAGACGTTCCAGATCAGCCCCGATCCGATCAGGGTGAAATGTTGGCAGAGCGTGAAATCCTCGCGCGGCAATAGCCGCTCGCCGATCCCGACCGAGCGCAGGCCGTAGGCCTGGATGGTCTCGAGGCAGGTCATGGTTTCGCTGCCCGGCGCATCGCCTCGCCCCCGAGGGTCGCCTGTCCGCGCGTCAGGCGCTGCGTGATCCGGCCCAGCACGATCTCGGACACCCGTGTGAAGGTCAGGTAGAACACGAGAAGCGCAAGGAAGTAATACACCCGCCAATCGCCATGCGGATAAGGGTTGTTGCCGGGCTGCTTCGTCCCGCCAAGCTCGCGCGCCCAATAGACGATGTCCTGGATGCCGAGCAGGAACAAAAGCGGCGTCGCCTTGATGAGGATCAGCCAAAGGTTCGACAGTCCGGGCAGCGCATAAAGCCACATCTGCGGCATCAGCACGCGGCGGAACACCTGCTTGCGTGACATGCCATAGGCTTCGGCGGTCTCAAGCTGGGCGCGCGGCACGGCCCCCATCGCGCCCTGGAACACGTTCCCCGCAAATGCCCCGAACACCAGCGCAAAGGTGAAGACCGCGATCCCGAAAGCATAGGCGGAATGCCAGATCGCAGCAGCGCTCGACGGCGGAACCTTGGCGGCAGCGCAGACGCGGAACTCGGTTCCCACCCAGACGGGCTGCGAGAGGTCGTCGCAGACGAAGAGGTGCCGCAGGTATTCGATGCCCTGGTCGAGCGCGATCACGAAGAAGAGGAAGTAGACGATGTCCGGCACACCACGCACGGCCGCGATGTAGCCCCGGCCAAGCAGTCTCAGCGGCAGGACCGGCGACCGCGCCGCGATCGCCCCGCCCATGCCGAAAAGTATGGCGACGGGTGCCGTCAGTGCAATCAGGGACAGCACCGTGACGAAGGACCAATAGAAGTTGAAATGCGTCCCGGTGGTCAGGAAGCAACTAAGCCAGGTCAGGCCCGACAGAACGGAGGGATCTGTGCAATACGCGAACATGGTGGTCGGGGCGGGCCCGTACGGGGCCCACCCCCAATCCCGTCAGAAGCGCTTGACGTTCGCGCCGAACCACTTGTCGAGAAGCGCGTTCAGCGAGCCATCGGCCTTCATCTCGGAAATGGCCGCGTCGAGCTTGCCCCTCAGCTCTTCGTCGCTGTCGCGCAGGCCGATACCGACGCCACCTCCCAGCGGGATCGGTTCGCCCACGGCGGCAAGCTCGCCGTTCGACCCGTCGATGATGGGCAGCAGGTATTCGCCGTCTGCGAAGACAGCATCCGCCTCTCCGTTGCGAACAGCCGCCACCGTCTCGTCCGGCGTCGCGAACTCAAGCAGGGTTGCGCCCGACTCGGCCACGTAGCCTGCCTGGATCGTGCCGGTCTGCGCCGAGACGACAGCGCCTTCGCCGATGTTCGTATCAGCCGTCAGGCCCATGTAGACGGATGTCGTGGGGGGCACGTAGTTCTGTGTGAAAGCGATGACTTCCTCACGCTCGGGCGTGATCGACATGCCGGCCATGATGATATCGTAGTTGCCCGACTGAAGGTTCGGGATGATCGAGTCCCAGGCGTTTTGCACGAACTCGCAGGTCAGGCCCGCACGCGAGCAAAGCTCGGTCCCAAGCTCGATCTCGAACCCGGCCAACTCCCCGGTGGCCTGATCGATGAAGTTGTAGGGCTCGTACGCCCCTTCGGTGCCGATACGGACAACGTCCTGGGCGAAGGCCCCGGTTGCCATCGTCAGGGCAAGCGCGGTCGTTGCGACTAGTCTTTTCACAGGTGGTACTCCCTAGTTTGGTTTCTTGTTCATGCGGTTGCGGAAAGGAAACCCCGCAGCCGGTCGGTCTGGGGCGCGCCGAACAGGCGGTCCGGCGGACCTTCCTCCTCGACGCGGCCTTGGTGCAGGAAGATGACGTGGTCGGATACGTCCGCCGCCAGCTTCATGTCATGCGTGACGAGAAGCATCGTGCGCCCCTCGTCGGCCAGCGCTTTAATGACGCGGACAACCTCTTGTTCCAGTTCAGGGTCGAGGGCGCTTGTCGGTTCGTCGAACAAAAGGGCACGCGGCTCCATGCACAGCGCCCTCGCGATGGCCGCACGCTGCTGCTGGCCGCCCGACAGCATCGCGGGCCAGGCGTCGGCCTTGTCGCCGATCCCGACCTTGTCGAGCAGGAGGCGTGCCCGTGCCTCTACCTCGGCCGGGTTCTGGCGCAGGACGGTCAGCGGGGCTTCCATCACGTTCTGGAGGATCGTCATGTGGGACCACAGGTTGAACTGCTGGAACACCATCGACAGGTTCGTGCGTATGCGGATCACCTGATCGCGATCCGCCGGGTGGCGGCCCTGGCCCGCGCCGCGCCATGACACCGCCTCGCCCTCGAAGATCACATCACCGTCCTGGCTGTCCTCAAGCAGGTTGCAGCAGCGCAGCAGGGTCGACTTACCCGAACCGGACGAGCCGATCAGAGAGATCACATGCCCGCGCGGCGCGACCAGATCGACGCCCTTCAGGACCTCGAGGCTGCCATAGCTCTTGTGCAGGTTGCGGATCTCGATGACGGGGGCTTCGCTGGCGGGGCGCGCGGTGTCGGTCACGTCGTCTCGGCTTTCAAAGGGCGAGGGCATCCGAGATCAGCGCGCATGTTCCGGACATTTGCAACGCCCTTTGCGCCCGGTCTGCACAGAATGCCGCACGAAACGGTCAAGTCTGCCGCGCGATCCGGACAGGTGCCGGAGGAGTGGGCACCGCGAGATAGGCTGCCGCCGGGATCGCCACGATCCCGCGCAGGCCAAGGGTCTCGCGGTCTTCCGCCGAGAGGCTCTCGATGGCTGCGGCAACCGCGGCGCAGATGGTGGGGCCGTCTGCGCCCGTGGCGGCGATGTAGGGCAGACCGGGTGTGGGATCGGTCAGGTCCACGACCCGCAAGCGGTCGGTGCAGCGGTCCCAGCGGGTCAGCATCCGCCAACTGACGGCGTCGATGGATGCAAGATCGGCGCGCCCCTCGGCCACGGCCTGTGCGGACACGTGGTGGCCGCCAGTGCAAAGGGCAGGCTCTACGCTGACGCCAGCCTTGGCGAGGTGCACCGCCGGTCCTGCCCAGCCGGATTGCGAGCCGTCCTCGTTCCACGCGAAGCGGCTTCCTGCAAACGCTGCCAGCACGGGACGCGGATCGTCGGCCCGCGCCACGAAAACGCTGCGGTAATGGCCGGGCGGCACATCCTCGATCCCGAAATCCGGGGTGCCGATCAGGGTCACCGCCCCGTGCAGATGCGCGCGATAGGGATAGCCGCAGGTCTGCGACAGCACGAGGTTCGGGTTCCGCCACTGCCCCATCAGATCATCGGCGCGCGTCAGCGCATCGGGGGCCGCCACCCCGCCCGCGCGCAGACGGTCGCGGATGTCCGTCCAGTACCGATCCGTCGCGCCCTGCGTCTCGGCGCGGTCATACATCGGAAGCGAGGCGATCACTGCTGCTCGGCCCGCTGGCGCGCCAGGGCCGAGTCCACGTCCGTCATGCCGAGCAGATTTGCGACGAGCCGCATGAGTGTATCCTCGCCGTCGTCGCGCACGCCGTCGGCCAGCACGACCTCCCACATGGCTTGCATCAGGGCCGTGCGGTCCTGCACCGCGACCGCCTCCTTGAGCGCACGGGTGAAGCGGACGGTGTCGGGTGCCACGGCCTCGAGCGCTTCGGCCTCGCGCCGCAGGGCTTGGGCTGCCGAGGGCGCAAGTGAGAAGGTCCGGCCAAGTACCCGGTCGATCCTTGCCACCTCGTCGGCATCGTAGCGCCCGTCGGCGCGGGCGATCCGCACGAGGAGAGCTGCGAGAGCAAGGCTCGCCTCGGGGGCGGGCAGCGGGTCTGTGGCGGGCGCAAGCAGCTTGCGAAGGAGTGTGTCGAACATCTTTCAAAGTATAAGGCCGCCCGGCGCGGGTGCAACCAAGCGTCCCGGTGACGTGATGATGCTGCGTCAGGCCGCGAAAATTTGGTCGATCTGCGCCAGACCCTCCGCGATGCCATAGGGCGGTTGGACCAGGAACAGCCCTGACCCGACCATCCGGTGTCCGTCGCGCACCGGCGGAAAACGGACCTCGTGGCGCAGTCCCTCGGGGAAGGCGTGCAGCAGCGCCGTTAGCATCGCGCGGTGCGGCTCCGAGATCAGAAGCGGATACCACAGCATCAGGATGCCCACGTTCCACTTGCGGTGGATGGCGGCCAGATGGCGGGGGATGGCGTCGTAGTCGTCCTTCACCTCGTAACTCGGATCGACCAGCATCAGCCCGCGCCGGGGCGTCGGCGGACAGATTGCCTGCGCCATCGCAAAGCCGTCCTCGGCTCGCACATGCGCGCCCCAAGGGGCCATCGTCGCGCGCAATGCAGCGCCCTCGCGCGGGTGCAGTTCGGCGAGGTGCATCCTGTCGCCATCCCGCAGCGACAGGGCGGCCAGCAACGGCGAGCCGGGATAGGCGGCGGTGCCGTAGCGGGCGCGCACCTCGGCCAGCCGCTGCGCGTAGGGGTGATCGGCGGGAAAGCTGTCAGCCAGGCGCGCGATGCCCTGCGCGGCCTCGCCGGTTTTCAGCGCCTCATCCGAGGCGAGATCGTAAAGGCCCCGCCCCGCATGGGTCTCGATGTAGGTCAGCGGCTTGTCCTTGCGCGTCAGGTAGTCGAGCACATGGCACAGGACCGCGTGCTTGTGCACATCGGCCATGTTCCCCGCGTGATAGCCATGTTGATAGGACAGCATGGCCCGACCTAGCCGCCGGACGAGGGCGGATCAATACTTGCGGGGCACGTAAAGCTCGGGCGGCAGCGTCGCGCGCTCGTAGTCGGGGTTGAAGACGCGGTCCGGCAAGGTGACCTCTTCCTGCGGAACATCCTCGTAGGGGATCAGGCCCAGAAGGTGATCGATGCAGTTCAGCCGGGCGCGCTTCTTGTCGTTGCCCTCGACGATGTACCACGGCGCTTCGGGGATGTTGGTGCGCTCCATCATCTCTTCCTTGGCCTTTGTGTACTGCTCCCACCGGACACGGGACTGAAGGTCCATCGGCGACAGCTTCCATTGCTTGAAGGGATCGTGAATCCGCATCAGGAACCGCATCTGCTGTTCCTCGTCGGTGATGGAGAACCAGTATTTCACAACACGAATGCCAGACCGCACGAGCATCCGTTCGAACTCGGGTACGTCGCGGAAGAACTGCTCGACCTGATCCTCGGCTGCAAAGCCCATGACCCTCTCGACCCCCGCGCGGTTGTACCACGAGCGGTCAAATAGGACGATCTCGCCCCCCGCCGGAAGGTGCGGGACGTAGCGCTGAAAGTACCATTGGGTCTTTTCGCGGTCCGACGGTGCAGGCAGGGCCACGGTCCGCGCAATACGCGGGTTCAGGCGCTGTGTGATGCGCTTGATGACCCCGCCCTTGCCTGCCGAATCGCGGCCCTCGAAGATCACGACGACCTTCTCGCCGTGATGCTGCACCCAGCTTTGCAGGCGGATCAGCTCGGACTGAAGGCGAATCAGCTCGCGCAGATAGGTCGTCCGGTCGATCTGGTCCGGGTGGCGGCGCTTGTAGATGCGCGCAATCTCCTCGGACAGAAGCGCATCTTCCATCTCAAGCTCGTAGTCCTCGTCAAGCGTGTCGGCGAGTTCCGCTTCCAGCCAGTCCTTGGCGGGAATGTTTTCGGATGCAGGCATTGGCGTCGCTCCTCATGGGGCCGCCGACCATAGTGCAAAGTTATGTGACGTTTCTGTGAGGACGGCAGGCAGATGCACGCGATCAGTCCGACGTGCGGATCTCGATCACCTGAAGCGCGACCTTCCCGCTGTCTTGGCCTACCATCCGGACGGGCGCGGCCATTGCGGGGCAGTCAGCGGGCAGGCGCGAAAGGAACGCGGACAGTCCAATGTCATCCCCCCAGCCAGCCAGCAGGATCGGGCCCTCGCATGGCACCGGACCCGCATCCACACGCTCGAAGACCGGAAGGGCCGGGTCGGCCAGAGCCACACCTGCCGCCATGTCGTCCGGTATGGGCATCGAAACGGCACCCGTCGTCCGCATCGCCTCGGCAAGTGCGGCGAAGTCGGTCCTTGGCCCCGGTTCGTTTTGCCTGAAGTAGCCGGGCAAGGACCAAAGCATGCCCAATGCCACGATCGCACCCGCGGCTGACGGCAGAAAGCGCATCCATCCGCGACGGTTCAGGACCCAGACTGCGGCGAGGGGGGCAAGCGGTGCGGCGATCGGGACCAGCCAGCGTTCCTTTACTTCGGCCGAGTCCGTGGCCACGACGACTGCAGCGATGATCAACAGCGAAAGGCCGGTCGCGCGCAGGAACAGATCCAGATCCGGCACTTCCGACCCGCGCCGCGTAGACGCCGCGGCAAGCGCCACGAAACCCGCAAGAAAGCCCACACTCGCCACGACCGCCCAGCCGAGGCTGACAATCCCCACACGCCAACCGCCGCCCGGCTCGAACTTCGCGAGCGAGTCCGTTGCAAGGTCGAGGTTCGCATAGGACCAGAGTGCCGGTCCGGCAAGCATCAGTCCTGCGGCCCCAGCGGTCAGCAGGACCCGGCGTGTCAGCACCGCCTCGCGGCGGTCGGGCAGGGTAAGCGCCGCCCCGATCAGGCCAAGAAGAAAGATGGCCCCGGTCGCCTTGGCAAGGACCGCGAGGCCCGCAGCCACCCCGAAAAGCAAATAGTCGCGCGGGCGGCGGTGGTCGAGCAGGACCAGAAAGGCAAGCACTGCCAGCGGCACAAGGGCGCTGACTAGAAGATTGTGGGTCCGCGTCCGAAGAAAGGTCTGCGAGATCTCCGGGATCAGGAACAGCGCAAGCGCGGCCAGACCCGCCAGCCGCACCGGGCCGAAGCGGCGTGCAAGAAGGAAGCCTGCGCTGTAGATGCCGAACAGGCACAAGGCCCGCATCGCTGCAAGCGCAACGATACCGTCGCCGAACACCTGGTTCACGCCCCATTGCAGCCAGGCGTAAAGCGGCGGCTGCACGCCGTATCCCCAGGCAAGCTCTCGTGCCCAAAGGAAAAGCTCCGCCTCGTCACCGAAGATCGAAGTCTTGAAGTGGACCCGGATCGCAGCCTGCGCGACGGCATAGGCAGCAAACAGCCCTAGCCAGAACAGGGTCCGGTCCAGAAGCCGGGGCCGCGTCGGGGTTGTCGCTGTCGCCGCAGTCATCGGTCGAGCGCCTAGACAAGCCGACTGACATCGACCGCGGCCCGCACGAAATCGGCGAACAGCGGGTGGGGTGCGAAGGGCTTCGACTTCAACTCGGGATGAAACTGCACACCGATGAACCAGGGATGATCGCGGACCTCGACGATTTCTGGCAGGCGGCCGTCGGGGCTCATGCCAGAAAAGGACAGGCCGGTCGCCTCGAGCCGCTCGCGATACTTCACATCCACTTCGTAGCGGTGGCGGTGGCGTTCCTCGATCACGGGTGTCCCGTAAATTCCGGCCACGCGCGAGCCGGGGGCAAGATGCGCCGTGTAGGCCCCCAGACGCATCGTGCCGCCCTTGGCATCGTCCTTGCGCCGCTCGACAACGTGGTTGCCCTGAACCCATTCCTTCAGATGATAGACGACGGGAGTAAAGCGCGGGGCCGTGCCGTCCAGATCGAATTCTTCCGATCCGGCATCCGACACGTCCGCAAGGTTTCGCGCACTTTCGATGACCGCCATCTGCATGCCAAGACAGATACCCAGATACGGAATCTTTTTCTCGCGGGCGAACTGGGCGGCCTTGATCTTGCCCTCGGTGCCCCGCTCGCCGAAGCCGCCGGGCACAAGGATCGCGTGGAACCCTTCGAGCCAGGGGGCGGGGTCCTCGCGCTCGAAGATCTCGGCGTCGATCCACTCGGCGCGGACGCGGGTGCGGTTGGCCATCCCGCCATGGGTCAGCGCCTCGGCGATGGATTTGTAGGCGTCTTCCAATTGCGTGTACTTGCCCACGATGGCCACGCGCACCTCACCTTCGGCATGGGTCAGCCGGTCCATCACGTCTTCCCAGCGCGCGAGGTTCGGGCGCGGCGCGGGCGAGATGCCGAAGGCGTCGAGCACGGCCTG
>JANPJD010000007.1:0-36337 GCA_031425325.1 Rhodobacterales bacterium | reverse complement strand
CCTTGCTTTTGGGCTGCGCTTGCATCCGGGCGGCCTCATCTTCAACGCCCGGGGTCATGGGCCGACGTCGTTTCGGGTAAGCCTATCACAGGCCGCCCGTCGGCGCGCGGGCAACCTGCGCGATCCGGAAAGGCGCCTTTTACCGCAGGACGACGTGAGGCGGCGTGATCCGGATGGTCCGGGGACGACGGCGCCCGGTCGCGGCAATCCCTCCAGATCCACAAGCACGGCGCGACGACCCCTTCTCAGAACCCGCCGGTGCCCCCGTCCACACGGGTCGTGTCGATCTCGACGCCAAGCAATCCGAAGTGTCGCCCGGTCGTCTGGTGCTGCAGCGCGATCCTGTGCCGCAAGTGGGCGCCCAATGTGAGCAGGTGCCGCCTTCTTGCTGAGGCGTCCGCGGCAGTATCTCTCGTCAGGCAGTTCCAGCTTGGAGACGACGATGTACGATCCGGAGAGGTTCCGACTTGACGGGCAGGTTGCCGTGGTTACCGGCGCCGGCGCCGGCATCGGCCGCAGCATCGCGCACCTGTTCGCGGGCGCCGGGGCGGCTGTCGTCGTCAGCGACCTGAAGCCCGAGCGGGCCGAAGCCGTCGCGGTCGAGATCACGCGCTCGGGTGGGGAGGCGGTCGGGCTTGCCTGCAACGTCACCAAGGAGGCCGATCTCGAGGCGGTGGTGAAGACCGCGCTCGTTCGGTTCGGCAAGCTCTCGATCGTCGTCAACAACGCTGGCGGCGGCGGCCCGAAACCCTTCGACATGTCGATGGACGACTTCCGCTGGGCCTACGAGATCAACGTCTTCTCATTGTTCCGGCTGACCCAGCTCGCGGCGTCGCATCTGGCGGCGGCGGACAACGGCGCGGTGCTCAACATCTCGTCAATGGCCGGCGACAACGCAAATCCCAACATGGCCTCCTATGCCTCGTCCAAGGCCGCGGTGAGCCACCTGACGCGCAACTTGGCCTTTGACCTCGGCACCATGGGCATCCGTGTCAATGCCATCGCCCCCGGTGCCATCAGGACCGACGCGCTTGCCTCGGTCCTCACGCCCGACATCGAGAAGGCGATGCTGAAGCACACCCCGCTCGGTCGGCTCGGAGAGGCTGAGGACATCGCCCATGCAGCGCTCTTCCTCTGCTCGCCCGCGGCCTCCTGGATAAGCGGACAGGTCCTGACGGTGTCGGGCGGCGGCGTGCAGGAACTCCACTGACGCGCCCCGCCAGATCTCTCACCCTTCCCGAGGTACAGCCATGCGGACCGGACCGAGCCTGCTCGTCCTGATCGAAATGATTGGGATAATCTCATTTGCCGTGAACGCGATCATGGCCGGCAGGGCAAAGCCCCTGTCCACCATGGGGATTTTTGTGGTGGCCGCCGCCACCGCACTCGGCGGCGGTACGCTGCGGGACATCCTGCTCGGTCCGTCCGCCCAGCCATTCTTCTGGGTGGTCCATCCCTTCTATATCGTGGCGATTTTCGTGCTCGCTGTCGGATACTGCCATACTGCGTTGATCCGAGCAGTACTTGATCGGCGCGACGTGCTCCTCAAGGAGACGGCGGAAGTGATCGCCTTCGCGTCGCTCGGAACGCTCGGGGCTGTGAAGGCCTACGCGATCCTTTCAACGACGGCGGGAGAGGGCTGGCTCCCGACCCTGCAGACTTGGATCCTCGCCTCCTTTTTCGGCGCCATGACCGTCGCCTTCGGCAGCGTTATCCGAGACGTCCTGATCGGTGAATTCCCGGGCGCGCTGAAGCCCGGTGTCGGAACTATCGAGGCCGCCTTCCTCGGCTCCGCTGCGGCCGTGGGCCTCGGGATTGCCGGTGTCCCCCAGCCCTGGGTCCTTCTCGTCGGCTTCATCGCGATCGGAGCGCTCCGGGGCGCGATCGTCTACCGCGTGCACGCCGCCAAGGCGTGACCCCCCTCTCACAGGAGCAAACCATGAAGATCGCGATGTTTTATGCCAAGGACTACGAGAAACCGCAATTCGAGGCGGCCAACCTCGAGCATCGGTTCGAGATCGAGTACTTTCCCGAGCCGCTAAACGCGCGGACAGCAGCGATGGCGGCGGGCTTCGACGCGATCTGCATCTTCGTCAATGACGTCTGCGACGCGGCGGCCATCAGGACGCTTGCCAGTGGAGGGGTCCGGCTGATTCTCTGCCGGTCGGCGGGATACAATCAGGTGGATCTCGACGCCGCCCACGCGCACGGCATGACCGTGATGCGCGTGCCGGCCTATTCGCCTGAATCGATCGCCGAGGCCACGGTGGGCATGATCCTGTCGCTCGTTCGCAATATCCATCACCAGTACAACCGGGTTCGTAACGGCAACTTCTCGATGGACCATCTGGTAGGGTTCACGCTTTCCGGTCGGACGGCTGGCATCGTAGGCACCGGCAAGATCGGGCTCGCCACAGCGAGAATCCTCAAGGGCTTCGGCTGTCACCTTCTGGGATCGGACCCCTATCCGAACGAGCAGTGCCGCGCGCTGGGAATGGAATACGTCAGCCGGGACGCCCTGTTCGCCTCGTCGGACATCGTGATCCTTACCGCGCCGCTGACCGACGACACGCGCCACATGATCAATCCGCGATCGGTCAAGCTGTTCAAGCACGGCTCGGTGCTGGTCAACACGGGGCGCGGCGCCCTTGTGGACACGAAGGCAATCCTTCAGGCGCTGAAGGACCTAGAGACGATCTACTATGTCGGCATTGACGTCTATGAGGACGAGGCGGGCATCTACTTTGAGAACCTTGCCGGAGAAATCGTTCAGGACGACACGCTACAGCTGCTAACCACTTACAAGAACTGCCTTGTTACGCCTCATACAGCGTGGCTCACGCAGGAAGCACTGACCGACATTGCCGAGACCACCCTTGCGAACGCAGCCAGCTTCGCCAAGGGCGAGCCTGACCGGGCAACGACCGTGGCCGCCGCCTGAGCCCTGGACACGAGGGGGCAGGAAGTGGCTTCGACGCACTCGGCGCATTCCGCATGGGAGTCCACAACGTCCTCATCACCGGCGGCGCGCAAAGGGCCTCGCCACAGCATGCGAAGAATGCAGAAGTTCGCCTCGGTCCAAGCCTCAGTCGCGATCTCGAAAGTGCCCGTGGGTCTGACACGCGGGGATACCCACTCAGGCCGTAGGCCGTAGAGAGGTGGGGAAATCTTGCTCGGTGCGCTTCTGCGACCGGGCGTTCCGATGGGGACTGTCCCCCGAAGCAAACAACCAGCACTGACCCGAGAAAAAATCGCCCACCGGGCGTGCTAGGCGCATTGTTGCCATAGTTTGAAGTTTTGAATGTGACGCGCAGCAGGAAGTTGCCCACGCGCTCTCGATGCTGACCGAAGCCATTGCGTCCAAGCATCGGTATGGACCATGGCTAAGGTGAAGAACGCACAACGCGTGCGTCCGTTCCGAAGTGTATCCAAGTTTCCTGGTTGACTGCACTGAAACCGGCGCTGCGCCTCGCTAGGCGACAGCCACAGAGGTGGTTTGCATGAACCTTCGTCACCATTCGCTCAACCCGGCACGCCGGGAACAACTTCGCATGTTCTCTCTCGATGCCCAGATGACAAGCGGCTCGGGATGCACGCTGCGGGACGCGGAAGGTCGAGAGTATCTCGACTTCTTGTCCCAGTATGGCGCTCTTCCGTTTGGCCATAACCCGCCCGAAATCTGGACAGCACTGATGGCGGCACAAACCGAGCAGGTGCCGCTCATGGTCCAGCCGCTGCGATCGCCCGATGCCGAGCGTCTAGCCGATCGGCTCGCCGAGATCTCGCCAGGAGATCTGTCGATCACGACATTCACCAACAGTGGTGCCGAGACTGTCGAGGCGGCCATCAAGCTTGCGCGCATGCGGACAGGTCGCAGCGAAATACTTTCTGCCGTCAATGGCTTCCATGGCAAGACACTTGGCGCACTCTCTGCCACTGGCAGATCCATCTACCAGGACGGGTTCGGCGCGCCGGTTCAGGGGTTCCGGTATCTTCCCTATGGCGATCTCGGTGCACTGCGCGCCGCGTTCCAAGCCAGGCACGAACGCATCGCAGCATTCATCGTCGAGCCCATCCAGGGAGAGGGCGGCGTCATCTGTCCGCCAGAGGGCTACATCGATGGTGCCATCGCCATCTGCCGCGAGTTCGGCATCCTGTCGATCCTGGACGAAATCCAGACTGGCCTGGGACGGACAGGATCGTTGTTCGCCTGTTCCGACGGCAGCGAGGTCCCGGACATGCTGCTGCTTTCCAAAGCTCTGGGAGGTGGACTGATGCCGATCGGCGCTTGCGTCGTGCGACCATCGGCATGGGACGACCGCTTTGGCCGGCTGCATAGCTCGACCTTCGCCGGCAATGCCTTGGCTTGCCGAGCGGGGCTTGCGACGATCGACCTTCTGCTGAAGGACGATCAGGCGCTCATTCGCGGTGTTGCCGAACACGGCGCCTACCTTCGGACACGGCTCGAGTCGTTGCAGGCCACCTATCCAACCGTCATCCGAGATGTCCGGGGACGAGGGTATATGCTGGGGCTGGAGTTCCATCGATATGATGATCGGTTCGAATCCGCCCTCATGGCCTTTGCCAGCATCAATGGAGGCGTAGCTCCTTTGATAAGCTCGTATCTGCTCAATACGCATGGTCTTGTCACTGCCCCGCTTTTCAATGCGAGCCATGTGATCCGCCTGCAGCCCCCACTCACGGTCAAGCAGCATGAGATCGACCGGGCTGTCGAAGCGCTGGAGGATCTCTGCAAGGTCCTGGCGTCAAACAATGTTCGTCAACTTGTCAGACATCATGTAACAGGCAAGCACGCCTCGATGGCCGATC
Organism: Rhodobacterales bacterium; assembly: GCA_031425325.1. GTDB lineage: Bacteria > Pseudomonadota > Alphaproteobacteria > Rhodobacterales > Rhodobacteraceae > Aliitabrizicola. The sequence continues at coordinate 31,507 of JANPJD010000007.1, read as the reverse complement.
AGCATTCCGACGCCGAGCGTGAGGATGGCCCTGCGCGAGCGACTGCCCCGGTGCCCGGTCGGTTTGCCTTTCTGATCCACTATACCGAGGAGGAAGATATCTTCCGGTCAGACCCATCGTTCCGCAGGTTTGAACCCGAAGAGCTTTCGAACTGGTGTGAATGGGTCAAGCAATTCGGTCCTGGCCTTGCGCGGCAAATCCCTACCGTCCAATCGAAGTCCGGCGCGACAGCGGAGGGATGGATCGTCTCGGTTCCGATGCTTCCCAAGGATATGCAGACCGCGGGGCGCAAAGCAGCCGCGCAGATGATCCGGCAGGCTGTCGGCCTTGCACAGAACGAGGGCGCATCCAGAGTGGGCCTGGGTGCGTTCACCTCCATCGTGACGCGCGGTGGGGAGGCAGTTACCGGTCGAGGCGTTCCCATCACGAGCGGCAATACGCTTACGACCATATCTGCTGTGAAAACCATTCAGTCCATCGCGCGCCAAAGCGGGATCAACATGAGCACAGCTCATGTCGTCATAGTCGGTGCCTCCGGAGCAATCGGACGCCTCTCTGCCTTGATGCTGGCGCGAGTCGCGGGACGACTGACGCTGGTCGGAAATTCTGCAAATCCGTTCTCCCCTCGGCTGATTTCAAACGTCGCCGACGAGGTCGTCCAGATGCTCGCCGATACCAGCTCTGTCCCGATGATGCCCGGCGCGATGCATCAATCCGTTTCATCTGCAGGGAAAAACCTTTGGGTAGGTGGAAACAAAGGCCTGGCCGACCGCTTCCGGACGGTCTCGCTTGGACAAGGGACTCCGTGTTCCCTCGCCTGGAATGTGCCGTTGAATGAGGCCTTGTCCGATGCCGACATCGTGCTGGTCGCAACTAGTTCCGACCTTACGCTGATACACGCGGATCAGCTTCGTCCCGGCACCTTGGTTTGCGATGTGTCCCGGCCCAGGAATGTGTCCCAGACGAATGCGCTCTCGGGCGGGGTGCTCGCGTTCGACGGGGGCCTGATCAAGCCGCCCTTCGAGATCAACCTCGGGCCATTCCAGACGCTGCCCAAGAACCTTTGCTGGGGCTGCCTGGGCGAAACGTTGTTGCTGTCACTGGCGGGAAATGAACGCGACTTCAGTATCGGGTCAAAGCTGCCGCTGCATGATGCCGATTACTTGGCGGATCTTGCGGAGGTTCACGGGTTCGAACCGGCTCCCGCTCAATGGAACGGCGAAGATATTGGTGAAGCCAACATCTCGGACTTCTCGCTCCAGGTCGCCGAACGCGCGACCATGGCTCTTCGCGGCCAAGCCGCAGCCCGCAGACCTGCCTAGAGACGGCGCACTGGCCCAACCGAGGAATTGCGAGTGAAGGCGCTAACCGCGCCTTCACTCATTTCTGTAATCAGCTGCGCTTGGTGCGGCGCAGCCCCGCGAGCGCGGCCAGCCCGGAAATGAGGAGAAGCCCGCCTGCCGGCAGCGGAATCGCAGAGATGCTGATCGAGTCGAGCGACCCGTCAACAGCCTCGACACCGCCTGTTGTGTCGATGGTGAAAGACAACGTCGCCAGATTGTTGAAATCCGCACTGCCCACAAACTGTGAGAAGAACAGGGTCGGGCTGAAAGATCCCGTCAGAAGCTCTTCGTAGATGCTGGTGTTGTTATCGACATCGGTTGCAGAGGCGATGAAGTTTGCAACGTTGTCGAAGACGCCGATGTCGAAGAAGAAGAACGGATTCGAGCCGTTCGAGATATCTCCGACATTGGTGTACGTGACGGTGCCACTTCCTGTGGCTTGGTCATCGTTGGAAAACGCCAACACTCCGCCGACCGCTTGCAGCGTCGTCGCACCTTCTGCGGCTTCCTCCCCTGCATTGGCGGTGTTCTCTGCGGTGAAGGTCCGGGTCCCGGCACCGAAAGATACAGAGTTGGAACTCGTCGAGCCCGGGAACGGCTCGTCTACAGCTCGCTGCGAGATATCGAAATCATCAAAGACGATCGTGGCTGCAGAGGCTTGCGCCCCGGTCATCAGGACGGCCGCGACCGATAGCGCACCGTAGGTTGTCAGTCTCATTGTCTCACTCCTTGTTGGCGAAGCGGTCGGACCCGCTCGGGAGTGGCAACCTTGGCAACGGGTGGATGTTCCCGAGCCGTCAGAAGACTGCTGTCAAAATTCACTCGGGACGGTCAGGGCGCGCGACCTGTCGCCTGCGCCATTTCGGTGGACAGGTTGGCCTCTGCGGTGAAGCAATCTACAAAGCCGCCTGCGACGAGATCGCCGACTCGAGCTACTTCATGTCCATCGTGTGGACCCTCGCCGCAGGGAGCGCCGGACTGAGATCGTTGCCTGACCGCTCGCCGCGGATCTCTCGCGGCATCCGGGGTCACATCGTCGAGCCCACGCGGCTCAAGCGGCGCAGTTTCGGCAGAATGGCGTGTAGGGCAGGATGTTCAACCGCTCTTCCGTGATCGGTTCGCCGCAGCTTGTGCAGGTGCCGTACTGTCCGGAATCGAGGCGCTCGAGCGCCGCCTCGATCTGCCGCATTTCTTGCTGGGCCGAATTGCCGACCCCCTCGAGCACCTCGTCATCCTCACGCTCGACGGCAAGATCTTCCCAGTCCGGCGAATGCTCTGCGTCAAGCTCGTCGCCGATTGCCGCAATCCGGGCCTCAAGTTCGGCGTAACGGTCTTCAAGTTGTGTTCTGCGCTGGCTATGGGAAATCATCCGATCCTCCTCGCGTTCGGCATGAAAGGCTGACCCGCAGCAGGTGCTGACTGCCTGGCCGATCCTCGCCTTCGGCCTGCCGGTCAAGCACCAGTGTGACTGTTCCTGCCCCGCGATCAAGCATCTTGCATCAGGATGGGGTAGCGCCTTTCGCCGACCACGCGCGACGGCCTTGCTCGGCCGGTTCAATGACCGATGACCTGGCATGCCCGCCCGATCGGGGTGCATCTGACGCATGATGCTTGCTTCAGTGCCTTCAATGATGTTCCTGAAGGTAGCAACGTTGCAGGGCGGGCAGGGGCAGCGTTGTCGCACCATCCTGATCTTGGCCTGTGAATTGACGCGGGGACCGTCATCAGGTGACACCGCTGTTTCATGATCGCCTGAACGTGGCCCTTCTGGGTCTCGCGCTGCTTGGGCTCATATCCGGCTTCGCACTTTGGATGTCGGGGCAACCGGACCTTGCCGGGGTCGCGTGGACGGCCGGTGTCGTCCCTGTCCTGGCTGCGCTCTGCGTCGAGATCGTCCGCAGCCTTGCGCGGGGCGAGGTCGGGCTGGACATCGTGGCGGCGCTCTCGATGTCGGCGGCACTGCTGTTCGGCGAGACGCTGGCGGCAGCGGTGGTCGCGCTGATGTATTCGGGCGGCACCTTCCTTGAAAGCTTCGCCCAAGGGCGCGCCCGCCGCGAGATGAGCGATCTTCTGTCGCGCGTTCCCCGCACGGCCCTGCGTCATCGCAATGGGGCGCTCGACGAGGTGTCGCTCGACAACATCGAACCGGGCGATCTGTTGCTGATCCGGCAGGGCGACGTGGCCCCGGTCGACGGAACGGTCGAAACCGTGCAGGCGATGCTCGACCAGTCCGCGCTGACGGGCGAGGCGATGCCCGTCCGCCTGGCACGCGGGCAAGAGGTGATGAGCGGCTCGACCAATGCGGGCGCGGCCTTCGACCTTCGGGCCACGCGACCGGCAGCGGCCAGCACCTACGCCGGGATCGTCCGGCTGGTCGAGGCCGCGCAGCGGTCGAAGGCGCCGATGGCCAGGATGGCGGATCGCTTCTCGCTGCTCTTCCTTGCTGTCACGGTTGGTCTGGCAACGGCCGCCTGGTGGTTCACGGGCGATCCGATCCGGGCCGTGGCTGTCCTCGTCGTGGCGACGCCCTGCCCTCTGATCCTCGCCGTGCCGGTAGCCCTGGTCGCGGGTCTGTCGCGCGCGGCGCATTTCGGTGTGCTGATCAAGGGGGCGAGGCCACTTGAAACGCTGGCCCGGGTCCGGACGCTGATCCTCGACAAGACGGGCACGCTGACGGACGGGCGTCCACAGATTGTGTCGATCGACCGGCAGGGCGATCTGTCGACGGACGAGGTTCTCTACTTCGCCGCCTCGCTCGATCAGGCCTCGAAGCACCCTATCGCGCAGGCCCTCGTTGCGGCGGCGCAGGCGCGCGGGATCGCCTTGCCGATCCCCACGGACATAACCGAGACGCCCGGCGAAGGCGTTGCAGGGAGCATCGCCGGACGCAGGGTCGTGGTGGGGGGCGAGGCGTTCGTGACCGCCCAGCTTGGCCTTCCCGACCCGGACCGGGCGATGGCCGACGCAGGCTCGGTGGTGGTTGCGCTTGGTGTCGACGGAAAGCCGGGCGGTCACATCGTGATGGCAGATGCACTGCGCGCGGGCACAGTTGATCTGATGTCCGGGCTTCGCAGCCTGGGGGTGGCGCGCATCCTTCTTGCCACAGGCGACCGCCGTGCCGTTGCCGAGGCGGTGACCGAGGGGCTCGGGCTCGACGCGCTGCGGGCCGACCTCGCGCCGGACCAGAAGGTCCTTCTGGTTCTCGCCGAGCGCAAGAACGGCCCGGTCATGATGGTGGGCGACGGCGTCAACGACGCGCCCGCGCTGGCCGCTGCAGACATCGGTGTCGCCATGGGCGCGCGCGGAGCTGCGGCATCGGTCGAAGCGGCGGATGTCGTGCTGCTGGTCGATCGTCTGGATCGTCTGCTGGCCGGGATCGAGATCGCCCAGCGCTCGCGACGCATCGCCCTCCAGAGCGTCGCGGCTGGGCTCGGCCTTTCGGTGCTGGGCATGGTTGCAGCCGCCTTCGGTTACCTGACGCCGGTGCAGGGCGCGCTCTTGCAAGAGGTGATCGACGTGGCGGTGATCCTGAACGCCTTGCGCGCCTTGAGCATCGTGCCGCGGCAGTTGGGTCTGATCGCGGGCAGCCCCGGCGATGCCGCGCCTGCCCGCCCGACCTCTACCGCAGTCTAGGCGAGCCACGTGCTCGGGTCGCTGCCCCGGCAGCCTCGCCACCCAGGCAGACTTCACGATGGCGGCAGGCGTGGACCTACCTTCGCGACCCAATCCGCCGCAGGGGTCGCGGTTGTGGATCGCGGGCGGCCATGCAACGTTTGTGCCGTCATGACGGACCAGATGCAGACGCAATCATCGGATCGGGCGGGCCATGATCCCGCAACCAGCCGGCTCCGACATCGGGCGCGGCTGCCCGGGACCGCGGCCATTGGCCGGTCGCTGGACATCTATTACCGGGACAGCGCGCGCACCGCCCGGATGGACGCGCTAAATGCGACCTTCGTCACGCCCGGGACCCTTGTCTTCGACATCGGCGCGCATGTCGGCGACCGCACGGGCAGCTTCCTGCGCCTTGGCGCGTCGGTCGTCGCGCTGGAACCGCAGCCCGGCGTCTACCGCGCGCTGAGGCTGATCTACGGGCGATGCCCCGGCGTCGTGCTTCTGCCCCTGTCGGCGGGCGCCGCGCCCGGCGAGCTAAGGCTGCACCTGAACTCGGAAAATCCGACCGTTGCCACCGCCAACCCGGACTTCGTTGCGGCCGCCGCCGGGGCAACAGGCTGGGAAGACCAGGTCTGGGACCGCGTCGTCACCGTTCCCGTCACGACCCTTGACGCGCTGATCGCGCGGCACGGCATGCCCGATTTCGTCAAGATCGACGTCGAAGGGCATGAACTGGCGGTGTTGGAGGGGCTGTCCATCGCGCTTCCCGCCCTTTCGTTCGAGTTCACGACGCTTCAACGCGGTATCGCGCAGGCCTGCATCGACCGACTGTCTGCGCTGGCGCGATACGAGTTCAACCTGAGCCTCGGCGAAGACCATGCGCTGCGTCATGCGACATGGCAAAGCGCGGAGACACTTCGCGCCGAACTCGCCGATCTGCCCTTCGCTGCCAACTCGGGCGACGTCTACGCCCGCCGCCTATGACGGGTCCAGGCGTGGGACTCTGAGCGTGCCGTCACCCGCATGAGACGCGGGCTCGCTCGACAACCACTACGCAAACCCCGCTCAAGCACTTGCCGAGTAGCAAGCTCATCGCCTTGCCCAAGACTTCCACACGCTTGGCAAATCCCGGTTTGCTTCAGGGGCCCAACCGCGTCTTTGCCCGCATCCCTCAGCCATCCCGTCGACCGCTTAACTTTGTGTTTTGTATGTTGCCTCCCCGTCCCTATCTACGCAGGAGCGCGGACCAGGGGTGAGCGATGGGTGAAGCACAGGGACGACGACCCTCTCGGGCCGAGGTGCAGGGGCTGCGCCAGGCACAAGAGATCGAAGGGCATCTGACCGCCCTCGACAGCTTTGCGCCCCTCGCGCTTGGCGTTCTGGCGGTCGCGTCGGGCATCTACACCTATCTCGGCGTGCGGGCACAACTCGACGGATCTGGCGCGCTGACGTTCTTTGCAGCGGTCGCCTATTCGCTCGCGGTCTCGGTCGCGATCTTCGTATTCTGGAGTTACATGATCCGCCTGACGCCCGCGATGCGGACGGCCCGGTCGCGCCTCGGGATGCTTCTGACGATGGCGCTGGGCTCGTGCGCCATCGTGGCCATGTCATCCTGGCTAAACGCGGCGGCCCTTGCCGGGTCGGCTGCGGTCGAGCAGCACCTTGCCTTGACGGTCCGCGACTACCAGACCGAACTCGAACAGGCGAACCGCGTGGCGGTCGCGGGCCAAGGGCTGCAACTCGACGTGTCGCGCGCCCGGCAGGCTTTCAACGACCTTTCCTTGCAGGAAGCCGACGGGAACCTCTCCGGCACCTCGGGGCGCGGCGCGGTGTTCCGGGTGCTGACCTCGAAAGGCGACGAGCTTGCCGCGCTTGAGGCGCAGATCGAGGCGCAGGGGCCGCAGATCGAGGCGGCCTTCGCCGAGGGGAACGCCATCCTGTCGCGAATGCGGGAACTGACCGCCGCCACGGGCCCGGTGAGCGAAAGGTCGGTGATCTTCGCCGAGGAATCCGTGCGACTCGCCGGTCTCATCGCGCGCCTGCGCCAGCTGTCCGTCGCCCCGGTGGTGGACCGCGCCGCGCGCGATCTCGCGGCGTCGGTGGTGCTGCCGGAACTCGACGGGTCCACCGACACGATCCGGGGGGCACAGCAGACCACCATCGAATCCGTTCTTCAGCTTCTGGGCCAGCGCGCGCAATCCCTTCAGGCAGCGGCGCAAGAGGTGATCGCCCTTCCGGCGGCGGAAGAGACGACCTACCAGCCGATTTCGTCGGCCGATGCGGTGCTGCGCTATGCGGGCGACTTCATCCCATCCTGGGCCGGGGCCATCGCGATCGACCTGCTGCCCGCGGTTCTTGTGCTCATGATGATAGTGGCTCAGGCCGCGATCCGCGAGGATCGGGCCGTGGTCGATCTGGAAGAGACGATGACCTTGGGCGAGTTGCGCGCTGCCCTTGCCGCCTTGCGCGGGATCGAGGCGGCGCATGCAGGAGGCCCGGGTCAGCCGCCCGAAGACGGCGCATCGGTTTCTGCTGGGGACGCCGATCCGGCCTTCGACAACGTGGCCTCGCTGGATCGCGGCCTGCGGAAATGAGCGATGCGGCACCCTCGGCGCGCGGCCAGGCGCGCTGGACCGCTGCGAAGGTGCTCAAGCTGATGCTGATCGCGCAATGCCTGCTGGCAGTGCTCGTGGCGGTCGGCGACCTGCCGCCCGACTTGCAGCGCCTTTTGCCGGGGGCCGGGCCAAGCGCCCCGGCAGTGGACGTACCCGTCGCACCCGGCAACCAGACGCGACGGTTCGAGCCGAGCCGCCTGCCGATGGACCAGCCCCCAGGCCCCGGCTTTCCGGCCGACGAGACGGTCCCGCGCCGGTTGGAGTTTTCCACAGTCGACCTGCCGGACCGCGACGGTGCCGCCCTCATGACCGGCGGCATCGCCGAGGGCGACGCGCAGCGCTTTGCCGATTGGCTTGCGGCGTTGGCCGAACCGCCGACTGCGATAGCCCTGCACTCGCCCGGCGGGTCGGTCCGCGATGCGCTGGAAATCGGACGCCTGATCCGGGGCAGCGGGGTTCCGGTCGTGGTCGCTTCGGGCGCGTTCTGCTTTTCGGCTTGCCCCTACATCCTTGCGGGCGGGGCCGAGCGCGAGGTTTCGCGCAACGGCCATGTCGGCGTCCATCAGCACTATTTCGGCGAGAACACCTATCTTCCGGCCTTCCTGCTGGTGTCCGACATCCAGATCGGCCAGGGCGAGGTCATGGCCTACCTCGACGAGATGGGCGTGGACCCGATGTTGATGGTCAAGGGCCTGACGACCCCGCCCGACGAGATCTACATCCTGCTGCCGGAAGAGCTTCAGGATTTCGCGCTTGCAACCCGGCTTACCGACTAAGGGCACGTGGCCCCGATCGCAGAAGGCTCAGGCTTTCGCCCTGCCCGCCGCGGCTTGCAGCTCTGTCCGGAACTCGTCACGTTTCTCGTGGATCGAGGCGATCACCCTCCCCGCCGCTTGCCCAAGGCCCAGCAAGGCCGCCTCGGACAGTTGCAGGCTTGCCTCGATGGTCTCGGGAACCGCGTCGGTGACGCCGACCGCGTAGAGGTGTCGCGCATGTTCGGCGTGGCGGGCGCGCGAGATGATGACGATGTCGCTTCGCACGGTCCTGACCCAGGCGACGATCTCGTCGATCGCCGTGCGCTCCGAGATGGTGATGATGACGGCCTTCGCCTCTCGCAGCCCGCAGCTTAGCAGGAGGTCCGGGTCCGTCGCGTTGCCATAGGACAGATCGCGCCCGCTGCCACGGGGTGCGGTGACCGCGGACGGGTCGCGGTCCACGGCGACATAGGCCAGTCCGTGCCGGTCCAGCATCGAGCAGACGACCTTGCCGACGCGCCCGTATCCGACGACGATCGCATGTCCGCTGGTTCCCGGGGGCACGGCACTCACGGGTGGACTGGCGCTGACCGGGCCGCGGTCGCGCTCGGCGATCCGCCGCGCGGCAAAGGACAGCGCCGGGATCAACGCCATCGTCAGCGACGTGACCGCGATCACGAAACTCGACACCTCGGTCGAGATCAGGCCGACGGTGGTCGCCATCCCGACCACGATGAACGCGAACTCTCCGCCGGGACCGAGCAGCAGCCCCGTCTCGAAGGCAACCGGCCAAGACAGCCCGAACAGGCGGGCAAGCAGCGTCAGGATCGCTGCCTTGATGCCGATCAGCCCGACGACCGAGGCGAGCAGCCAGACCGGATCGCGCAGCACCTCACGAACGTCGATGTTCATGCCGACCGTGAAGAAGAAGAGGCCCAGCAGCAGGCCCTTGAACGGGCCGACGGCAGTTTCGATGGCCCGCCGAAACTCCGTCTCGGCCAGCAGAAGCCCCGCGATGAACGCGCCCAGCGCCATCGACAGGCCTGCGGCCGCCGCCGCCACCCCCGTGCCGATGATGACGAACAGCGCCGCCGCGACGAAGACTCCGCTCGCGCTGACCGAGGCGACCAGCCGGAACAGCGGGCGCAAGAGCAGGCGGCCCGCCACAAGGATGACGACGATGGCGCCCGAGGCATTCAGAAGCGCCGTGACGAGGCTGCCGATCACCGACTGCCCCTCGCTGCTGCCAAGGATCGACACGAAGACCAGGACCGGCACGACGGCCAGATCCTGGGCAAGCAACACCGAAAGGCTCGACCGGCCGACAGCGGTCACGAGCCTGCCCTGCTCTGACAGAAGCTCGATCACGATTGCCGTCGAGGATAGCGCAAGGCAGGCCCCGAGGATCATCGAGACACTCAGCGAGTTGCCGAACATCGCGGCGATGCCCCCGATGACCGCGGCGCTGACCACGATCTGAAGCGACCCCAGCCCGAAAAGCAGGCGGCGCATGGTCTTCAGCCGCTCATAGGACAACTCCATCCCGATCAGGAACAGCAAGAACACCACCCCAAGCTCGGCCACGCTCGAGACGTTCTCGGCATCGACCACGGTGAACCAGTAGAGGATCGGCACCTCTGCGATCAGCGACCCGAGCCCGAGAGGGCCAAGCACCGCGCCCATGGCAAGAAATCCTAGCATGGGGCTGATGCCCAACCTGTGCAGCACGGGAATGATGACGCCCGCCGTGCCAAGCAGGACCAGCACGTCGCTGTAGGTCGCGATGTCGATCGGTGCCGCCACGCAACCTCCGCCGGGATCATGGAGAGAAGTGTTCCGCACCGTCACCCGGAACGAGTCGTCAGCGCAAGCCCGGTAACGGGTGCCGCGCCGGACGGGGGCGGCTATCCAGTCGGGAGCTTCCAGCGCTTGCCGACAGGAAGTGCCCTTGCAGCAAGCGAGGTGACGGAACCAAGATGCGCCCTGATGATTTGTCCGGGCAGGTCATGGACTGGTGGGGTCCCCCTGATGGCAACTCCGGCGAGGTCTGGGGCAAGGGGATGGCGATGACCAACGACAGCTCGACCCTCGATCTTTCGGCCAGCCGCGTCGCCCTTGTACTGAACGGCTCGGCCGGTCGTCAGGACGCGCATGCGCGAGAGGGGCACATCCGCGAGCGGCTTGCCCCCTCGGTCAGCGACTTCGCGACCTATGCGGTCCGCGAGGGGCGCGACATCGCCGGGGCGGCGAGGCGTGCCGCCGAAGACGGCGCGGACATCGTGGTGGCGCTTGGAGGCGACGGGACACAGGCCGCCGTCGCGGGCGCACTGATCGGCAGCAAGTCGGCCATGGGCGTCCTGCCCGGCGGCACGTTCAACTATTTTTCGCGCGAACTCGGCGTAGGGGCGACGCTGGACGAGGCGCTGGACACGATCCTGCATGGCCAAGTCCGGTCGATTCACATCGGCGATGTCAACGGTCGCATCTTTCTGAACAACGCCTGCATCGGGGTCTACCCCGCCATCCTGACGCGGCGCGAGGCGATCTATCGCCGGTGGGGAAGAAGCCGGATCGCAGCCTACTGGTCCGTGCTGCTGACGCTGCGCGACCTGCGCGCACCGATGCATCTTGCCCTGACGCGGGACGGCGTGACGACGCATGTTCACACGCCGCTCGCCTTCGCCGCCCGCAGCGCCTTTCAGTTGGAAAGCCTGGGGCTCGACGGGGTCGAGGCGGTGCAGAACGGCCAACTCGCGCTGTTTCTGGCGCGCGGGCACAAGCCGCTTGAGCTGATCGAGGCTGCGTTCCGGCTGGCGCTGGGCAAGGTTTCGCGCGGACGCGAGTTCGACCTGATCGTCGCGGACGAGATCGTGATCGAGACGCGCCAGGCGCGCCGGATGCTCGCCATCGACGGCGAGAGGGAACTGGTGCCAAGCCCGTTCCGCCTGCATGTCCGCCGCGACGCGCTGAAGGTGATCGTCCCCGCCCCGGCGGCCGGCGAGGACGGCGTGCAGCCGGACGCGGCGTGACCCGGCTGATCCATCTGACAGACCTGCATTTCGGCCTGCATCACTCGGGCCTTGTGGCGCCTTTACAACATGCGGTCGCGGCCAACCGCCCGGATGTGGTCGTCGTGTCGGGCGACCTGACCCAACGGGCCCTGTCCGGTCAGTTCGAGGCCGCGATGCGCTTCCTGCGCGGCCTCGGCACACCGTCCATGATCATTCCCGGCAACCACGATCTTCCCGTCTACAATCCTTTTACCCGCCTTTTTGCCCCCTTTGCCCCCTATCGGGCCGGGGCCGCGACCGACCTCGCCCCGGCCTTACGGATCGGACCACTTCGGCTTTTTGGCGCGAACACCGCCGCTCCCCTCAAGTGGCGCGGCGGGCGGGTGCGCCAGGCCGAGATCGACCGGATCTGCGAGGCGCTCGCCGGCGGCGGCGAGAGGACGACCAACATCCTCGTCTGCCACCATCCGCTGGTCGAGCCGCCGGGCTTTCAGCGCGGCGAGACGCGGGGCGCAGAGAGCGCTTTGGCCCGGCTGGCCGATGCTGGCATTCACGTCGTCCTGTCAGGGCATCTGCATCACTGGACGACCGGCCTCGGCATCACCGACATCGCCCCCTGCCCCATCTTCCACATGCAGACCGGCACGGCGCTTTGTGCGCGCGAGGGCGAACGGGATCACGGCTTTGCGGTGATGGAGTTCGACGGGGACGGCCTTGTGGTGACCCCGTGGATTCTGGACGGGGCGCAGCAGCGCTTTGCGCCTCTGCCCTCGCGGGACTTCGTCCGGCAGGACGGCGGCTGGCTCGGCCTCGCGTAAGGGCCACAATCAGCCGCTTGTCGGCGTCAGTCGCCTTCGACAAACACCTCGGCACGTTTCTTGCGGACAGAGGGCAGCAGGACGATCACCAGCACCAGCAGCGTCAGAACCAGCAAGGTCGCGCTGATCGGTCGGGTCAGGAAGACCGTGGGGTCGCCCCGGCCAAGGATCATCGCGCGGCGCAGGTTCTCTTCCAGGAGCGGGCCGAGCACGAACCCCAGAAGCAGCGGGGCCGGTTCGCAGCGGAGCTTGAGCAGGATGTAACCCAGCAGCCCGAACCCGGCGACCGCATAAAGGTCGTAGACGTTCGAGTTCACCGAATAGACCCCGATCGAGCAGAAGGCCATGATGATGGGGAAAAGCACATGGTAAGGCACGGTCAGCAGCTTGACCCACAGCCCGATCAGCGGAAGGTTCAGCACGATCAGCATCAGGTTGCCGATCCACATGCTGGCGATGATCCCCCAGAACAGCGCAGGTTGGTCGGTCGCGACGTTCGGCCCCGGCACAATGCCCTGGATGATCATCGCCCCCACCATCAGCGCCATCACCGGGTTGGCGGGGATGCCAAGCGTCAGAAGCGGGATGAAGCTGGTCTGCGCGCCCGCGTTATTGGCGCTTTCGGGCCCGGCGACACCGGCGATGGCCCCCTTGCCGAACTCTTCGGGCGTCTTGGACATGCGCTTTTCGACCGTGTACGACGCGAAGGCCGCAAGCACCGCCCCGCCGCCCGGCAAAATGCCAAGCGCCGACCCCAACGCTGTGCCCCGGATCATCGGTGCGACCATCGCCTTGAGATCGGCTTTGGAGGGCCAGAGCGTTCCCAGTTTGGTGCCAAGCACCGTGCGGTCCTGCTGCCCCTCGAGGTTCCGCAGGATCTCGGCGATGCCGAACAGCCCCACGGCCAGCGCCACGAAGTTCAGACCGTCGGCATAGGCCGTGATGCCGAAGGTGAAGCGCGGCGTGCCGGTGTAGATGTCGGTGCCGACCACGCCCAGCAACAGACCCAGCACAACCATCGCCAGGGCCTTGAGGATCGAGCCGTGGGCCAGGGCAATCGCCGACACTAGCCCCAGCACCATCAGGCTGAAATACTCGGCCGAGCCGAACTTCAGCGCGATGATGGTCAGAGGCGGCGCGAAGATGGCCACCAGAAGCGTGGCCACCGTGCCCGCGAAGAACGAGCCCAGCGCCGCCACGGCAAGCGCCGTGCCCGCCTTGCCCTTGCGCGCCATCTGGTAGCCGTCGATCGCCGTGACTGCCGAAGAGGACTCGCCCGGCATGTTGATCAGGATGGCGGTCGTCGACCCGCCATATTGCGCGCCGTAATAGATGCCCGCCAGCATGATGAGGGATGACACGGGTTCGAGTTGGAAGGTGATCGGCAGAAGCATGGCGATGGTCGCCGTGGCCCCAATGCCCGGCAGCACGCCGATCAGCGTGCCCAGGATCACGCCGATCAGGCAGAAGAGCAGGTTCTCGGGCGAGGCAGCCGTCGAGAACCCGAGTGCCAGGTTGGACAGAAGGTCCATGCGTCAGTTCCCCAGCACAGGCAGCCACGGCCCGAATTGCCGGAACGGCAGGCCAAGCGCCACCGAGAAGACGAGGGTGCAGAAGATGGTTACGGCGAGGGCGAGCGCGACCGCGTACAACGGCTTCAGGTGCAGCCCCGCAAAGGCGGCGATCAGAGTCGTGAGGAAGATCGACGGCACGAAGCCCAGGCCCCGCACGGTCAGGCCGAAGAATACCGGCGCCGCCAGGATGAAGACCATCCCGCGAAGGGCATAGGTCCCGACCGGTTCACCCTCGGACCGAAAGGACGTAAAGACGATGGCAAGGCCCAATCCGGTCAGCAGGACCGCGAGGACCATCGGAAAGTAGCCCGGCCCCATCCGCAGCGTTGTGCCCATCTCGAGCCCCAGCGCCGTGATGCCGAACCCGAGTCCGAACAGCACGAACAAGAGACCTGCGGCGAAATCCGCCTTGTTGACGCGATCCATCATGTCCCCCATGCAAAGCGGCCCCGGCGTAGTCGCCGGGGCCCGCCCTCCTCGTCAGTCGGCGAAGACGCCCGCACCTTCGATCACCGGCTTCCAGCGGGCGATCTCGGTCTCGAGCTTGGCTTGCAGGGCAGCCGGGGTTGCATCGGCAGCGCTGGAGGGGGCGGTGCCGAGTTCACCGAACTTGGCCGCGATCTCGGGGTCCGCCAGCGCCTTCTGCAAGGCCGCCGTCAGCCGTTCGGTCGCCTCGGCCGGGGTGCCCTTGGGGGCATAAATCCCGTGCCAGATCGAGACCTCCATTCCCGCGAGCCCGCCTTCCGAGACGGTCGGCAGATCGGGGAAGATGTCGAGCCGCGCGGGCGAGGTGACGGCATAGGCCTTGATCGTACCGCCCTTGATCTGCTCGGTCGTGTTGGTGGTCTGGTCGCACATGATGTCGATCTGTCCGCCCAGAAGCTCGGTCATCGCCGGGCCGGTCCCCTTGTAGGGCACGGTCACGATCGGCGCGTCGACCGCCTGCATGAACAGCATCCCGCAGAGATGCGACGCAGCGCCGATCCCGGCATTCGCCATGGTGATCGTGTCGGCGTTCTCTTTCACGTACGAGATAAGCCCCGCCATGTCGGCAGGCTCGAAGTCCTTGCGCGCAACGAGGGTCATCGGCACTTCGGTGACAAGGCCGACGTATTCGAACGCCTCGAGCGGCTTGTAGGCGAGGTTGCGATAGAGCGTGGCCGAGGTCGCCATGCCGATGTGATGCAGAAGGATCGTGTAGCCATCGGCTTCCGCCGAGGCGACATTGCCCGCACCGAGGGTTCCACCGGCGCCGCCGACATTCTCGACGATGATCTGCTGACCAAGGTCTGCCGACATCTTTTCGGCGATGAGCCGGCCGACCGTGTCGGTCGGACCACCCGCCGCAAAGGGCACGACCATGGTGATGGACCGATCCGGGTAGCCTTGGGCGAAGACGCCCGTGGCGATGACGGTTGCTGCTGCCGCGGCTGCGGCATGCCTGACGAAACGTGCCATTGGTTCCTCCCAAAGCTGGCGACTGAACCGCACGTCCCTCCCCGGACGGTGCGACCTGCACCAGACACAGGGACCGAACCCGGCCCGACGCAAACACTTCGCCCCCTCCGGCGCGACCAAACGGCGGGTCCGCCGGCGCAATGGGTGGATTTGGAGACAGGCCGCGCCAGAAGTTGGGTGGGTTTCCACCCATCTCGTCACTCGCCCTCGTCATCCGCAAGGAGGTGACGGTCCAGCCTGTGCTTCTGCATCTTCTCGTAAAGCGTCTTGCGCGACACACCCAGCTGCTCGTAGACGCCCCGCAGCCGCCCGCCATGCGCGGCGATGGCCCCGGCGATGACCGACCTCTCGAAGCCCGCGACGCGGTCCGCCAGACGCATCCCCTCGGACCCCGCAGCGCCCGACATCCAGTCGAGCCCCAGCACGAAACGGTCCGCCGCATTGCGAAGCTCGCGCACGTTGCCGGGCCAGTCGCGGGCCGCCAGATCGGCCAGAAGCTCCGGTTCCGGGGTCCGGTCGGGCGCAGAATGGCGGGCCGCCGCCTCGCGCAGAAGCTGAAGGAACAGCAGCGGAATATCCTCACGCCGCGCGACCAGCGGCGGCACGCGCAGCAGCGCCACGTTGAGCCGCCAGTACAGGTCCTCGCGGAACGTCCCGCGCGCGACATCGGCCGCAAGGTCGGTCTTGCTGGTCGCGATGAAGCGCACATCGAGCGGGATCGCATCGTTCGACCCAAGCCGCGTGATCATGCGCTCTTGCAGGACGCGCAGAAGCTTGGCCTGCACGTCGAGCGGCATCTGGCCCACCTCGTCAAGCAGCACGGTGCCGCCGCGCGCATGCTCAAATCGCCCGAAACGGGCCCGCATCGCGCCGGGAAAGGCCCCGGCCTCGTGGCCGAACAACTCGGACTCGATCATCGCGGCAGGCAGGGCAGCACAGTTCACCGCGACGAAGGGCTTGGCGGCGCGCGGCGAAAGATCGTGCATCGCCCGTGCGACCACCTCCTTGCCTGCGCCGGTTGGCCCGACGATCAGCACATCCGCCTCGGACGCACCGATCGTCCTCAGCCGGAAGCGCAGGTCGATCATCGCGGCCGACCGTCCCGGCAGGCGCACCTCGAGGTCGTCGCGCTGCCCCGCCGCCGCCCGCAAGCGGCGGTTCTCGAGGACCAGCGTCCGATGCTCCATCGCACGGCGCAGCACGGCGATCAGGCTTTGGGTGGCGAAGGGCTTTTCGATGAAGTCATAGGCCCCGCGCCGCATGGCCTCGACCGCAAGCTGCACCTCGGCGTGGCCGGTGATCAGGATCACGGGGAGGTCCGGGTCAAGATCACGCAGACGTTGCAGCAGCGTCATGCCGTCCATGCCCGGCATCCTGATGTCGCTAAGCACGACGCCGTTCAGCCCCGGCCCAGCATGGTCGAGCACCTCTTCGGCGGACCCGAAGCACCCAACCTCGAGCCCGGCCAGCTCGAGCGCCTGCTCGGTCGAAGCCCGCATCGCGGCATCGTCGTCGACCAGAAGGACGCGGGCGCGCCTCATTCCGCCGCCTCGGCCCTTGCACGGGCGATGGCAAGCTCGACCGTGAAGACGGCCCCACCCTCGGGCGCATTTGCCACCAGAAGATCGCCGCCGAAATCCTTCATGATGTTGTAAGAGATCGACAATCCAAGGCCGAGGCCCGAGCCCACGCGCTTGGTTGTGAAAAAGGGATCGAATATCCGGTCTGCAATCGCGGCGGGCACACCGGGCCCGTTGTCCTGGACCGTCAGATGCACACGTCCGGCCCGGACCTGCGCCGCGATGGCAATGCGGGCATCCGCGACCCCCTCGACGGCATCGGCTGCGTTCGACAGAAGGTTGACGAGGACCTGCTGCAGCCGGACCGGCCCACCGCGCACCAAAGCCAGGTCGGTCGGCACGTCCTGAACCACCGTGACGCCCGCCAGACGAGAAGCCGTCAGGGCGAGGGCTTCGGCCACCGCCTCGGCCAGCACGATGTCCTTCAGCGGCTTATCCGGCTTACGCGCCACATTCCGCAGGTGACGGGCGATGGTGGCCATGCGGTCGATCAGCGACAGGATCTGGTCGATGTTGCCCCGCGCGCGCCCGACCTCGCCGCGATCCAGAAGGATGGCCGCGCTGTCGGCATAGTTGCGCGCGGCGGCCAGCGGCTGGTTGATCTCGTGGCTCAGCGCGGCCGACATCTGCCCCAGCGCCGCCAACTTGCCCGCCTGCACGAGATCGCCTTGCGTCCGGCGCAGTTCCGCTTCGGTCGCCCGGCGTTCCGCCACCTCGGCTTCGATCAGGGTGTTCACGCGGGCTAGGTCGGCGGTGCGCTGCGCCACGCGATGCTCGAGCTCGACCTTGGCCTGTTCCTGCAAGGCAAAGCGTTCGGCCAGCCGCGCCCGCCGTTGCAGCACCACCCCTACGCCCGCGCCGAGTGCGCCCAGAAACAGCATCACCGTCAGCACGGCCAGCCGCGTCTGCGCATGAACGGCGCGCGTATCCAGCAGCACCCGCACCGTCATGTCCGCGCGCGGCAACAACTCGCTTGCAAGGATGTATTCGTGCTCGGTGCCATCTGCGTCGGCCAGACTGATCCGGGCGGTGCCGCCGTCCTCTACCAGGCGGTGGGGCAATTGCACCGGCACGATGTCGGCATAGCGCCGCGACTCTCGCGTCCGCGTCAGCCGCTCGGGTGTCAGCGGCAGCAACCCCTGATAGAGCCAGTCGGGATAGGACGACAGGAAGACGATGCCCTCGGGATCGGTCACGACGATCCGCGCTTCCTGGGACCGCCATTCGGCCTCGATGACATCGAGCCCGATCTTGACGGCGACCACCCCGGTGATCGTGCCGGTCTGCCCCCGGACGGGCGAGGCGAAGTAGTAGCCCCGCACCCCAGACGTCGTGCCGATTGCATAGAAGCGGCCTTTCGACCCAGCCAGGGCATTCTGGAAGTAGGGGCGGTAGCTGAAGGTCTCGCCGACGAAGCTGTCGGTGCGGTCATGGTTCGATGCGGCGATGGTCAGCCCGTCGGGCGTCATCACATAGATATCGAGGGTGTCGAGTTGCGCGCTCTTGCGGGCCAGCCAGATGTTGAGGGCCATCCGCCCCGCGGGGTCGTCCGGCGCGTCGAGCACGGCACGCAGGATGTCGCTGTCGGCCAGCAGGTCGGGCACCGACTGAAAGCGCTGCAAATGCCCGTCCAAAACCTTCAGCGTCAGGTCGAGCGTGGCTTCCGCGCGCTGCCGGGCTTCGTCCAGATAGACGCCTCGCGCCATCTGCAGCGCGAACAAGGCAGTTCCGACGATGCCCAGAAGGCAAAGCACCACGATCAACGGAACTGTGCGTAAAGACCGGCCCACTGGTATTGCACCCCTTGCCGCTGCGACTGTGTCTACACCGCTGTCACAAAGGGCGACAACCGTCTGATCGCAGAGACGCATCGCGCAACAGGTACGATTTCGCAGCCACCCCTGCCACAGGCCACTCGAGGCTGGGACAACGGTCGGCGCCGAACGCAATCTTGCAACCGACAGAGTCCGGCTGGACCTGCAGGTGCCCCGAGTTCGCGCTGGTCAAGCGCAGCCGAAGGACCACGGTCTGATCTGCATAGCAGGCTTCGCCGTTGCTTCATGGGGTGCGGCAGTTCCCGCAGCACTTCCCTCTCGCCGGCCTCGGCACGGGGGCGCGCATCGCGCCGCAGGGCGCGGCCGGATGGCCTGATCCCACACGGTCGCTCAAGACAAAGGCCGGGCACTGCCCGGCCTTCCTTCTTTCAGCAATCGCCGCCTGCCACGGTAAGCGGTGCGACAGGTTGGCCGTCTGGCAGGAAGGGGCGAACCCCTTCCTACCCCGGTCAGTCAAGCTTGAACGACCAGAGCCGCGTCTCGCCCGAGTGGTCGTCCACACCGTCATTGTCGGTCGAAGCCCAGACCGTGCCGTCCTCGAGGATCGCAAGGCCTTCGACCTTGTCCAGAACATAGCCGCCAGTCGCGGTCAGGTCCGGCAGAAGGTCGCGGACCTCCTCCTTTGTGACAACGGGAAGCGCGCCACCCAGCGGTGCCGGGGCAAGGTCGGCGACGGGCACGCGGAAGATCTTCTTCGTCACCGCCGCGTCGCCCACCAGGTTGTCACGCTCCACGATGTAGACGAAGTCGCCATGCGCGGTGATCTCGGACAGCCCGACCCAGCCAGTCGTCGGCTCGGCCTTGGGATAGTGGACGGCCCCCCATTCGCCCGCCTCGATGTCGTAGGAGACGAGCTTGGCATGGTTCGCCGGATCGTCGCCCCACTCACGCTGCATCGCGATCCACAGCACGTTGCCGATCCGCGCAACCCCCTCGGCCCCGAACCGCGTCTCGACCGCAAGCAGTTCCGGCGGGAAGGCGATCTCTTCCTCGATCGAGCCGTCGGCGTTGACGTGGTAAAGCGCGTGCGGGATCAACCGGTCGGTCCGCCCCTCGGAGGCCAGCCAGAAGCCGCCCTCGCCATCAAGCGCGATACCCTCGATGTCGAGCTTCTGCGCGGGCATCCCGTCACGGGTCACCCGGATCACCTCGACGATCCGCGCGGGCGTCTGCGTCACATCGACCTTGAAGATCGACGGCTGCGCGCCGAGGTAGCTGTCGTTGACGAACCAGACGAAGCCACCATCGGCAACCATGCCGGAATTGGCTGTCCAGCCGACCGGGCGGCCATCCTCGGACAGGCCCGCCGACGTCAGATGCGGGTACGAGGCCGGTGCAGCCTGACGCTGATAGATCGTGACATGCGCGCGGGCGAGCCCATCCTCGCCAAGGTCCACCTCGTTCGCCACCGCCAGAAGATCGCGCGACGGGATCGCCACGACCCCCTCGGGCGAGATGGCGGAGGGAAGGATCTGCCGCAGCGCCGGATTTGCCGGGTCGGCAAGGTCGTAAACCCCGACGACCGAGCCGCGCTCGGACAGAAGGAACATCATCGGCACGCCGGCGAAGGTGGCGACCTCCATCCCTTCGGGCTCGACACCCTTGGCGTCGGACCGTCCCTCGGGATAGTGCCCGATCTCGGCCATGGCATGCTCGAAGGACGGGCCGCTTTCATGCACGACCGTGCCGTCCTTGCGGAACACGGTGAACCCGCGCGATCCGCCGTCCATGTCGCCTTCGTTCGCCACCACGAAGTGATCGCCGTCGATCCACTGAAGCGCGTCGGGCTCGCGCGGGACATCCGCCGTCGACCCGCTGAAGTCGATCCGGCCATCTTCGGCCGTGTCGATGCCGTCAAGTGTGACCGCTCCGGCGCTGAAATGCGACAGGACGGTGCCGGTCGCATCGAGCACGACGATGTGGTTGTTCTCCTGCAAGGTGACCGCGATCTCGCCGGCAGGCGACACGTCCACAAACTCAGGCTCGGGGTCTTCGGGCGCGATCCCGGCCAACCCGGTCACGTCGGCCTTCACAAGTCGTTCGCAGGCCAGGATGCCGTCCGCAAGCGGCACGATCACAATGTAGCCCGCAGGCATCTGCGGCACGCGGCCCTCGCCCGCATCCTCGTCACGCTCGTTCTCGATCGCGACGACCACGAAAGAGCCGTCGGGTGCCAGCGCCGTCGAGTCTGGCTGGCCGCCAAGATCGCATTCCGCAACCGTCTCGCCGCTGGCAAGGTCGAGTTGCAGCAGATGCCCGCCGGGGCTCACGAAGCTCTCCGAGGTATTGACCGCGATGAAGGCCGCGTTGTCGCGGACCGAAACGGCGGTCGGCTCGCCCGTCATGGCAATGTTGCCCTTGGGCTGCGGGTTCGCCGGGTCGGTGATGTCGATCAGCCCGACGACGCCAAGCGGGCTGTCGGTGTAGACAAGGGTCATCCCATCGCCCGAGGCCGCGATGATCTCGGCCGAACTCGCCCGCGCCTTGTCCTCGGCAGCTGCCATGTTGTCGGGTGTCGCAAAGCTCGCGATCCGGTTGAAGTTCATCTCCTGCGCCACTCCGGCACCCGCCGACAGGGCGAGGACTGAGGTCAGGCTGATCGTTCGCATCATGGTTTGGTCCCCTCGAAAGTCGCTAGAACCCCCCGTCTCGCGTCATCGCATGACCGCCGCGTAACAGAACCTTTTCAGTTTTATGAAATCGCGCAGGGCGGCACCGCGCCCCGTCGAAGCGGCTTACAGACCAGCTTGTGCTAGGCCTTGATCAGCGCCGTCAGACGCGCGACATGCGCTGCCAGCGCCGGGGCATCACCGCGCGTCTCGACGTTGAGGCGCAGCAGGGGCTCGGTGTTCGAGGCCCGCAGGTTCAGCCGCCAGTCCCCGAAATCGAGCGACAGCCCGTCGAGACGGTCGATCCGCAAGGCCTGTGCCGCAAGCTCGCCCTCAACTCGGGCCATCGCCGAGGCGACATCCGCGACGCGGAAGTTGATCTCGCCCGACGACGGAAAGGCGGCGCGCGCCTCGGCCAGCAGATTTGCGAGGCTTTGCCCGGTGCGACCCAGCAATTCGGCAATCAAAAGCCAGGGGATCATGCCGCTGTCGCAGGCCATGAAGTCGCGGAAATAGTGATGCGCGCTCATCTCGCCGCCATAGACGGCCCCCGTCTCGCGCATTGCCTGCTTGAGGAAGGCATGACCCGTGCGCGAGGCATGGGCGACGCCGCCAGCCCGCGCCACCACGTCGACGGTGTTCCAGACGACCCGCGGATCGTGGATGATCGTTGCCCCCGGCTCCTTCACGAGGAACGTCTGCGCGAGGAGCCCCACGACATACTCGCCCGGCACGAAGGTCCCCTCGTGGTCGAACAGGAAGCACCGGTCGAAATCGCCGTCCCAGGCGACGCCGAAATCGGCCCCCGCCGCGCGCACCGCCGCTGCGGTCACCGGCTGGTTCTCGGGCAGAAGCGGGTTCGGGATGCCGTTCGGAAAGCTGCCATCGGGCGCATGATGCATCGTCACGAACCGCAACGGCGCACCCCGCGCCGCAAGCGCGGCCGCAATGGCGTCAAAGGTCGGGCCGGCCGCCCCGTTCCCCGCATTCACAAGGATCGTCAGCGGGCGCAGCGCCGCAAGGTCGATAAAGGACAGCACTCGCGCCACATAGGCCGCCCGTGTGTCCCCAGCCGGAACCACCCGCCCCCCGGACCTGTCAGGACCGAACGCCCCCGACTCCGCCAGTGCCCGGACCGCGCCAAGGCCCGTCTCAGGGTCGAGCGGGGCCGAGCCTGCCCGGACCAGCTTCATGCCGTTGTAGTCCATCGGATTGTGCGAGGCGGTCACCTCGATCCCGCCGCAGGCCTCAAGGTGGCTTGTCGCGAAATACATCTCCTCGGTCCCGCAAAGACCGAGGTCGAGTACCTCGACCCCCGCCTCGATCAGGCCTTCGGCAACCGCAGCCGCCAGCGTCTCGGAAGAGGTGCGGCAGTCGCGGCCCAGCACGACGTGGCGCGCACCCAGGCTTTCGGCAAAGGCCCGCCCGATCCGCCGGGCGATGGGCGCGTCGAGGTCGGGGCCAAGGCGCCCCCGGATGTCATAGGCCTTGAAGCAGACCAGCGCGCCTTCGGGCAGGGGGGAATAGGTCATCCTTGGTCTCTCCGTCAGGGCTCAGGTCCGGCCGGGACCCGGCTCGCTCGGCGGGCCGAACCGCTCCAGCATCCGGGCGCGGATCTGGTCCCGCGTCTGGCGATAGCTCGCAAGTTTCGCCTCGCGGCTCTCGCCAAGGCCCGTGGGATCGAGGATCGGCCAATACTCGACCTCGAGATGGTTGTAGCGCGTCAACTCAAGCGCCTGCCTCTGGCTTGCGGGCGACAGCGCAACGATCAGGTCGAACTGCGACAGGTCATCGCCCCATTCCTGCATCTCCTCGAAGCTGCGCGACCGGTGGCGGCTCAGCTCGATCCCCATCTCCTGACAGACGGCGACCGAGAAGCCATCCACTTCCATGTCGTTTCGTACACCCGCCGACTGCACATATGCCCTTTGCCCGTACATCTGCTTCATCAGACCCTCGGCCATGGGCGAGCGCACTGCATTGTGGTCGCAGCAGAACAGCACCGAGGTTGGAAAGGCGCGTGGAGTTTCTGCCACCCTCAGCCCCAGTGCAGGACGCAGATCAGCGTGAAAAGACGCCGCGCGGTGTCGATGTCGACCTCGGCCTTGCCCTGCAGCCTTTCCTGCAGGACGCGTGCGCCTTCGTTGTGAATGCCGCGCCTCGCCATGTCGATCGCCTCGATCTGGCTCGGGGGAAGACGCTTCACGGCCTCGAAGTAGCTCTCGCAGATCTGGAAATAGTCCTTCACCACCTGCCGGAACGGCCCCAGCGACAGATGGAAGGCCCCCACCCGCTCGGCCGCTTCGTCGGCGATTTCGAACACCAGCCGTCCTTCGCGGATCGCAAGGCCCAGGCGGTACGGCCCCGGCGGCACCGGCTTGTCGGGGCGCTGCGGCAAGGCGAACGAGTTATCCTCCAGCAGGTCGAAGATCGCCACCCGCCGCTCCTGCTCGATCTCGGGCGTCGGCCGCACCAGCCCCCGCTCGTCGATCTCGATGTGACAGAGGCGGTTCATGCAAAAGCGACCTAACAGGATGCGGCAGCGATGCATGATGAAAAGGTTGTTGGCAAGGAGGTCAGAAACGTCGACTGGCCTGACTTGCTTCTGAACCCATCGGAATGCACCATTCACGCTGTTCAACTAGGAGATAGATGCATGCATCAGTGCAAGATCGCTATAATCTTAACTTTGGGCCTGACGTTCCTGTTTGGTGGTTCGGTCAACGCACAGGTTGATGTAACAAGCAAAGGCACGTTGTTCGAGGGGCCCTACAGCGCAGAGGTCGTCAGGGTGATCGACGGCGATACCATAGATGTAAACGTGGCATTGTGGCCGGGACTGAGGGCTGAGTACTCAGTTAGAGTCAGAGGTATCGATGCTCCAGAGATTTTCAGGCCAGATTGTGAGCGTGAGAAGGAACTTGGTGAAGCCGCAAAAGCTCGAGCAGAAAAACTATACCCGCCGGGGTTGGCCATAGAAGTTAGAGATGTGAGCTATGATGCATTTTCCGGAAGAGTCGTTGCTGAGATTAGCCGTTTCCGTTCAGATCGAATGCTTCCCTTCGCTAAAGACATGCTTGATCGTGAACTGGTAGTTGAATGGCAGCCTTCGCAGAGTGCATTCACTTGGTGCCTTGAAGCAGAGTAACTTCTCGCACAGCAGGCTTTAGCTGTTCAGCCGCGTCAGCCGCGCCCGCACGCTCAGGCCGTGCGCGCCAAGCCCTTCGGACTGGGCCAGGCGCTCGGCCGCGGGGCCGATCGCGGCAAGGCTCGCGGGGGTCATCCGGGCAAGGGTCGTGCGCTTGAGGAAATCCATCACCGAAAGCCCGCTCGAGAACCGTGCCGAGCGTGCGGTCGGCAGCACGTGGTTCGGCCCACCAACGTAATCGCCGATCGCCTCGGGTGTCCATGCCCCGAGAAAGATCGCCCCCGCATGGGTGATCCGCGCGGCCAGCGCATCGGGGTCGGCCACGCAAAGCTCCAGGTGTTCGGGCGCGATCCGGTCGGACAGCGCCGCAGCCTCGGCCAGATCCCGCACGACGATCACGGCACCATTGTCCCGCCAGCTCGCGCCCGCGATGGCCCGGCGCGCAAGGCCCGGCAGAAGCCTGTCCACCGCCGCCGCGACTGCCCGACCGAAACCCGCATCGGTCGTGATCAGGATCGACTGCGCGCTCTCGTCATGCTCGGCCTGGCTCAGAAGGTCGAGCGCGATCCAGTCCGGGTCGTTGCCTTCGTCAGCGATCACGAGAATTTCGGACGGCCCCGCGATCATGTCGATCCCGACGCGCCCGAAAACCCGCCGCTTGGCCGCCGCCACCCAGGCATTGCCAGGGCCGGTGATCTTGTCGACCGGCCGGATCGTCTCGGTCCCGTAGGCGAGCGCCGCGATGGCCTGCGCGCCGCCGATCCGGTAGATCTCGTCGACGCCCGCCAGACGCGCGGCCAAAAGCACCAACGGGTTGACCGCCCCGTCAGGCGTCGGACAGGCGATCACCAACCGGCCCACCCCTGCGACCCGCGCGGGGATCGCGTTCATCAGCACCGAGGACGGATAGGACGCCGTCCCCCCCGGCACATAAAGCCCCGCACTCGCGACGGCCGTCCAGCGCCAGCCGAGCGTCGCCCCCGTGTCGTCCTGCCAAGATATGTCCTCGGGGCGCTGGCGCTCGTGATAGGCACGGATGCGCTCGGCCGCGAGGACGAGCGCCGCGCGGTCCGCGGGATCGACCTCCGCGATGGCCACGTCGACCTCGGCGGGGGTCACGGCCAGACCATCGGCCGAAAGGTCCATCCGGTCGAAGCGGCGGGTCAGCTCCAGCAGCACTGTATCGCCCCGCGCGCGCACATCGGCGATGATGCCCGCGACCGTCGCGTCGACATCCTCCGCCTCCTCGCGCTTGGCCCCAAGCAGCCGGGCGAAGGCCTCCTCAAAGCCAGGCTGGGCACTGTCGAGGAAAACGGGCATCGGCACACTCCTGACCACGCAGCGCATCTAGCCCGGGGCGCGACCCGCCTCAAGCCGCCCTTTAGGCTTCGTTTCGGCAGAAATACCCCGGGGGGTGCGGGGGGCTGGCCCCCCGCGTCCTCGCGCAGCACAGGTCACGCCGGGTGGTCGGGGACCTTTCCCGAGGGCGCGAGATAGGGGCGCGTCACGTCGCGCAGCGTGACACCCAGCGCCTCGACGTCGAGCGCGATCGCGCCGTCGCCCGCCAGCGTCAGCGTCAGGCACCCGGTCCCATCCGGGCCGGGCGCGAACCCTATGGCCAGCAACGACAGGACCACGTCCCGGTCGCCCCGATCGATCCCGTGCGAGCGGGCCGACATGACCTCGTCCACCACCAGAAGCGACCGCACCCGCTCGTAGCCGCGCCCGGCGCGCTCGGCGGCGTCGCGGTCCTCCCAGCGGAAGCGGTTCACCAGAAGCGAGAAGCGGCGGCGACGGCGATCCCAGCGCATCTCGGTGATGGGAAACACCGCGTCCTGCACCAGTGCCGCAATGACCCGCAGGTCGTCCGCATCCTCGGCCACGAGATGCAGCGGGGCCTCGCCGCCCTCCTCGAACCGCGCATCGGCCATCAGGCGGCGATCCGTTCGATCAGCGCGCCGCAGGCCGACAACTTTTCTTCTACCCGCTCGTAGCCCCGGTCGAGATGGTAGACGCGGCTCACCACGGTCTCGCCCTCGGCCGCGAGGGCCGCAAGGATCAGCGAGACCGAGGCCCGCAGATCGGTCGCCATGACACGCGCGCCCTTCAACCTCTCGACCCCCGTCACCGTCGCGGTGCCGCCCTGCACGTCGATCCGCGCCCCCATCCGGGCAAGCTCGGGCGCATGCATGAAGCGGTTCTCGAAGATACGCTCCTCCAGCACCGATGTTCCGTCTGCCGTGCAGAGAAGCGCCATCATCTGCGCCTGAAGGTCGGTCGGAAAGCCGGGGAAGGGTTCGGTCACCACATTGACCGCCCCGACCCGCCCGTTGCCGCGCGAGACCTTGAGGCCGCGCGGTGTTTCCTCGACGCTGATCCCGGCGGCGTCCAGACGCTCGCAGAACGCGCCCACAAGGTCGATCCGCCCGCCGAGGCATTCGACCTCGCCGCCGCAGATGGCCGGAACCAGCATGTAGGTGCCAAGCTCGATCCGGTCCGCCACCACGGGGTGCGTCGCCCCCGACAGCGCATCGACACCCTGGATGGTGATGGTCGAGGTGCCCTCGCCTTCGATCTGCGCGCCCATGCGGCGCAGACATTGCGCGAGATCGACGATCTCGGGTTCGCGCGCGGCGTTGCACAGCACCGTGGTGCCACGCGCGAGGGTGGCCGCCATCAGCGCATTCTCGGTCGCCCCGACCGACACGATCGGGAACTCGACCACCGCACCGCGCAGACGCCCGCCCGGTGCGCGGGCATGGACGTAGCCCTCGCGCAGGTCAAGCTCGGCCCCCATCGCCTCGAGCGCCTTCAGATGCAGGTCGACGGGGCGCGCGCCGATGGCGCAGCCGCCCGGCAGCGAGACCACGGCATGCCCGTCGCGCGCCAGCATCGGCCCGAGCACAAGGATCGAGGCGCGCATCTTGCGGACGATATCGTAGTCGGCCGTATGGTTGCTCAGGTCATGCGAGGACAGGGCAAGCACCTGCCCGTTCTGCAAGGTCGCGACCTCTGCCCCCAGCGACTGGAGGAGTTGCGTCATGGTGCGGATGTCCGACAGGCGCGGCGCGTTGGTCAGCGTCAGCGGCTGGTCTGTCAGCAGCGTCGCGGGCATCAGGGTCAGGCAGGCGTTCTTTGCCCCGGCGATGGGGATCTGGCCCCTCAGGGGACCGTTGCCCCGCACAAGTATCGAATCCATCTGCCCCTCAACCGTTCCCGTCTTCTTGCCGGTCCGGATCGGGGCGATGATCGCCCTCCCGGCCGGAGACCGCGTCCTGCCCGCCCTCGACGGCGCGGGCCCGACCCTGCGCCTTGCGACGCGCCATGTTGGCCTTAAGCGCCGCCTTCAGCCGAGCCTCGCGGGTCGGGGGCGCACCCCGCCCCGCCTGTCCGCGCCTGCCTGCGTCACCGCCCTCCGTCATGGCGCGCTTCTATCCCACTGGCCTGCCGGGGTCCAGTTGGCCTGCCAGAATGATGTTGCGTGGCCCCCCGATTGCGTCTAATCAGCCGCCCGAGGCCGCATCGGCCCCCGGCGCTGCAGTAGCTCAGTGGTAGAGCACACCCTTGGTAAGGGTGAGGTCGAGAGTTCAATCCTCTCTTGCAGCACCATTTCCCTGCTCCATCCGGCTTGCGCTGCACCGCAGCGTGCTTAAGGTGACGCGGGTGCGCTGCCTTTCGTGCGCCCTGTCCCGGAGCCGCCCATGCCGACCTTCCGCAAGATCCTGATCGCCAACCGGGGCGAGATCGCCATCCGCGTCATGCGCGCCGCAAACGAGATGGGCAAGAAGACCGTCGCCGTCTTTGCCGAAGAGGACAAGCTGGGCCTGCACCGCTTCAAGGCGGACGAGGCCTACCGGATCGGCGAGGGGCTGGGGCCGGTCGCGGCCTATCTCTCGATCCCCGAGATCATCCGCGTGGCGAAGCTGTCTGGGGCCGACGCGATCCATCCGGGTTATGGCCTTCTGTCCGAGAACCCGGACCTCGTCGATGCCTGTGAAAGCGCGGGCATCACCTTCATCGGCCCGACCGCCGAGACGATGCGCGCGCTTGGCGACAAGGCGAGCGCGCGGCGCGTGGCGATCGCGGCGGGCGTTCCGGTGATCCCCGCGACCGAGGTGCTTGGCGACGACATGGACGAGATCCGGCGCCAGGCCGACGCGGTCGGCTATCCGCTGATGCTCAAGGCATCCTGGGGCGGCGGCGGACGGGGCATGCGGCCCATCAGCGGGCCTGACGAGCTGGCCGACAAGGTGCGCGAGGGACGGCGCGAGGCCGAGGCCGCCTTCGGCAATGGCGAGGGCTATCTCGAGAAGATGATCCTGCGCGCGCGCCACGTCGAGGTGCAGATCCTCGGCGACAAGCACGGCAACATCTACCATCTGTTCGAGCGCGACTGCACCGTACAGCGGCGCAACCAGAAGGTCGTCGAACGCGCGCCCGCCCCCTACCTCACGCCCGAGCAGCGGGCCGAGGTCTGCGATCTTGGCCGGCGCATCTGCGCGCATGTCGGCTATGAGTGCGCGGGGACAGTCGAGTTCCTGATGGATATGGACACCGGCAAGTTCTACTTCATCGAGGTCAACCCCCGCATCCAGGTCGAACATACGGTGACCGAACAGGTCACCGGCATCGACATCGTTCAGGCCCAGATCCTGATCGAAGAGGGCAAGACGCTGGCCGAGGCGACCGGCATGGCGCGGCAAGAGGACATCCGCCTGCACGGCCACGCCGTCCAGTGCCGGGTGACGACCGAGGACCCGCAGAACAACTTCATCCCCGACTATGGCCGCCTGACCGCCTATCGCAGTGCGACCGGCATGGGCATCCGGCTGGACGGCGGCACCGCCTATGCAGGCGGCGTCATAACCCGCTACTACGACTCGCTTCTCGTCAAGGTCACCGCCTGGGCGCAGACGCCCGAGCTTGCAATCGCCCGCATGGACCGGGCCTTGCGCGAGTTCCGCATCCGGGGCGTCAGCACGAACATCGACTTCGTCATCAACCTGCTGAAGCACCCGACATTCCTCGACAATACCTACACGACCAAGTTCATCGACACGACGCCTGATCTGTTCCAGTTCCGCAGGCGCCGCGACCGGGCGACAAAGATCCTGACCTACATCGCGGACATCACCGTGAACGGCCACCCCGAGACGGCGGGCCGCCCCAAGCCCCCAGCCGAGGTCCGCACCCCCAAGCCGCCCGCCGCCCTCGCCGAACCCGCCTACGGCACCCGCAACCTGCTGGAACAGAAGGGCCCGCAGGCTGTCGCCGACTGGATGCGCCAGCAGACCAAGGTGCTGATTACCGACACGACCATGCGCGACGGCCACCAGTCGTTGCTTGCGACCCGGATGCGCTCGATCGACATGATCCGCGTGGCCCCCGCCTATGCCGCGAACCTGCCGCAGCTTTTCAGCGTCGAGTGCTGGGGCGGAGCCACCTTCGACGTGGCCTACCGCTTCCTTCAGGAATGTCCGTGGCAGCGGCTGCGAGAGTTGCGCGCCCTGATGCCGAACGTGATGACGCAGATGCTGCTGCGCGCCTCGAACGGCGTCGGGTACACCAACTACCCCGACAATGTGGTGCGCTTCTTCGTGGCCGAGGCGGCGCGCGCGGGCGTGGACGTGTTCCGCGTATTCGACAGCCTGAACTGGGTCGAGAACATGCGCGTCGCGATGGACGCGGTGATCGAGGCGAACAAGGTCTGCGAAGGCTCGATCTGCTACACGGGCGACCTGCTGGACCCCGCGCGCTCGAAGTACGACCTCAAGTATTACGTCGCGATGGGGCAGGAACTGAAGGCGGCGGGCGCGCATGTGCTGGGCCTCAAGGACATGGCGGGCCTCTTGAAGCCTGCCAGTGCGCGCATCCTGATCAAGGCGCTGAAGCAGGAGGTCGGCCTTCCGATCCACTTTCACACGCATGACACCAGCGGCGCGGGGGCGGCCACGATCCTTGCCGCCTGCGACGCGGGCGTCGATGCCGTCGACGCCGCGATGGACGCCTTCTCGGGCGGCACCTCGCAGCCCTGTCTCGGGTCAATCGTCGAGGCCCTGCGCCATACCGAGCGGGACACCGGCCTCGACATCGCGGCGATCCGCAGGCTGTCGAACTATTGGGAGCAGGTCCGCGACCAGTATGCGGCCTTCGAAAGCGGCCTGCCCGCCCCCGCCTCCGAGGTCTACCTGCACGAGATGCCCGGCGGCCAGTTCACCAACCTCAAGGCGCAGGCCCGCAGCCTCGGGCTCGAGGACCGCTGGCACGAGGTGGCGCAGACCTATGCCGACGTGAACCAGATGTTCGGCGACATCGTGAAGGTCACGCCCTCGTCCAAGGTGGTGGGCGACATGGCCCTGATGATGGTGGCCCAGGGCCTGACCCGCGCCGAGGTCGAGGACCCGGCGGTCGACGTGGCCTTCCCCGACTCGGTCGTCGACATGCTGCGCGGCAACCTTGGCCAGCCCCATGGCGGCTGGCCCGAGGCGATCCAGCGCAAGGTGCTGAAGGGCGACACGCCCCTGACCGACCGTCCCGGCGCGCATCTGCCGCCTGTCGACCTCGAGGCGACACGGACGCGGCTTGCGACCGATCTCGGCCTCGACGAAGACGACGCGCAGGGCGAGACGGTCGATGACGAGGATCTCGCGGGCTACCTCATGTATCCCAAGGTCTTCATGGATTACCGCGCGCGCCACCGCAATTACGGCCCGGTGCGGGTGCTGCCCACGCGCACCTTCTTTTACGGGATGGAGCCGGGCGAAGAGATCACCGCCGAAATCGACCCCGGCAAGACACTCGAGATCCGTCTTCAGGCGGTGGGCGAGACGACCGACGACGGTGACGTCCGCGTGTTCTTCGAGCTGAACGGCCAACCCCGAGTGATCCGCGTGCCGAACCGCGCCATCAAGGCCCGCACCGCTGCCCGCCCCAAGGCCGCCGAAGGTAACCCCGCCCACGTGGGCGCACCCATGCCGGGCTCGGTCGCGAGTGTGGCCGTCAGCGTCGGGCAGAAGGTCAAGGCGGGCGACCTTCTGCTGACCATCGAGGCCATGAAGATGGAGACGGGCCTGCACGCCGACCGCCCCGCCGTGGTCAAGGCCCTGCACGTCGCCCCGGGCGCGCAGATCGACGCCAAGGACCTTC
>JANPJD010000006.1:0-1991 GCA_031425325.1 Rhodobacterales bacterium | reverse complement strand
GTCGAGAAGGGCCAGATCGCGGTCATCGTCGGCCCCAACGGCGCGGGCAAGTCGACCGCGATGAAGGCAGTCTTCGGGATGCTGCGCCTGCGCGACGGCCATGTGCGCCTGGACGGCGAGGACATCACAGCGCTTTCGCCGCAGGACCGGGTCGCCAAGGGCATGGCCTTCGTGCCGCAGACCCAGAACATCTTCACCTCGATGACGGTCGAGGAAAACCTCGAGATGGGGGCTTTCCTGCGCCGCGACGACATCAAGGCGACGATGGAGCAGATCTTCGATCTGTTCCCGATCCTCAAGGCCAAGCGCCGCCAGGCCGCGGGGGAACTCAGCGGCGGCCAGCGCCAGCAAGTCGCGGTCGGTCGCGCACTGATGACCCAGCCGAAGGTCCTGATGCTGGACGAGCCGACCGCCGGGGTCAGCCCCATCGTGATGGACGAGTTGTTCGACCGCATCATCGAGGTCGCCCGCACCGGCATCAGCATCCTGATGGTCGAGCAGAACGCCCGCCAGGCGCTCGAGATCGCCGACAAGGGCTATGTGCTCGTGCAGGGTGCCAACCGCTTCACCGACACCGGGGCCGCGCTGCTGGCCGACCCGGAAGTGCGCCGCACGTTTCTGGGGGGATGACTATGAAGCTGCGATCCGTATCGGCCGTTGCGCTGACCCTGTTCACCGGCCTGTCGGTCCCGGCATTTGCCGAAAGCATCCGCCTGGGTTGCACCGAAACCGTCGCCTGCTACACGGCCGACAGGTGCTACAACAACCGTGCGGGCGGCTTTTACATCACCCCGTCGGCAGACGGCGCTACCGCCGTTGTCGAGGGGCTGGGCGATACCCAGCGGATCAAGGCCCTGACGCGCAACGTCTACCACGTTCCGACGGATCAGGGCTTCTGGGTGATCGTGCTGGCGAAGGACAAGGCGAGCTATGTGATGACGCAGGCCTTCCCCGACTTGTCCGATGGCGCGGTTCTGACGGGTCCCTGCCAGAGGTCGGGCTCGTGATGGCAGGATCATCCGTCGCAGGGGCCTGCCGCTGATGGACATGCTCAACGCCCTTGTGGCCTTCACGAACTTCGTCTTCGTTCCGGCCGTCGCCTATGGCGCACAGCTGGCGATCGGGGCGCTCGGCGTCACCCTGATCTACGGCATCCTGCGCTTCTCGAACTTCGCGCATGGCGACACGATGGCCTTCGGCACGATGGTGGTCATCCTCTGCACATGGGGGTTGCAGGCCGCGGGCATCACCTTCGGGCCGCTGCCGACGGCGCTTCTGGCGCTGCCCGTCGGAATTGCGGTCACGGCGGCATTCGTGCTGGGCACGGACCGGCTCGTCTACCGCTTCTACCGCAAGCAGAAGGTCGCAACCTCGATCCTTGTCATCGTCTCGCTGGGCGTCACCTTCGTGATGAACGGGATCACCCGCTTCATCATCGGGGTCGACGAGCAGACCTTTGCGGACGGCGCGCGTTTCGTGATCTCGGCGGGTGATTTCAAGACGGCCACGGGCCTTGCCGAGGGCCTGGCGATCAAGTCGACGCAGGCGTTGACGCTGGGCGTCGCGGTGATCGTGGTGGGCTGGCTTTTCTGGTTCCTGAACCGCACTCGGACGGGCAAGTCGATGCGCGCCTTTTCCGACAACGAGGATCTCGCCCTGCTGTCCGGCATCAACCCCGAGCGGGTCGTGGCCGTAACCTGGATCATCGCCTCTGCACTGGCAGTGATCGCGGGCGTGCTTTACGGCCTCGACAAGAGCTACAAGCCCTTCACCTATTTCCAGTTGCTGCTGCCGATCTTCGCGGCTGCCGTTGTGGGGGGCCTCGGTAATCCGCTGGGGGCCATTGCGGGCGGCTTCGTCATCGCATTCAGCGAGGTGATGGTGACCTATGCGTGGAAGAAGGTGCTGGGCTATCTCGCACCCGAGGGCTGGGCACCGGACGCGCTCGTGCAGCTTCTGTCGACCGACTACAAGCTCGCGGTCAGCTTCGC
>JANPJD010000005.1:0-12130 GCA_031425325.1 Rhodobacterales bacterium | reverse complement strand
ATCGTCATCGCCCGCCTTCTGGGCGTGCCCGAGGACCGCGCCCCCGATCTGCTGGCCTGGTCGAACGCGATGGTGGGCATGTATCAGGCGGGCCGCAGCCGCGCCGCCGAGGATCGCGCCGTCGCAGCCACGCTCGCTTTCACCGCCTTCCTGCGCGCCCATGTCGAGGCGCGCCGGGGCGATCCGCGCGACGATCTCATCACGCATCTCCTCGATGCCGAGGCGGACGGCGAGACGCTGACGGCGGACGAGCTGATCGCAACCTGCATCCTTCTCTTGAACGCAGGCCACGAGGCGACCGTCCACAGCATCGGCAACGGCGTGAAGGCGCTGCTCGAGGCGGGGAGCCCGGCGGGCGCGCTCGCCCCGGACGGCGTCGAGGCCACGATCGAGGAGGTGCTGCGCTTCGATCCGCCGCTGCACCTTTTCCGGCGACACGCCTACGAGACAGTCGCGGTGATGGGTACGACCTTTCGGCGCGGCGATGAGGTGGGGCTGCTGCTGGCGGGGGCCAACCGCGACCCGCAGGCCTGGGACGAACCGGGGCGGTTCCTGCCCGACCGCCCCGCCCGGCCCCACGCGGCCTTCGGCGCAGGCCTGCACTTTTGCGTCGGCGCACCGCTCGCGCGGCTCGAGATGCGGGTCGCGCTGTCGGTGCTGTTCGAGCGGCTGCCGCACCTACGGCTGGTCGGCAGACCCCGCTATGCGGATGTCTACCACTTTCACGGTCTGGAAGAGTTGCGCGTCGCGCCCTGCTGACCGGCAGGGCGTGGGGGCGCGCGGCCCCCGATACCCCGGCCCTATTTCGGGCCGATCATCATGACCATCTGACGGCCTTCGAGGCGTGGCATGCTCTCGACCTTGCCATTCTCGCCCACATCGCCCGCGACGCGGTTCAACAATTCTAGGCCCAACTGCTGGTGCGCCATCTCGCGGCCCCGGAAGCGCAGGGTGACCTTCACCTTGTCGCCCTCTTCGAGGAACTTCATCACCGAGCGCATCTTGACCTCGTAGTCATGGGTATCGGTTCCGGGGCGGAACTTGATCTCCTTGATCTCGATGATCTTCTGCTTCTTGCGCGCCTCGGCCTCGCGCTTTTGGTTCTCGTACTTGAACTTGCCGAAATCCATGATCTTGCAGACGGGCGGTTCCGCGTTCGGCGAGATCTCGACCAGATCGAGGCCAGCCTCGGCGGCCATCACCATGGCGCGGGCCGGGGTGACCACGCCGACATTCTCTCCGTCGGCCCCGATCAGACGGATCTCCGGCGATCGGATTCGGTCGTTCACCCGGGGGCCGGTGTCGCGCTGCGGCGGGGCATTGTGGGGTCTGCGAGCTATGGCGTCGTTCCTTGTGCAGTTTCTCAGGCGGGGGCAAGATAGACCCCGCAGGGGCGGCTTTCAACCGCGAAATCGGCGGTTCTGATCCACGGAAAGCCCGCCCGCAGCCCTTACAAAGCGAAGCGCGACCTGCCATATGCGCCGCGGGGGGAACATCCCCCGGTGAGGGAGACAAAGATGAACAGACCGATCCTGATCGCCGCGGTGCTCGTGGCGCTGGCGGCCGGAGCCTATTACCAATTCAGCGTCGTGCCCGCGCAGCGCGCGGCCGAAGAGGCTGCCGCCGTCGAGGCCGCTGCCGCCGAAGCAGCCACCGCCGCCGAGGCCGAAGCGGCTGCCGCTGCCGAAGCCGCCACCGAGGCCGCTGCTGCCGCCGAAGCTGCCGCTGCCGAAGCCGCCGCGACCGTGGACGCCGCGACAGAAGCTGCGACCGAGGCCGCGACCCAAGCTGCAACTGCCGTGGGCGAGGCCGCAGGTGAAGCCGCGACCGCCGTGGGCGAGGCCGCGACCGCAGCCGCCGGTGCCGCCGCCGACACGGGCGCGATGATCTGGGACGCAACGCAGCTGACCGCAGCCGAGATCACGCAGCGTATCGCCGATGCACCCGTCTCGCAGACCGTCAAGGACACGCTGACCGCGACCTACGAGTCGGTGCAGACCAACCCGGCCGCTGTCCAGATGGTGCTGGACCAGCTGCGCGAGGCGATGGGTCTTTGATCCCGCACGCCGGGGAGGAGGCCGTCTGCCTCCTCCCCGGACCCCTCCACCGAGGATACTTGGGGACAGAAGAAGCCTAGATGCCGTCGCCGACGAAGGCTTTCTCGACGACATATTCCTTTGGGTCCGAGTTCGCCCCCTCGCGCAGGCCAAAGCCCTCGAGGACCGCCTTCACGTCGATGTTGAACGCAAGCGAGCCGCAGACCATCGCGCGATCCGTGGCGGCGTCGATTGCGGGCAGGCCAAGGTCGGCAAGGACCTTGCCGCTGGCAAGGTTGTCGGTGATGCGGCCCATGAAGGGTGACGGCTCTCGCGTGGTGGTCGGATAGTAGAGCAGCTTGCCCGCAACCATCTCGCCGATCAGCGGGTCGTTCTCCAGGCTTTCGACCAGCGCGCGGCCATAGCCGAGTTCCGCCTTCTCGCGGCAGGTGTGCATCATGATGACCTGGTCGAACTTCTCGTAGGTCTCGGGGTCCCGCATCAGGCTTGCGAAGGGCGCGATGCCGGTGCCGGTCGCAAGAAGCCACAGCCGCTTGCCCGGCAAGAGCGCGTCATGCACGAGCGTGCCCACGGGCTTGGGACGCAGGATGATGTCGTCGCCCGGGCGGATGTGCTGCAGCCGCGAGGTCAGCGGTCCATCGGGCACCTTGATCGAGTAAAACTCGAGCTCGTCGTCCCACGAGGGCGAGGCGATGGAATAGGCCCGCAGCAACGGCTTGCCGGTCTCGCCCATCAGGCCGATCATCACGAACTCGCCCGAGCGGAAGCGCAAGCTGGCGGGCCGCGTCACGCGGAACGAAAAGAGGCGGTCCGTCCAGTGCGTGACCGATGTCACGGTCTGCGCGTCAGGCAGGCGGGCGGCAAGGGCGGATTGGGTCATCGGAGCCTGGTCGGTCATGGGGTCACCTGGAGGGTGTTACGGAAGAGAGGGAACGGTGGAAAGAGCGAACCGGCGTCGGCGGATGTACAGACCATCAGGATCGCGCGGCGCCCCTTGCCTGCGAGCTTGCGCCCGGCGGCAGCCGAATCGGGGCTCGTCACGCCCTCAACCGCGACTGGTAGTCATGCGCGCGCCAGCCGGCGCGGGCCCGCCACTGCTCCCACGGCTGGCGGGCGGCAATCTCGTCGGGGATCTCGACCTCGTCGAAGCCGGTGCGGCGGAACATGGCGTATTGGTCCGCGATCACCGGCCCCGCCGCGCGCAACCGCCCCGTGAAGCCCATGGTCCGCAAGCGGCGCGCCAGCGTGAAGCCGCGCCCGTCATTGAAGGCCGGAAAGGTGATGCGGATCAGCCCGATCTCGCCCAACCGGTTCGACAGCCGCGTCGGATCATCGGTGTTCACCAGATCGAGCGCCGTGCCCGGCACGGTTTCGTCCGCCTCGGCAAGCGTCGCAAAGCCGCCCTGCCAGTCTTCAGGCGCAAAGCCCGTATCAGTGACGATCACGCTCATGCCACACCTGCCTGTTCCACCGGCGTGCGGACCGCCTTGCCGTCGATGAAGTGGATGCCGCATTCCGTCTTTGCCGTTCCGCGCCAACGGCCTGCGCGCTCATCCTCGCCCGGCTTCACGGGGCTTGTGCAGGGCGCGCAGCCGATCGAGGGATAGCCCTTGGCGACCAGCGGATGGCGCGGCAGGCGGTTGTTGACCATGTAGTCGACCAGGTCCTCTTTGCCCCAATGGGCGAGCGGGTTGATCTTGATGCGGGTCTCGCCCTCGGCCTCGAAGAAGTCGACGGTCGCGCGCGTGCTGCCCTGATAGCGCTTGCGCCCGGTGATCCAGGCGTCAAAGCCGCGCAATGCCCGCTCCAGCGGTTCGGTCTTGCGGATCGCACAGCAGGCGTCTGTGTTGAACTGGTGCAGCGTGTCGTCGGGATCATCCATGGCAAGTGCCGCCGGATCGGGTGCGAGCGTCACGATGTTGAGGTCAAGCTTTTCCGCCACCTCGCGCTGATAGGCCAGCGTCTCGGCGAACAGCATCTGCGTGTCGATGAAGAGCACGGGCAGGCTGCGGTCGACGACCGAGATCATGTGCAATAGCACGACCGACTCCGCCCCGAAGGATGAGACAAGCGCGGTTCGGCCGACATCCTCGTCGCCGAGCGCATGTTCGAGCACCGAAACGGCGGCATGATGGCGGTAGCGGTCGTTCAGCAACGCCACGCGGTCGCCGACGGTCGAGAAGCCCGGATCAAGCGGCATCCTGTGCGCCCTCCACCGGGTAGAGCGCCGCCTTGAAGGGCGCCATGCCGGTGCGCCGGTAGGTCTCGATGAAGGTCTCTTCGGGGTGCAGGCGCACCTCGAGATAGGCCTGCACGATCCGCTCGATGGCGGGCAGGATCTCGTCATAGGCAAAGCCCGGCCCGGCGCGCTCGCCGATGGCGGCCGTCTCGGTGTGATCGCCACCCAGCGTGATCTGGTAGTTCTCGACCCCTGCGCGGTCGAGGCCGAGGATGCCGATATGCCCGACATGGTGGTGCCCGCAGGCATTGATGCAGCCAGAGATCTTGATCTTGAGCGGCCCGATCTCATGCTCCAGCTTCAGTTCGTCGAACCGCAGCGCGATCTCTTGCGCCACGGGGATCGAGCGCGCGGTTGCCAGCGCGCAGTAATCCATCCCCGGGCAAGCGATGATGTCCGAGATTAGGCCCACGTTGGCGGTAGCCAGTCCGGCCTGGCGCAGCGCGGCGTGAAGGGCGGGCAGGTCCGACTTGTGGACATGCGGCAGGATCACGTTCTGCTCGTGGCTGATCCGCAGTTCCGCATGGCCATAGCGCTCGGCTAGGTCCGCCATCAGGCGCATCTGGTCGCCCGTGGCATCGCCGGGCGTCTCGCCATGCGCCTTCAGGCTGATCGTGACGATCGCGTATTGCGGGTTGCGGTGCCGGGCGAGGTTGGTGTCGGCCCAGGCGCGGAACACCGGGTCGGCCGCATGAGCAGCCTCAAAGGCCGCGACGGGCGCATCGCGGAACGCGGGCGGCGCGAAGGCGGCCTCGATCTCGGCCAGAAGCGCCTGGTCATGGCCGCCGAAGCCGGGCCTGATCTCGGCGAAACGCTCTTCGATCATGCGGGTGATCTCGGCCACGCCGGTCTCGTGCACGGTGATCTTGATGCGCGCCTTGTACTTGTTGTCGCGCCGTCCGATGGCGTTGTAGATGCTGAGGATCGCCTCGACGTAAGGCAGAAGGTCCGCTTTCGGCAGAAAGTCCCTGACGGTGTGGCCGATCATCGGCGTCCGGCCAAGGCCACCGCCCACGATCACCTCGAAACCGGGCTCGCCCGCGCCATTGCGGACCATCCGCAGGCCGATGTCATGCGCGCGCGTCACCGCACGGTCGTTCGGGCTGCCCGTCACCGCGATCTTGAACTTGCGTGGCAGGAACTGGAACTCGGGGTGGTCGGTGGACCATTGGCGCAGCAGTTCGGCCACCGGACGCGGGTCCTCGATCTCGTCGGCGGCGGCACCGGCGAAGTGGTCGGCGGTGACGTTCCGCACGCAGTTGCCCGAGGTCTGGATGGCATGCATCCCGACATCGGCGAGCGCCGAGAGGATCGCGGGCACGTCCTCCAGCATCGGCCAGTTGAACTGGATGTTCTGCCGCGTCGTGAAGTGGCCATAGCCCTTGTCCCAGCGGTCGGCGATCATCCCCAGTTGGCGCATCTGGTGCGGGTTGAGCGTGCCATAGGGGATCGCCACGCGCAGCATGTAGGCATGCAATTGCAGGTAGAGCCCGTTCATCAGCCGCAGGGGCCGAAACTCGTCCTCGGTCAGCGAGCCGTCGAGGCGGCGCGCCACCTGGCCGCTGAACTGGGCGACCCGCTCGCGGACGAAGGCCTCGTCGAATTCGCTGTAATCGTACATCGTGGCGTCCTGCGGATGGCTTGTCCCGGGGATACGCCGGGACGGGCGGATGGGATCAGTTCAGCGCGGCCTGCTTGCCGTGGAAGTAGTTCGAGGGGCCGCGCGTGCGGAATTCCTCGCGAAAATGCACCGGCTCGGGGCCGTCCGGCCCGTCCTTGGCGTCGGCAAGATAGGCCCCGACGACCACGAGCTTCTGCGCGCTTGCATGCAGCAGGCGCAACTGCGCGTGGGCCTCGTCCTCGATCAACTCGGCCTCGTGGTGATGGCGCGACCAGCGGTCGTCCGCGGTCAGATAGACCACATCACCAAGACGCAGGTCGTTCGCGGTCACGACCTTGGGGCTGAAACGGCCCTTCATGCGAGTGCCTCCTTGAGTGTGGCGAGGGTGGCGCGCGGGGCGAGGCCATACAGGATGACCGCCGGACCCGCCACGTCGGTCAGCGCGCCCGGCAGGCCCGCAAGCGTCGCGGCAAGGATACGCTGATCGGTGCGCGAGGCGTTCTCGACGATCGTGACGGGCGTGGCGGGGTCCGCGCCATGCATCATCAGGCGGCCCTGCACGAAGCGGGCGCTGCGCTTGCCCATGTAGATCGCGGTTACCTCGCCCGCGCGGGCCATGCCGCGCCAGTCCTGGTCGGCGAAGCCTGCAACGTCATGGCCCGTCACGATCCGCAGGCTGGCATTGCGCCCGCGCCGCGTCAGGCTTTGCCCGATTTCGGCTGCGGCGACCGTCGCGGCCGTCAGGCCCGGGACGATCGACCAGCCAAGACCGGCGGCCTCCAGCGCCTCGATCTCTTCATCGAGCCGCCCGAACAGGCCGCAATCGCCACCCTTGAGGCGTACGACGCGCGCGCCGGTCGCAGCATGGGCCACGATCAGGGCATTGATCGTCCCTTGTGGAGTCGAAGGGCCGAAGCCTTCCTTGCCTGCGTCGATCACCACCGCATCCGGGTTCGCCAGTGCCAGAACGCCCGGCCCGACAAGGCGGTCATGGATCACCACCTCGGCCTCGGCCAGCGCCCGTGCGCCGCGCAGCGTCAGGTGATCGGGATCGCCCGGTCCTGCGCCGACGAAGGTGACCTCGCCCGGCTGGGTGGCTGGCTGGGGGGCGTGAAGCTCGGGCATCGGGGGCGTCCGGAAGAGTGACTCTTGCCCATCAGATTAGGACATTTTCCCATTTCTTCGCCAGTAGCCCTTGCAGATAAGGATCATCGTTCCAAATCTGCCGCAGGATGGAACGGCGTTCGCGCCTTGGAACGGATTTGGGAATGGCAGCCCGGCTGGACGAGATGGACCGGAAAATTCTTGCGGAACTGCAAGAGGATGCGGCGCAGTCGCTGGATGAGATCGCCCGCAAGGTCGGCTCGTCCAAAACGCCTGTGTGGAACCGCATCCGCCGGATGCGCGAGGCGGGCGTGATCCTTCGCCAGACGGCACTTCTTGACGCCGAGGCGCTTGGGCTCGAGGCCTGCTTCTTCGTGCTGATCCGCACCTCGGAACACGAGGCCGAGTGGCAGCGCCGCTTCCTTCAGGTCCTGCGCGAGCGCCCCGAAGTGCTCGAGGCGCATCGGCTTGCGGGCGACATCGACTACATTCTGAAGGTGCGGGTCGCCAATGCGCGGGCCTATGACACTTTCTACCAGGCGCTGATTGCCGAGGTGAAGATCTACAACGTGACGGCGCTTCTCAGCATGGAAGAGATAAAGTCGACAACCGCCCTGCCGGTGTGACGCGACAGGATCACGACATCGCAGCCGGCAGGGGGGGCCGCGTGCGGTTTCGCGATCACTCGACCGGCTTGAACATCTTCTTGTGCTGCTCGGCCAGCAGGCCCGCCGGGGTCACATGCGACAGCGCCGCGGTAAATTTCGTCGCAAGGCCGCTCAGGACCTGCTCCTCACCCGCCATCAGCGCGGCGTAGCCGTCCTTTGCGACCTTCTCGGGCGTGTATTTGGGGCTTTGCGCCGCCAGGGTGTCGCGCAACTCGGGCTTGTCGAAGAACGGTGTGTCGACAGGTCCGGGCATAAGGCAGGTCACGTTGACGCCGGCATCCGACAACTCGTGGCGCAGCGCGATGGCGAAGCTGTCGATGAAGGCCTTCGAGGCGTTGTAAAGCGCGTGGTAAGGGCCCGGAAAGAACCCCGCGATCGAGCCGGTGAAAAGGATGCGCCCTTCGCCCGCAGCCGCCATGCGGATCGCGATCTCGTGGACAAGCAGGATCGTCCCGGTCACGTTGGTGCCGATCAGGCGCAGGATACCCTCACGGTTCTGGTCGATGAAGCCATCACCCAGGCCCGTTCCCGCATTGGCGAACAGAAGCGCGGGCGTGCGGTCGCCAAGGCGCGCGATCAGCGCATCGACTCCGCCCGCGTCCATCAGGTCGGCCTCGACCGATTCGACCTGCGCGCCGCTGGCCGAAAGGTCGCGCGCCACGTCGTGGATCGCCGGATCGTTTGCCGCGATCAGAAGGTCGTGTCCGTCTTCTGCGGCGAGACGCGCGAGTTCTGCGCCGATGCCGCTCGATGCGCCGGTGACGACGGCAAGCCTGCGGGTGTCCATGGAATGCTCCTGTGCCGGGTCCGGCCTTGCGAACCGGCATGGCGCGTCAGGGTTCCCGCCGTTCGCGCGGTTCCCTCGGCTGCGGGCGGGTCGCAATCTCTTTCAGAAGGCCGCCCAAGCCCATCGCCGCGATCTCGGCATCACCCAGCGCCAGCCCGCAAGCCAGCCGCTCCAGCACCCAGTCGGCCCCGTTCAGCGCCGGCGAGCGCGCGCAACCGGGCAGGCCGATCAAGGGACGGTCGCCGATGCTGCCGTGGAACAGCAGGTTCCCCGGATCGACCGGCATCCCGAAGCGCGCGACCTTCCCCCCCGCCAGCCGCACCGCCTCGGGGGCCGTGTCGTGCAGGTCCGAGGTGGCAGAGCCCGTCAGGATCAGCACCATCGCGCCCGGCAGGTCCGCCAGCGCGCGGGCCATCGCCTGCGTCTCATGCGGGACCGTCACCACCCCGGCCAAGGCCATGCCCAGACGGGCGAGCCGCGCCTCGACCGCGCGGCGGCCCTTGGCGGCAAGGCGCGCCTCCTGCCCCGGCACCTCGGTCATGAGGAGGCCCGCCGAGGCGTGCTCGACTGGCCGGATGCGGATCGCGGCACGGGCGACCGCCTCGGCCCGCGACAGCGAAGTGCCCGTGACAGCGTAGGCGATGATCTTGACCGTGCCGACAAGCGTACCCGGTTCCACCCGGGCCAGCGGCGCCAGCGTCGCGAGCGTCAGGGCGGGGTCGATCAGGTTCAGCGCATGAACGGCACCTGCGTCGATCTCGACGATGCCGGGGCGCGTGGCCTTGAGGTTGACGCGCCCCGTGAAGGCCTCGGTCAGGGCAAGACCCGCCTCGACCGGACTTGGCACCAGCGCGCGCGCAAGCCGGGCGGCGGCGGCATCCTCAGGCACGTCGTCGGAACCGGGCCGCGCGACCGTGACGGTAGCGATCCCCGCCGCCTGCAATGCTGCAACCTCCGGTGGGCCAAGGACCGCGCCCTTGCGAAGCCGACCACCCGCAACCTCTACCGAATGGGCAAGGATCGCGCCCATCGCCCGGTCGAGAGGGACGGGACCGAACTCCATCACCCCTGCCTCAGCACCTGGGTGACCTGCGCCAGGATCGACACCGCGATCTCGGCCGGGCTTTTCGCGCCGATGGCAAGCCCGACGGGGGCGTGCAGGCGGGCGA
This sequence comes from Rhodobacterales bacterium, assembly GCA_031425325.1. GTDB lineage: Bacteria > Pseudomonadota > Alphaproteobacteria > Rhodobacterales > Rhodobacteraceae > Aliitabrizicola. Next base: position 2,485 of record JANPJD010000005.1, on the reverse strand, counting down.
TGGAGGATTCGGCGACGCCTGCGGCGCGCATCCGGTCAAGCCGCTTGGCATGGGTACGACTCGAGCCGAGGCAGCCGATGTAGAAGGCGGGCGAGGCCAGCGCCGCGACCAGCGCCGGATCGTCGAGCTTCGGATCATGGGTCAGCGTGACGACGGCAGTGCGCGCATCGGGTGCCAGCGCCGTCATCGCCTCGTCCGGCCAGTCGGACAACACCGTCTCGCCCGGAAAGCGCGGCGCGGCCCCGAAAGCGTCGCGCGGGTCGATCAGCGTCGGATCGTAGCCGCAAAGGCGCGCCATCGCGACCAGCGGCTGCGCGATGTGCACGGCCCCGACGACGATCATCCGCAAGGGTGGGTTGTGGATCGCGACGAAGCGGCCATCGTCCTCGAGCCCCGAGCGATCCGCGCGGAAACGCGCGGCCAGCGCCGGATCGTCCGGCCCGGCGAGGCGGTGCGCGAAAGTGGCCATGTCGGTTTCAAGCGCGACCGCCCGCCGCGCCGTTCGCGCCTCGACGAGATCGCCCAGCACCGCCTCGGGCAGGCAGGCCCCGACAGGTGCCACCATCACCCGGATCGTGCCGCCGCAGGCGAGGCCCACGGCAAAGGCATCGTCGTCGCTGACGCCATAGGTCAGAACACGGGGGCCGCCGCCCGCCAGTGCGTCCAGCGCCTCGGCCACGACCGCGCCCTCGACGCAGCCGCCCGAGACCGAGCCTGCCATCTCGCCATCGCCTGCAATGGCAAGCAGGCTGCCCGCGCCGCGCGGAGCCGAACCCCAGGTCTCGATCACCGTGGCGAGGACAGCCCCCCGCCCCTCGCGGTGCCAGCGCAGTGCGGTCTCGAGGATGCTGTCATGGTCGGCGCGGCGCATTGTCATTTTCCCCCCGCGATCTTCACGCGGCACTCGGATGTTTCGCAGAAGGATCGCCTCGTTCAGCGCGCATGAGCGCCAGCAGACGATCCCGCTCGCCCGCATCGCCTGCGGCCGAGACGGCTTCCCCCAGCGCCGCAAGACTGTCGATGCTATGCCCGGCGCGGAAGCAGTCGACATGCGGCAGCATCGCGCGGATGCCGCCCGCCTTTGGCGCAAAGCCGTCCCACCGCAGCAGGGGATTGATCCAGATCAACCGCCGCGCCGACAGATGCAACCGCTCCATCTCGCGCGAGAGCGCCTCGGGCGCGTCGCGGTCAAGCCCGTCGGTGATCAGCAGCACGACCGCCCCCTGCCCCATGACGCGGCGCGACCAGTCGCGGTTGAAGGCCCGCAGGCAGGCGCCGATCCGCGTGCCGCCCGACCAGTCCTGCGCTTCGGCCCCGGCGGCAGCGAGCGCTGCATCGACATCGCGCTGCGCGAGGTGGCGGGTGATGTTCGTCAGCCGCGTGCCGAAGGTGAAGGCCTGCACCCGCGCCCAGCCCTGACCCTTCGCATTGGCGACCGCGTGGACGAAGTGCAGCACCATGCGCGAGTATTGCGCCATCGAGCCCGAGATGTCGCAGAGCACGACAAGGTTCGGCCAGCGCGTGCGGGGCGAGCGGCGGGCGAAGCGGCCGATCTCGCCGCCCTGCCGCGCCGCCTCGCGCATGGTCGCGCGCCAGTCGGGGCGGCGGCCCAGGCGATCGACTGCATGGCGGCGGGTGGCGATGGGCGCGACCGGCAAGCCAAGTCGGGCCAGCATCGCGCGGGCCTCGGCAGCCTCGGCGGTCGTCATCTGCTCGAAATCGAGGGTGCGGAGGCGCTCTTCGGCGGACATGGTCGAGGTGGCGTCGATCTCGATCTCGGGCGGCGGCGCATCGGCCCCGGGCGGCGGCTCTGGCAGGGCACCGTCCAGCAGCGCCCCGGCAGCCCGCTTGGCCGCCGCGTCGGCGGGCCGGTCCTCGTGCGTGCCGCGCACGGCCGGCAGCAGCAAGCTCATCATGTGCTCGAGATAGCGCGGGTCGCGCCAGAACAGGCGGAAGATCTGCGCGAAGACCGCCCGATGCTCGGGGCGGCTGACGAAACAGGCGTGCAGCGTCCAGTAGAAGTCGGCGCGCTCCGAGAATCCCGCCGCCTCGACCGCCCGGATCGCGTCGATCACCCGGCCCGGTCCGATCGGCAGCCCCGCCCGTCGCAGCGCACGGGCGAAATGCGCGATGTTGTGGGCGAGCTTGCCTTCGTCGGGCAGGTCGAGGTCGGCATAGACAGTCATCGGCGTGCCCGTGGAGAGCGGCGGGGGGTTTCACACCCCCCGCACCCCCCGTGGGATATTTCCGGACAGAAAAAGGGCGGGAGGATCACGCAGGCACCAGCGAAGCGCGCGCCTCGTCCAGGAGGCGTTTGGCCTCGGAGCCTTGCAGGCGCTGGATGTCGTCCTGGTATTTCAGGATCGCCCCCAGCGTGTCGGCGATGACCTCGGGCGAGAGGGCGATGGTGTCGAGCGCCAGCAGGCATTTCGCCCAGTCGATCGTCTCGGCGACGCCGGGCTTCTTGAACAGGTCCTGGGCCCGC
>JANPJD010000004.1:0-1747 GCA_031425325.1 Rhodobacterales bacterium | reverse complement strand
GGGCTTTTCGGTTATCTCGGCTACGACATGATCCGCCTGGTCGAGCATCTGCCGGACGTTAATCCCGATGTGCTGGGCCTGCCGGATGCCGTGCTGCTGCGCCCCTCTGTGGTTGCGGTGCTTGATGGGGTGCGGGGCGAGGTCACTGTCGTCTCGCCCGCCTGGGTCGAATCGGGCCTATCGGCGCGCGCGGCCTATGCCCAGGCCGCCGAGCGCGTGATGGACGCGCTGCGCGACCTCGACCGCGCGCCGCCCGCCATGCGCGATCTTGGCGAGGCGGCAACCGTAGGCGAGGCAAGATCAAACTTCACGCACGAGGGCTACCTCGCCGCGGTAGAGCGCGCCAAGGACTACATCCGCGCGGGCGACATCTTTCAGGTCGTCCCCTCGCAGCGCTGGGCGCAAGGCTTCACGCTGCCGCCCTTCGCACTCTACCGCAGCTTGCGGAAGACCAACCCCTCGCCCTTCATGTTCTTCTTCAACTTCGGCGGCTTCCAGGTGATCGGTGCCAGCCCCGAAATCCTCGTGCGGCTGCGCGACGGCGAGGTCACGGTCCGCCCCATCGCCGGAACCCGCCCGCGCGGTGCCACCCCCGACGAGGACCGCGCGCTTGAGGCGGACCTGCTGGCCGACCCAAAGGAACGCGCCGAGCACCTGATGTTGCTGGACCTTGGTCGCAACGATGTGGGCCGCGTGGCGCAGGTCGGCACCGTGCGCCCGACCGAGCAGTTCATCATCGAGCGCTACAGCCACGTCATGCACATCGTCTCGAACGTGACGGGCCGGATTGCCGACGGGCAGGATGCGCTCTCGGCGCTGCTGGCGGGCCTGCCTGCCGGCACCGTCTCGGGCGCGCCGAAGGTGCGCGCGATGCAGATCATCGACGAACTCGAGCAGGAAAAGCGCGGCGTCTACGGCGGCGGTGTGGGCTACTTCGCCGCCAACGGCGAGATGGACATGTGCATCGCGCTTCGCACCGCCGTTCTCAAGGACGAGGTCCTCTACATCCAGGCGGGCGGCGGCGTGGTGCATGACAGCGACCCACAGGCGGAATACGACGAGACGGTCAACAAGTCGCGCGCGATCCGCCGCGCGGCGGAGGACGCCGGGCTCTTTGCGAGACGGGGCTACCAATAGGCGCCCCGAAGTGACAGTCGCTTAATCGCGGACGCGGAACGTGGCGTGAACGATCCCGTGCTTCGTGACCTCGTAGACCGCGTCGTCTTGGACATAGATTCTTTGGAAAATCCAATTCCCTGCCGCGTCTTTCTCGGAGCAGCTGGTGTAGCCCTTAATGATCCACTCATTATCGAACAGTCCGGGCGTTCCGTCATGGCAAAACGATCCGACTACCCGCTTGGACCCGAGTGCAAAATTCGTCACTGCCGTAAGCGAGGCGCCGGCATCGTGAATCACGACGTCGAAGGACTTCTCATCCATGGAGCCGCCAATCTCGCGGTAACCTAAAGGCGTCCATTTCGGATCCTGTCCTGCAAGACGTCTAATATTTCAGAACGAAAATTGACTCGCTTCGGCCTGTCAGAACCACCACGGGTTCGACCAGGCGCGCCGTCCGGCCCGGTCCACCACCGTCACCCGCACCCAGGGCGAGGCGGCGAAGCGCGCAAGTGGCATCGTGGTGCGGGTCATCGACGGGCCGTGCAACGACTTTGCCGCGGTGCCAGCGCCCTGCACGATCAGCGTCTCGACGGCGGAACACTCCACCTCGACCACATCGCGCGTGATC
>JANPJD010000003.1:0-21334 GCA_031425325.1 Rhodobacterales bacterium | reverse complement strand
GGGTGCGGTCCTGACCACCGCCGCCATCCACGACGCCTTCATGACCGGTCCCGAGAACCTGATCGAGCTGTTTCACGGCTACACCTATTCGGGAAACCCGATCGCGAGTGCCGCCGCCATCGCCACGCTCGAAACCTACCGAGAGGAGCAGCTGTTCGAGCGGGCTGCCGCCATCGCCCCCTACTGGCAAGAGGCGCTGCATTCGCTCAAGGGCCTGCCGCATGTGATCGACATCCGCAACATGGGCCTGATCGGCGCGGTCGAACTCGAGCCCGTTCCAGGCCAGCCGACGAAGCGCGCCTTCGATGCCTTCCTCGCCGCTTACGACAAGGGCATCCTGATCCGTACCACGGGCGACATCATCGCCATGAGCCCGCCGCTCATCATCGAGAAGCCGCAGATCGACGAGCTGATCGGCACGCTGGCCGGTGTGCTCAAGACGATGCACTGACAGCATCTGACGCGCATGCGCTTGACTTTCGGGTTTGGCGCGGGACAGTCGCGTCGTGCAACGAGTGAGCGGTGTGATGGTGGTGAAGTGTTTCGCAAGGGCGATACGGGTCGCGGTAACCGTGCTGTCGGTCAGTCTGGCCTTCGCAGGGGCGGCCAAGGCGCAGCAGGGTGACGGACCGCGCGCCTATCAGCTTTTGCCGGACGGTGCCCGCAGCGCCGCCGTCTGGGCGTTGAACGCGCAAGGCAACTCGACCCTGGATACCGGTCGGGTGTTTCGCGGCACCGATGTCGACGTGAATATGTCGATCTTCCAGTTCACCCAGACCGTCAAGATCGGCGGCCAGCAGACAGGCCTGTTCGCCGTCCTGCCGGTGGGCGACCTGTCGGTTGATTTCAATCTGGGGAACACCACCCGCACCGGCAGCAGCAGCGGCATTGGCGATCTGATCCTGGGCGGCGTTTTCGGCCTTGCGGGATCTCCGGCGCTGCCGTTGCAGGACTATCTGACGTTCGATCCCGGCTTCAGCGCTGGTCTTCTGGCCAAGATCGGACTGCCGACGGGAACCTATGCGTCTGACGAACTTGTCAACCTTGGCGGCAATCGGGTCTGGGGGCAGGTGGGACTGCCAATGGGATACACGCTTGGTTCCTCTTACCTCGACCCTGAGTTGACCACGTTCGAGATAATTCCGTCGGTCTTCGTCTACGGCGACAACGACGATCCCTTCGGGCCCGCCGACTCGACCGGACAAGAGCCGCTATGGATGGTTGAGGCGCATGTTACCCGCAACCTGAGCCGCGCGGTCTGGGCGTCTCTGGATGCGGTGTATCTTTACGGCGGGAAAACCGAAACGAACGGGGTCGCGAACGATGACACCCAGCGGTCTTTGGGGCTGGGTGCCACAGTGTTCCTGCATCTGCCGGACAATGCCGGGCTGAAGGTGACCTATGGCGAGACGGTCAGCGCGAACGACAATGGTCCGGACGGAAGCATCTTGCGGGCAATCTGGGTCAAGGTGTTCTAAGCGTCTCCCGATCTTTTCGTCACACGGCGGCCAGAACTCCCTTCTCGTCTTCGATCCCGGCCTTTGAAGTGATCGCCTTGCCAGGTTAGGAAAGTTTCGATGCGCCCCTCCTGCACCGCAACCCTTCTTGTCGACGACGACCGCGTGCGTGTGACCCGCTTCGATTTCGGTGCCGGTGCCGAGACGGGCTGGCACCGGCACGCCCATGACTACGTCATAACCACACTGACCGACTGCCCGATGCTGCTGGAAGAACCGGACGGCAACTCGCGGCGCGTGCTGATCCCCAAGGGCACCGCCTATCGCCGTGCCGAGGGGGTGGAGCACAATGTAGTCTGCGATTGCGAGGCAGGCATGAGCTTTGTCGAGGTGGAGCTGAAGTAGCCTGCGGGTCGATGCCGCCGCCTGATCGGCGCACGATCCTCCATGGCTTCCTTTCGGTGGACTGTCCTCAGGGGTGCGGTGGGCCGAGGCCCCGTTCTTTCCCGAGTATCTCGGCGCCTCGCATGGACTACGCCCGCCCCAGCCCCTACCTTTGCTGTCATGATCTGGCCGAACCGACGAGACATCCGATGACGCCGCCTCGCGCGCACCGCAGGCTCGCCGCGATCCTTGCGGCGGATGTGGTAGGCTATTCCCGGATGATGGGCGCAGACGAAGCGGGCACGCTCGCCGTCCTTCGCGAGGTCTGGGGCAATACCTTCAACCCGCTTGTGGCGGCCCATGATGGGCGGATCGTCAAGATGATGGGCGACGGCGCGCTGGTGGAGTTCGCGAGCGCCGTCGATGCGATCGAGGCGGCCGTCGCGATCCAGTCCGTGATGGCGGCACGGGGCGAAACAGCCGGGCCTGCCATAGCCTTTCGCATCGGAGTGAACCTCGGCGACATCGTGATCGAGGGCGACGACATCTTCGGCGACGGGGTGAACGTCGCGGCCCGGCTCGAGGCGCAGGCGCCGACCGGGGGCATCCTCATCTCGGACGCGGTCCATTCCCAGGTGCGCGGCAAGGTCGGGGTTGAGTTCGCCGATGCGGGGCCGCTGGCGCTCAAGAACATCGCCGAGCCGGTCCGCGCCTGGTCCTGGGGCGGCGAGGCGGTGGCCGGGCTGGTCCCGCCGCGCGACACACCCTCGATCGCCGTGCTGCCCTTCGAGAACATGTCGGGCGATCCCGAGCAGGACTATTTCAGCGACGGGATCAGCGAGGACATCATCACGGACCTGTCGAAGATTGCGGGACTGATGGTCGTCGCCCGAAACTCGAGCTTCGCCTACAAGGGCCGCAACGCCGACATCCGCGTGGTGGGGCGCGAGCTTGGCGTCTCGTCGGTGCTCGAAGGCTCGATCCGGCGCGCAGGCAACCGGGTGCGGATCACGGCGCAGTTGATCGACACAGGCACGGGCGGCCACCTCTGGGCCGACCGCTTCGACCGAGAGTTGACCGACATCTTCGCCGTGCAGGACGAGGTGACGCTGAAGATCGTGGGCGCGCTGCGGGTCAAGCTGCGTCCGGTGGAAGTCGCGATGTTCGACAGCGTCCGCGAGGTCAATATCGAGGCGCATGACAGTCTCTTGCGCGCACGCGAACTGTCCATCGAAGTCCTTCGCAGTTCGGAGGGAGCAGCCGGGAACATCGAGCGGATCGTCACCCTGCTGCGGCACGCCATTGCGGTCGATCCGGACTTCGCGCCGCCCTATGCCTTTCTCAGCATGACCTACACGCTGGAATACCATAACGGATGGGTTGGCATCCCCGACCCGCTTGCGCTCGCCTCGCACTTTGCCGAGACGGCCGTGGCGCTTGACCCCAATGAGCCGATTGCGCTCAACGCCGCCGCGATCACCCGGATGCTGAGGCACGACCTGCCCGCTGCGAGAGAGGCGGCGGACAAGGCGGTTGCACTCAATCCGAACTTTGCACAGGCCCACGCCACGCTCGGCCATCTGCTCGTCTATCAGGATGAGCCCCTTACCGCTGTCCCTATCCTTGAAAAGGCGATCCGGCTCGATCCGGTCTTTTCACACCAGTACATGCACTTTCTTGGCCTTGCCTACCTGATCGCCGGGCAGCACGAGGATGCGGCACGGGCCCTGCGCGAGCGCATCCGGCTTGCCCCGCGGACCGACTCATCGCGCGCCTTCCTCGCCAGCGCGCTTGGCCATCTTGGCAAGGTGGACGAAGCGCGTCATGTCTGGGCCGAGTTGATGGCGGTCAATCCAAGCTATTCGCTTGACGCGCGCCTCGGGCGGCTGCCCTTCTCGGACAAGGATCTTGCTTTGGTGCGCGACGGGCTGGCGCAAGCCGGGCTTCCGGCCTGACGCCCGGCAGGGTGGTGCCTGTGCAACAGGCAGATGCTTCGCCCCGGGCTGCGGGACCGGAGTTTTCCGTTGACCGAGCCGGGCCGCTGTGGTCGCTTCCGGTTTGACCGAATGGTCAGGATTGAAGGCGGCGCAGTCACGGAACCTGTGTCGAGGGAGTGGACGAATGGCGGCACCCGGTGCGAACCTGCGGATCGACGGGGCCCGGCTTTGGGCCAGCCTCGACGAGATGGCCATGGTCGGCCCCGGTATTGCCGGCGGGTCGAACCGCCAGACCCTGACCGATGCCGATGCCGAGGGCCGAGCCCTTTTTGCCCGCTGGTGCGAGGCAGCAGGCCTGACGATCGGCGTCGACACCATGGGCACGATGTTCGCGACCCGGCCCGGCACCGACCCCGACGCGCTTCCGGTCTACATGGGCAGCCACCTCGACACCCAGCCGACCGGCGGGCGCTATGACGGCGTGCTGGGGGTGCTGGGCGCGCTCGAGGTGGTGCGGACGATGAACGACCTTGGCGTGCGGACGAGGCATCCGGTCGTCGTGACCAACTGGACGAACGAGGAGGGTGCGCGTTTTGCGCCTGCCATGCTCGCCTCGGGCGTTTTCGCGGGCATCCACACGCAGGACTACGCCCATGGCCGCACCGACCCCGAGGGAAAGCGCTTCGGCGACGAGCTTGCCCGCATCGGCTGGGTGGGCGACGAGGCGGTGGGCGCGCGCAGAATGCACGCGATGCTCGAGTTGCACATCGAGCAGGGCCCGATCCTTGAAGCCGAGGGGAAGACCATCGGCGTCGTCACGCACGGCCAGGGCCTCTGGTGGCTCGAGATCACGCTGACGGGACGCGACGCGCACACGGGCTCGACCCCGATGAACCTGCGGGTCAATGCAGGCCTCGGGGCGGCGCGCGTGGTCGAGGCGGTCGACCGCATCGCGATGAGCCACCAGCCGAACGCGGTCGGTGCGGTGGGGCAGATGTTCGTCCATCCGAACTCGCGCAATGTCATTCCGGGGAAGGTCGTCTTCACCGTCGACATCCGCAGCCCCGATCAGGCCAAGCTCGACGCCATGCGTGCCGAGGTCGAGCGCGCGGCGCGGGCGGTGGCTGCCGAGCTTGGCCTTGGCTGCCAGATCGAGCCGGTGGGTCATTTCGACCCCGTGACCTTCGACCCCGGCCTCGTGAAGATCGTCCGCGGCGCCGCCGAGCGCCTGGGCCACAGCCACATGGACATCATCTCGGGCGCCGGTCACGACGCCTGCTGGATCAACCGCGTCGCCCCCACGGTGATGATCATGTGCCCCTGCGTCGGGGGGCTCTCGCACAACGAGGCCGAGGAGATCAGCCCCGACTGGGCGGCGGCGGGCACGGACGTGCTCCTGCACGCGGTGCTCGAGGTGGCGGGGGTGGTGGAGTGAGCCTCGGTCTCCACAAAAGCATTCTGGAGCGTTTACTTCATCAGTATGACATGCCGCTCATCACGAACAGTTTGCGCGGGGCCTACGTCGAACTCATGGTGACCGCCTTGCTCGGTGAAGGGTGGAGGCACAATGGGTCCGATTGGGGAGCGTACGATCTGGAGCATGTCGGCGGCACGAAGCTGGAAGTTAAACAGTCAGCCGCTCGCCAAACGTGGTCTGGATCAGTAGTTGAAACAAGGAACCCGGTTTTCAGTATCCGCACGCCAAAGATAGAATGGGTGGGAGTAGTTCCTACTCCATGCTCAGCGAGAATCGCCGACGTCTACGTCTTTGCTTGGCATAGCGAGACCAGTCTGTCAGCCGACCACCGCGATGTCTCGCAATGGGAGTTCTTCGTAGTCCCGGCCCGTGCGCTTCCCAACCAAAAGACCATAAGTCTCAATCCACTTAGGGCGCTGACATCGCCAGTAGATGCAGAGGCTCTCAAGCACTCAGTCGAACAATTCTTTGTGGAGGGCGTGGAAGCATGACCACCGTCATCAAGAACGGCACCATCGTCACCGCTGACCTCACTTACGAGGCCGATGTCCTGATCGAGGGCGGGCGCATTACCCATATCGGGCGCAACCTCGTCGGCGACGAGATGCTTGACGCCACGGGCTGCTACGTGATGCCGGGCGGGATCGACCCGCACACGCATCTCGAGATGCCGTTCATGGGCACCTATTCGGCGGACGATTTCGAAAGCGGCACGCGGGCCGCGCTGGCGGGCGGCACGACGATGGTCGTCGACTTCGTGCTGCCGGGGCAGGGGCAGGGCCTGATGGATGCCGCAGCGATGTGGCACAACAAGTCGGGCCGCGCCAACTGCGACTATTCCTACCACATGGCGATTACCTGGTGGGGGCAGCAGGTCTGGGACAACATGCAGGCCTCGGTCGATGCCGGGATCACCAGTTTCAAGCACTTCATGGCCTACAAGGGCGCGCTGATGGTGAACGACGACGAGCTCTTCGCCTCGTTCCGCCGCTGCGGCGACCTCGGCGCGCTCGCCATGGTTCATGCCGAGAACGGCGATGTCGTGGCCGAGTTGCAGGCCAAGCTGATGGCCGAGGGCAATACCGGCCCCGAGGCGCATGCCTATTCGCGCCCGCCCCAGGTCGAGGGCGAGGCCACGAACCGCGCCATTATGATCGCGGACATGGCGGGCGTGCCTTTGTATGTGGTGCATACCTCTTGCGAAGAGGCGCATGAGGCGATCCGCCGGGCGCGCGCGGCCGGAAAGCGTGTGTACGGCGAGCCGCTGATCCAACACCTGACGCTCGACGAAAGCGAGTACGCGCACCTTGACTGGGACCACGCCGCGCGCCGCGTCATGTCGCCCCCTTTCCGCGACCGCAAGCATCAGGACAGCCTCTGGGCCGGGTTGCAGTCGGGCTCGCTGTCGGTCGTGGCAACCGACCACTGCGCCTTCACGACCAAGCAGAAGCGCTTCGGCCTTGGGGATTTCACCAAGATCCCGAACGGCACCGGGGGGCTTGAGGATCGCTTGCCAATGCTCTGGACGCACGGGGTCCGCACCGGGCGGCTGACGCCGAACGAGTTCGTGGCGATCACCTCAACAAACATCGCCAAGATCCTGAACTGCTACCCGAAAAAGGGTGCGGTGCTGGTCGGCGCGGATGCCGATCTTGTCGTCTGGGACCCCGAGAAGTCCAAGACCATCACGGCCTCGGCGCAGCAGTCGGCGATCGATTACAACGTCTTCGAGGGGCACGAGGTGACGGGGCTGCCGCGCTTCACCCTGACGCGCGGCCATGTCGCGATCCATGACGGCGAAGTGAGGACGCGCGAGGGCCACGGCCAGTTTGTCGCCCGCGAAGCGCGGCCCGCAGTGAACCGCGCGCTCAGCGCGTGGAAAGACCTGACCGCGCCGCGCCCGGTCGTGCGGACCGGCATTCCGGCGAGCGGGGTGTGAGCGTGCAGAAAGTCGCCCTGATCGCAGGCGGCGGCAGCGGCATGGGGGCCGCCTCGGCCCGCGCCCTTGCAGCCGCGGGTTATGCTATCGGCGTTTTGTCCTCGTCGGGCAAGGGAGAGGCGCTGGGCCTCGAATTGGGCGGCGTGGGCGTGACGGGGTCGAACCGCTCGGTGCAGGACCTGCAACGCTTGGTCGACGCGGCGATGGGGCGCTGGGGCCGGATCGACGTGCTGGTCAACAGCGCGGGCCACGGGCCGCGCGCGCCGCTGCTCGAGATCACCGATGCGGACTGGCACGAGGGGTTCGAGGTCTATTTCCTGAATGTCGTGCGGGCCGCGCGTCTGGTGACGCCGATCATGGCGGCGCAGGGCGGCGGCGCGATCGTCAACATCTCGACCGCCTGGGTCGCCGAACCGTCTGAGATGTTTCCCACATCCGCCGTCGCCCGCGCCGGACTTGCGGCCTTCACCAAGCTTTACGCCGACAGCCAGGCGGGCGCCAACATTCGCATGAACAACGTGCTTCCCGGCTGGATCGACAGCCTGCCGGGCACCGAGGCGCGGGCTGCCAGCGTGCCGATGAAGCGCTACGGGACCGAGGCCGAGATCGCGGCAACGGTGGTGTTCCTCGCCTCGGAGGGCGCGGGCTATATCACCGGGCAAAGCCTGCGGGTCGATGGCGGCTTGATGCGGAGCGTGAGTTGAAAGACGCTCTCGCGCTTCCCGTGATCGAGGCCCGCAATGTTGGTCTGACCTTCGCCACCAATGACGGCCCGGTCCACGCCCTGAAGGACGTGTCGCTATCCATCGCCAAGGGCGAGTTTGTCAGCTTCATCGGGCCGTCTGGTTGCGGCAAGACAACGTTTCTGCGGGCGGTGGCCGCGCTGGAAAGCCCGACCGAAGGGACGCTGACGGTCAACGGCATGGCACCTGATGCCGCGCGCCGCGCGCGGGCCTATGGCTATGTGTTCCAGGCGGCGGGCCTCTATCCCTGGCGGACGATTGCGGGAAACGTGAAACTTCCGCTCGAGATCATGGGCTTTTCGCGCGACAAACAGGACGCGCGTGTTCGAAAAGTGCTGGACCTGGTAGAGCTGTCGGGCTTCGCGGGCAAGTTTCCCTGGCAGCTTTCGGGCGGCATGCAGCAGCGCGCCAGCATTGCGCGCGCGCTGGCCTTCGACGCGGACATCCTTCTGATGGACGAGCCTTTCGGCGCGCTCGACGAGATCGTGCGCGACCGGCTGAACGAGGAGTTGCTCAAGCTCTGGGCCGCCACCGGCAAGACCACGCTCTTCGTCACGCACTCGATCCCCGAGGCGGTCTACCTCTCGACCCGGATCGTGGTGATGAGCCCGCGACCGGGCCGCATCACCGACGTGATCGACAGCCCCCTGCCGCGCGAGCGCCCCCTCGACATCCGCGACACGCCGGAGTTTCTCGCCATCTCGCACCGCGTGCGCGAGGGGCTGCGGGCGGGGCATTCCTATGAGGTCTGAGCCTGCGTGCAACCGGGTCGCGGCATGAGCGGCGCGCTCGTCGTCTGGCTCGGTGTGGCGATGGCGGTGTTCCTGACCGCTTCGGCCAGCCTGCGGGCCTATGTGGCCGAGCCGCGCCTGTGGCTGCTTGGGGTGGCGCTGGTGCTCTATTCGGTCGGCAACCTGATGATGGTCCGCCTGATGCGCGAAAGCGGGATGGCCGTCGCGATCTCGGTCTCGGCGGTGCTGCAACTGGTGCTCGCGACGGCGGTCGCGGTCGCGCTGTTCGGCGAGCGGCCGACACTGCTGCAATGGTCGGGCATCGCCTTGGGCGTGCTGGCCGTCGCGCTGATCGTCTGGCCGCAGCGGAGCGGCGCATGAGGCGCGCGGCCCCCGTACTCGCCGTTCTCGGGGTGATCGTGGCGCTCTGGTATGGGGCGACCGTGTGGATGAACGCGCCCTGGGTGCGCGACCAGGCGGCGCGTTCGGGCACGACGGTGACGCTTGCCCAGATCGTGCCGCAGACAATGGCGCAGGAGCGCCCGGTCCTGCCGGCGCCGCATCAGGTCGCGGCAGAGGTCTGGAAGGGGGTCGCGGGGCAGGCGGTCACTTCGCGGCGAAGCCTCGTCTATCACGGCTGGATCACGCTCTCGGCGACGCTGCTCGGCTTTGCCATCGGCACCGGCATGGGCATCCTGCTGGCAGTCGGCATCGTCCACAACCGGGCGATGGACCTGTCGGTCATGCCCTGGGCGATCGCGAGCCAGACGATCCCGATCCTTGCCATCGCTCCGATGATCATCGTGGTCCTGAACTCGGTAGGGGTGCAGGGGCTGGTGCCGAAGGCGATCATCTCGGCCTACCTCTCGTTCTTTCCGGTCGTGGTGGGCATGGTGAAGGGCCTTCGCAGCCCCGACGCGATGCAGATCGACCTCTTGCGGACCTATGGCGCATCGGCGGGGCAGGTGCTTGGCAAGCTGCGCTGGCCCGCGTCAATGCCCTACCTCTTCGCCTCGCTCAAGGTCGGCATCGCGGCCTCGCTGGTCGGGGCCATCGTGGGCGAGATGCCGACGGGGGCGGTAGCAGGGCTTGGCGCGCGGCTTCTGTCGGGCAGCTATTACGGGCAGACGGTGCAGATCTGGGCGGCACTCTTCATGGCGGCGGGGCTGGCGGCGGGGCTTGTCGCCATCGTGGGCGCGGTCGAGCGGGCGACGCTGCGCCGCATGGGGCTTCGCGCATGACCTGGGTGGTCGGCACGATGGTCTTCTGGGCGGCGGCCTGGGCCGTCAACATCCGGCTCGCGGCTTCGGGGCTGATGGCGCACCGGGCGGGGCGGTTGGTGGTGCCCGCACTGTTCGGGATCACGCTTCTGGTGATCTGGGAGGGGTTGGTGCGCGGTCTCGGCGTGCCCGCCGTGATCCTGCCGCCGCCTTCGGCCATCGCCGCGCGCATCGCCAGCAGCACCGACATCCTCTGGGCCGACTTCGTGCAGACCTTCGTCAAGGGTGCGCTCAGTGGCTATGCGATCGGCTGCGGCGCGGCGCTGCTCACGGCCGTGCTGATCGACCGCTCGGCTTTCCTCAAGGCGGGCCTTTTGCCGGTCGGCAGCTTCATGGCGGCGCTGCCCGTCGTGGGGATCGCGCCGATCCTGGTGATGTGGTTTGGCTTCGATTGGCAGTCGAAGGCCGCCGTGGTTGTGGTGATGGTCTACTTCCCTGTCCTCGTGAATGCGGTCGCGGGGCTTCAGGCGGCGGAGCCCATGCAGCGCGACCTGATGGCGACCTGGGGGGCGAGCCACTGGCAGTCGCTCTGGAAGCTGCGAGTGCCTGCGGCGCTGCCCTTCGTGTTCAACGGCCTCAAGATCGCAACGACGCTCGCGCTCATCGGGGCCATCGTCGCCGAATTTTTCGGCAGTCCAACGGTGGGCATGGGCTTTCGCATCTCGACCGAGGTGGGGCGTCTGGCGCTCGACATGGTCTGGGCGGAAATAGCGGTTGCGGCACTGGCGGGATCGGCCTTCTATGGCTGCATTGCACTGATCGAACGGCGGATGACCTTCTGGCATCCGTCGCAACGCGGGTAACGAAAGGGCCGCCCGAACGGCCCGCAACATGGAGGTCGAAGGATGAAAAGACTGGTGACGGGAGCGCTGTTCGCGACCCTGGCCGCGACCGGCGCGCAGGCGCAGGACGCCGTGACGCTGCAACTAAAATGGGTCACGCAGGCCCAGTTTGCGGGCTATTACGTGGCCGAGGCAAAGGGCTATTACGACGAGGAAAACCTCGACGTCACGATCCTGCCGGGCGGGCCGGACATCGCGCCGACCCAGGTGCTGGCAGGGGGCGGTGCCGATGTCGTCGTCGAATGGATGCCCGCCGCCCTCGCCGCGCGCGAGAAGGGCCTGCCACTGGTCAACATCGCGCAGCCCTTCACCTCGTCGGGCCTCATGCTGACCTGCCTGAAGGAAAGCGGCGTCGCCACCCCGGCCGACTTTGCGGACAAGACGCTGGGCGTCTGGTTCTTCGGGAACGAGTACCCGTTTCTGTCGTGGATGAGCACGCTTGGCCTTGCGACCGATGGCTCGCCGGGCGGCGTCACCGTGGTCAAGCAGGGCTTCAACGTCGATCCTCTGCTGCAAAAACAGGCGGCCTGCGTGTCGACCATGACCTACAACGAATACTGGCAGGTGATCGACGCGGGTATCACGCCAGACCAGCTCGTGACCTTCAAGTATGAGGATCAGGGCGTGGCCACCCTCGAGGACGGGCTTTACGTCCTGGAAGAGAACCTCGCCGACCCCGCCTTCGAGGACAAGATGGTGCGCTTCGTGCGCGCCTCGATGAAGGGCTGGAAGGACGCCGAGGCGAACCCCGACGAAGCTGCGATGATCGTGCTCGAGAATGACGAGACGGGTGCGCAGACCGAGGCGCATCAGAAGCGGATGATGGGCGAGGTGGCAAAGCTGACGGCCGGATCGAACGGCGCTCTCGATGTTGCGGCCGCCGAGCGGACGGTGGCGACGCTGATGGCGGGCGGATCGGACCCGGTCATCACCAAGACGCCGGAAGGTGCCTGGACAAGCGTCATCACGGACAAGGCGCTTCAGTAAACGACCGCCTTTGCCGACGACACGGGCGCGCGCCGAAAGGTGGCGCGCCCGACCTTTCTTGCGGGCGGCTTCAGCCCCGCCGCCGTAGCCCCCCGGAGGGTCGTGCCCATGGCCATTCCCGCCCTGACCGGCAGCCGCGTGCGGGACCGCCGTCTGGTGCTGGGCCTGCGCCAGAGCGAGGTCGCCGAGGCGGCGGGCATCTCGGCCTCGTATCTCAACCTGATCGAGCACAATCGCCGCCGCGTCGGCCCGGATGTCCTGAGCCGTCTGGCAACTGCGCTGCGGACCGAGGTCGGGGTGCTGGCCGAAGGGGCCGAGGGGCTTCTGGTCGCCGACCTGCGCGAAGCGGCCGAGAGACCCGACGGCGGGGCCGAGGTCGACCGGGTCGAGGATTTCGTGGGGCGCTTCCCCGGCTGGGCAGGGCTGGTGGCGGCGCAGCATCGCCGCATCGGGCGGCTCGAGCGGACCGTCGAGGCGCTTTCTGACCGCATGGCGCATGACCCGCACCTCTCGGCGACGCTGCACGAGGTGATCTCGGTCATCAGCGCCGTGCGCTCGACCGCGGCCATCCTTGCGGATGGCGACGAGGTGCCGCCGGAATGGCGGGCGCGCTTTCACGCAAACCTGCACGACGATGCCGAGCGGCTGGTGATCGGGGCCGAAGCACTCGTCGCCTATCTCGACGCCACGGACCGGGGCGACGCAGGGGGCAGCGGCACGGCGCTTGACGAACTCGACGGCTGGCTCGAGGCGCGCGACTGGAGCCTACCCGAACTCGACGACGCGCCCGAGGTGCTTCAGGCCGAGGTGGCCGGTCTTGCGACCGAGGCCGGGCGCACGCTCGCGGGCGCGTGGCTTGCCCGCGCGCTGCGCGATGCGGCCCTGTTGCCGCTGGCCGCGCTGGACCTTGCTGTGGACGAGGACGGCGTCGATCCGGTGCGGCTGGCGCGCCGCTTCGGCTGCGGCGTCCTGCCGGTGTTCCGCAGACTTGCCCTTCTGCCGCGACGGGGCTTCGGGCTTGTCGTCTGCGATGCCTCGGGGGCGATCCTGTTCCGCCGCCCCGTGCCCGATTTTCCGGTGCCGCGCTATGGCTCGGCCTGTGCGCTCTGGCCGCTGTTCACCGCCTTGGGGCGTCCGATGACCCCCGTCGAGGAGGTGGTCGAGATGCGAGGACGATCTGTGCGACGGGTTCGGACGCTCGCCTTCTGCGAGCCGCACCATCCCTCGGGCTTCGGTGGCCCGCAGGTGGTCGAGGCCGCGATGCTGATCCTGCCGCTGGATCAGGCGGCGGGGTCTGCGCGCCCGGTCGGGGCCAGTTGTCGGATCTGCCCGGTCCCCGGTTGCCCCGCACGGCGCGAGCCCTCGATCCTGAGCGAACCGGACGAGGCTGCACGAGCGGCTGGACAGACGGTCCTCCGATCCCGATAGCTAGACCATCCGGGTTGCGGCCGGACGGGCGAAGGGCAGGGGAGGGCCTGGGGCCGATGACAAGGCATGTTCTGGTGATCGAGGACGAGCCCAACATCGTCGAGGCGATCCGCTTCCTGCTGACCCGCGACGGGTGGGAGGTGACGGCGCTAGGCGACGGCGTGACCGCAGAGGCCGAGATCGCCCGGTTGCGGCCCGATGTCCTGATCCTTGACGTCATGCTGCCCGGGCGCAGCGGGTTCGAGATCCTCGCCGCGTTGCGCGCCGCCGCCGCGACTGTCGCCCTGCCGGTCCTGATGCTGACCGCCAAGGGCCGCGACCGGGCCGAGGCCGAGCGGCTGGGGGCCAACCGCTTTCTCTCCAAGCCCTTCTCCAATGCCGAGATTGTGGCGCTGGTCCGCGATCTCGGCCCGGCATGAGGCGGCCGGGCATCCCGCTGTTCCTTGCGCGCCGCCCCTACCGGCGGCGGCGTCGGATGGATGCC
The DNA here is from genome assembly GCA_031425325.1 of Rhodobacterales bacterium. Classification (GTDB taxonomy): domain Bacteria; phylum Pseudomonadota; class Alphaproteobacteria; order Rhodobacterales; family Rhodobacteraceae; genus Aliitabrizicola. The sequence goes on along the minus strand of JANPJD010000003.1, from coordinate 7,645 downwards.
GCCCGGCTGCTGCCGCTCTTCGGGCTGTTCCTGATCATGCTTCCGATCCTGTGGGAGCCGGTTGGCGACGGTGGGCGGCGGGTCGCACAGGACGGGATCTACCTGTTTGGCGTATGGGCGGGCCTGATCCTGTGCGCGCGCATTCTGGCGCGTGGGCTTGCCGACCCCGACCCGCCACCCCCCGCACCCTCGGCAAGGCCCGACGGGGACTAGACGCATGGTCCCCTTCAACATCCTTGTGCTCGTTTGCCTCTGCTACGTCGCCTCGCTTTTCGTCGTGGCCTTCGTCGTCGAGCACAGGGCTGCGGGACGACAGGTTCCGTGGTTGCGCTCTCCGCTCGTCTATACGCTGTCGCTGTCGATCTACTGCACGGCCTGGACCTTTTACGGTGCGGTCGGCTATGCGGCGCGCTCCGGGCTTGAGTTCGCGACGATCTACCTCGGGCCGACGCTTGTCTTCGTCGGCTGGTGGTGGGTGCTGCGAAAGCTCGTGCGGATCGGGCGGACGCAGCGCGTGACTTCGATCGCCGACCTCATCTCGTCGCGCTACGGCAAGTCGAACACCCTCGGCGTGATGGTGACGGTGATCTCCGTCGTGGCTGCCACTCCCTACATCGCCTTGCAACTTCAGTCGGTCACGCTGTCGTTCGGGGTGTTCGCCGCCGCCTCGGACGGCTCGGCCTTGCCCGACCGGGCCGCAACGGCGTTCTGGGTGGCGGTAGGGCTTGCACTTTTCACGGTGTTGTTCGGCACCCGCAACCTTGATGCGAACGAGCGTCACCACGGCGTCGTGACCGCCATCGCGGTCGAGGCGGTGGTCAAGCTGGTGGCCCTGCTTGGCGTCGGCATCTTCGTCGTCTGGGGCCTTGCAGACGGTCCCGCCGACATCTTCGCCCGGATCGACGCCTCGCCGCTGGCCGCGTGGGAGTTGCAGCCCGGACGCTGGGCGGGGCTGATCTTTCTGGCCGGCGCGGCGGTGCTCTGCCTGCCGCGCATGTTCCAGGTCATGGTGGTCGAGAATGTCGACGAGCGGCACCTCGGTACGGCAAGCTGGGCCTTTCCGCTCTATCTCTTCCTGATGAGCCTGTTCGTGGTGCCCATCGCGGTCATGGGGCTGGAACGGCTTCCGCCTGGCACCAATCCTGACCTTTTCGTGCTGACGCTGCCCCTGTCGGAAGGGCAGGGGGGCCTCGCCATGCTGGCTTTCCTCGGCGGCTTTTCGGCCGCGACGTCGATGGTGATCGTGGCCTCGATCGCGCTTGCAACGATGGTATCGAACCATATCGTGATGCCGATCTGGCTGCGGCTCCGCCCCGCGCAGGCCGTTTCGGGCGACGTGCGCCGGATCGTGCTGCGCGCCCGCCGCCTGGCGATCTGCGGGGTGGTGGCGCTCGGCTATGCCTACTTCCGGCTTTCGGGCGGGTCCGAGGCACTGGCGGCCATCGGCCTCATTTCATTCGCAGGGGCGGCGCAGGTCTTGCCCGCCATGATGGGCGGCATCTTCTGGCGGGGGGCGACCCGGGTTGGGGCCATCGCAGGGTTGTCCCTTGGCTCGGCCGTCTGGCTCTGGACGCTGTACCTGCCGTCCTTTGGACCGGATGCCGTGATCCCGGCACAGATGATGGCCGAGGGGCCGTTCGGCATCGCTTGGCTGCGCCCGCAGGCGCTGTTCGGGATCGCGGGGATGGACCCCTTGATCCACGCCGTCTTCTGGTCGCTCGTGCTCAACACCGCGGCGTTCTGCGTGGGATCGCTCTTCACCTTCCCAAGCCCGGTCGAGCGTGTGCAGGGGGCGGCCTTCGTCAACGCCTTCGACGAGGGGGCCGATGCGGGGGCCTGGCTGCGCGGCAAGGCCGAATCCGAAGACCTGCTGATCCTGTCGCAGCGCATTCTTGGCGAGGACGAGGCGCTGACCTTCTTCGAGGCCGAGGCGCGCGGGCAGGGCAAGGTCGGCTTCCTGCCCGATCCGACGCCAGCCTTCATCGACCGGCTGGAACGGCGTCTCTCGGGGTCGGTCGGTGCGGCCACGGCCCATGCCATGATCTCGCAGGGCCTGGGTGTCGCCGCCGTCTCGGTGGAGGATCTGATGGCCGTGGCGAACGAGACGGCGCAGATCGTCGAGGCGTCGGCCCGCCTCGAGGCGCAGTCCGAAGAGTTGAGCCGCACCGCCCGCCAGTTGCGCGAGGCGAATGCCAAGCTCACGCAGCTTTCGGTCCAGAAGGATGCTTTCCTCAGCCAGATCAGCCACGAGCTTCGGACCCCGATGACGTCGATCCGCGCCTTTTCCGAGCTGCTGATCGACGGCGAGATGCCGCCCGACATCCGCAGCCGTCACGCACGGATCATCAACGACGAGGCGATCCGCCTGACCCGGCTTCTTGACGATCTGCTGGACCTTGGGGTGCTCGAGAACGGCACGGTGCAACTGACGCTCGAACTGGTCAGTCTGCGGGTACTTCTGGACCGGGCGCTGACCGTCGCGGGCAGCCTTCAGCCCCATCGCGACTTCACGATCCACCGCGATGCAGCTGCCGAGAACCTTTTCGTTCTGACCGATCCCGACCGTCTGACGCAGGTGTTCATCAACCTCTTCTCGAATGCGCGCAAATATGCGACCGGGCTGCGCCCCGAATTGCGGATCGCGATCCGGCAGCGGGGCGGGCAGATCACAGTGGACGTGATCGACAACGGGCCGGGCATTCCGCAGGCAGCGCAGGCGCTGATCTTCGAGAAGTTCGCGCGCCTCAGCGACGAAAGCCGGGCCGGCGGTGCGGGCCTTGGTCTTGCGATCTGCCGCGAGGTGATGGCGAACCTCGGTGGCAGCATCACCTACCTGCCGGGGCAAGGCGGGGCCGCTTTCCGCGTCACATTCCCGCTGCGGTTGCAGATTGCGGCCTGACGGGCCGTGCGCCGAAAGCGTTTGTTAATGACCTTCGCCCTAGTGTCGCCGGGGGCAGGCGAGCGTGGGGCGGCACGGTGGCGACAGGCGAGGTGATCAGGCGCAAGGTGGCCGCAGGCCGGGCCGACAGGCTGGACGGTGGGCCGGGGGCGGACCGGGGTTGGCGGCTGGCGCTGGCGCGTGCGGCCAACGACATGATGGACCTGCCGCTCGAGGTGGTGCGGATGTCGGTGGAACGGCGCACGCTGGCCGAACTGCTCGACCTTGCCCCCGAAAGGGCGCTGATCGCGGTGCTCGAGGGGCCGGGCGACGGGCTTGGCATCGTCACGCTCTCGCCGCCCGTCCTCGCCGCGATGATCGAGATTCAGACCGTTGGCCGCGTCGGCACCGCCGCCCCGCCCGCGCGCAAACCCACGCGGACCGATGCCTCGATGGTGGCGGGGCTGATCGACCGCGCGCTCGAGGATCTCGAGGCGGGGCTCGAGGCCGATCCCGACCTGACCTGGGCGGGCGGCTTCCGTTATGCCTCGTTCCTCGACGATCCGCGTCCCTTGGGCCTCTTGCTCGAGGAAGAGGCGTATCGCGTCCTGACCGCCGAGGTGCGCCTCGCACATGGCGCGCGGACGGGCGAGGTGCTGATGGCCCTACCGGCCGAGGGGCGCGGCCGCGCACCCCGTGCCCTGCCCGAGGCGACGCCCGCGCCCGTGGCGGCAGCGCTCTTCACTAAGGCGCTGACCGACCAGGTGATGCGGACCGAGGCGGAACTTGCCGCCGTGCTGCACCGCGTGACGCTGTCCCTCTCGGCGGTCATGGGCATGAAGGTGGGCGAAGTTGTGCCGTTGCCGACGGCGGCACTTGACCGGATCGTGCTTCAGGGGATGGACGGACGGCAACTCGCCGTCGGCAAGCTCGGCCAGAATCGTGGGATGCGCGCCGTCCGGCTGGTGCCCGAACCTGTCAGCGACGAGGCTTCCATTCCGCAGGGCCCAAGCCTGCGGGTGGTCGGGGCCGCTGGTTAGGCCCGCTCACAAGCACTTGGTGTCCTTTGGGCCTTACCGCGTTCCCGGAGAACGCGGCTGATCGCGTCGCCCGCGCAAGCGCGGCACCGGTGGGCGGTCGCAGTTCACCCCCGCGTTTTCCTCAGCGCGCGGCTGCTGCGTCAAGCTGCGCCCTCAAGCCCTCGAGTTGGTAGCCGAACCGCGCCGGAATCGCGATCAGCTCGTCCGTCGGCCGCTCGCCCGCATGGGCCAGCGCCCAAACCACCGAGGATCGGTTGCCCGAGGCGCAATAGGCAAAGACCGGCCCCTCCGAAGCGTCGATCGCCTCGCGCTGGGCGGTGACATTCGCCATGGTCATAGCGCCCCCGATGACCGGGTTCGCGACAAAGCGCAGGCCAAGCGCCTCGGCCGCCGCGCGGATCGCGGGCGTGTGCAGGTACGGCGCGATCTCGGCGTCGGGTCGGTTGTCGATGATGGTGACGTACCCCGCCGCTTTGATGGCGGGCAGATCGCCCGGCTCGATCTGCGGCGAGACGGCGTAGCGGTCGGTCAGCGGGCGAATGTCCATCGGTGATCCTCGGGCGGGGTGGCGGGTCTCGCCCGCAGGTTATCCGCACCATAGCGGTCGGGCGCGGCCCTGAAAAGCCGCAGCGCCTCGATGCCTTGCGATCCGGCGGCCGGTCCGCCGGCCCTGCACCCCATTGCCAAGCCGCGCCAGCCCCTTACAAGGAAAGACGCGGCCCCGCATGGGCAGCCGGTAAACGGAGCGACGCGATGGCCGAGGCGGTGACAGCGGAGCGGGCGGGGCGTGTCGCGGTCCTGCGGCTTCAGGCAGGGCCGGTCAATGCGCTGGGCGCGGCCTTGCGCGCGGCCCTGTTCGGGCAGCTTGCGGCGGCGGTGGCGGACCCGGATGTCGGTGCCATCGTCCTTTGCGCCGCGGGACGCATCTTCTCGGCCGGTGCCGACATCGCCGAGTTCGCAATGCCACCTGCGCCGGACGTGCCCGACCTGTCGGCGCTCTGCCTCGCGGTCGAGGCCTCACCGAAGCCCGTTGTTGCCGCGATCCAGGGGGCGGCGCTTGGCGGCGGTCTGGAGTTGGCACTCGCTTGCCATGTCCGGCTTGCCGGACCCGCCGCGCGGATGGGGTTCCCCGAAGTGGCGCTTGGCCTTCTGCCGGGCGCGGGCGGGACGCAGCGCGCGCCCCGCCTGATCGGACCGGCTGCGGCGCTCGAGATGATGCTGGGTGGCCAGCCGGTCGATGCCGCTGCCGCCGAGGCGATGGGCCTTGTCGACGGGGTCGTGCCGGACGCGCTAGAGGCCGCTGCCGTGGCGCTTGCCGCCGACCTCGCCGCCGAGGGGCGTCCACCCGCGCGCACGCGAGACCGGCGTGGCCCCTTGCGGGATGTGGCCGGCTGGCAGGCCGCCGTGGCGGCCGCGCGCGAGGCGCAAGGGGCGGCCGCACGCCTGCCCGCCCCGGCCCGCATCGTCGATTGCGTCGAGGCGGCGCTGCTGCTGCCCTTCGATCAGGGCCTTGCCTTCGAGCGTGCCGCCTTCGAGGACCTGCGCGCGAGCCCCCAGTCGGCGGGCCTGCGCCATATGTTCCTTGCCGAACGCCGTGCCGCCCGCTTCGCCGAAGCCGCCGTCCCGCCGCGTGACGTCGCCGAGGTCGGGGTCGTCGGCCTGGGCCGGACCGGGGCCGCGCTTGTCGCGCGCTGCCTGCGGGCGGGGATCGGCGTCTCGGCCCTGGCGGCGGACAGCGGCGCGCTGGTCGCGGGCCTTGGACGCGTCGCGGACCTGCAAGAGCGCGACGTGCTGAACGGTACCATGACCGCCGCCGAGCGCGACGCCGCGTGGGAGCGTCTGGTGCCTGCCGCCGATGTCGTTGCCCTCGACGCTGCCGATCTGGTGATCGAGGCGCTGCCCGAGGACGAGGCGCTCAAGGCGCGCGTGCTGGGCGAGCTTGTGACACGGCGGCCGGGGCGGATCATCGCCTCGTCGACAGGCTGGCTTGATCCTGCGCGGCTTGCAGCGACGTCGCGGGCCGGGGGCGGGCTGGTGGGGTTGGCGGTGCAGGTGGACGGAGCGGCGGTGGCGGAACTCGGCGTCGGTCCCGACACGGCGCCAGAGGCGGTCGCGACGGTCGCCGCCGTTATGCGCCGCCTTGGGCTTCAGCCGGTTCGGACGGGGGCCGCCCCCGGCCTGATCGGTGCGCGCGTGACCGCCGCCCTTGGGACCGCCGCCGATCTGCTGGTCGAGGCAGGGGCGACGCCCTGGCAGGTCGACGATGCGCTTTCCGCCTTCGGCTTCGCTGCCGGGGTCTATGCCGCCCGCGACGCCACGGGCCTTGACCGCGAGTGGACGCACCGCCAGCGGCAGGGTGGCGTCGGCGCGGGGGGTGATCTGGTCGACCTCTTGGTAACTGCGGGGCGGCTCGGGACCGAGACGGGGCGCGGCTACTATCGCCACGAGGCCGGGGCCACGCCCGCCCCCGACCCCGAGGTGACCGCCCTTCTGGCCGAGGTGCGCGCCGCCAAGGGCATCGTGCCGCGCCGGGTCGGCAGTGCCGAGATCTGCCTGCGCTGTCTTGCGGCTGCCGCGAACGAAGGGGCCCGCGCGGTTGGCGAGGGAGTCGCCGTCCGCCCGTCGGATGTCGATGTCGTCATGGTCGGAGCATACGGCTTCCCGAGGTGGGAGGGCGGCCCGATGCACTGGGCCGCCGCGCGCGGCCTTCTTGTGCTGCGCGCGGATCTGCACCGGTTCGCCGCCGAGGGTGCCGAGGCCGGGGCGTTCTGGGCGCCCGCGCCGCTGATCGACACGCTGATCCGCGAGGGGCGGACACTTTCCGACCTTGACCGCGCATCTGCCTGAAGCTTGCTACCCGAGGAAGATGCCTGCCACCACCATCAGAAGCCCGAGGGTCGAGACACCCAGTGCCGCGAGGTTCAGCGTGACGACCGATTTCAGGCGTGCGCGCAACTCGTCATCCGGCAGACCTGCCTTGCGCGCCCGCAGGGCAAGCTGGACGCAGCGCAGAAGACCCGCAACGCCAGCGAGCGAGACTACCGTCCCGATCCAGATGAGCCAGTCCATGCGTTCCCCCAAGGCGAAATCTGTGCCCTCCTAGCTGCCCTTGCCTGCTCGGGCAAGCGTCGCCTGGGCCGGGCCGCCACTCTTGATGCGGTCCGCTCGCCGGGGTAGGACGAAGACGATCCATTCGAACGAGGCGACCATGAAAGACCAGGCCGACAGCTACGCCATCGCCGCCGACGAGCTGCGCCAGTTCATCGAGCGCTTCGAGCAACTGGAGTCCGAGAAAAAGGACGTGGCCGACCAGCAGAAAGAGCTGATGGCCGAGGCCAAGGGCCGGGGCTACGACACCAAGGTGCTGCGTAAGGTCGTGGCGCTTCGCAAGCGCAAGCCGGACGACATCGCCGAGGAAGAGGCCGTCCTCGAGATGTATAAAGCCGCCCTCGGCATGGGCTGACGCCGGCGCGGCCGATCGCCGCTGAAAGGCGGTCTGGCCCCTCTTGCGGCCACGAATGACAGGCTATGGCCAAGCCGGGTCACGACGGCGCGGCGGCCAGGGCGCTGCCCGGAAATCGGGGTTGCAACCCCTTGCGGCCTCGACTAGATCGACCATCGTGACGGCCAACGGCACGGAGAGGTGGCAGAGTGGTCGAATGCGGCGGTCTCGAAAACCGTTGTCGGTTTGCGCCGACCCAGGGTTCGAATCCCTGTCTCTCCGCCA
>JANPJD010000002.1:0-8288 GCA_031425325.1 Rhodobacterales bacterium | reverse complement strand
CGGCGATCTTCGTGGGCGTGATCCTCTACGCCTTCCGTCCTGGCAGCAGGCCGGTCCAGCATGAAGCCGCCACGGTGATCTTCCGTAACGAGGACGCGCCGGCAGAGGGGAACCCCAGATCATGAAAAAACCGCAGAAGCCGCGTGAGGTCGAGACGACCGGCCACGAATGGGACGGCATCGAAGAGTTGAACAACCCGCTGCCGCGCTGGTGGCTCTGGACGTTCTACGCGACCATCGTCTGGGGAATCGGGTATAGCATCGCCTATCCCGCCTGGCCGATGCTGACCGGCGCGACGCAGGGGCTGACCGGATGGACGGCCCGCAGCGAGGTCGCCCGCGACATTGCAAGTTTCGACGCCGCCAATGCCGAGATCAAGACAAGGCTGATCGACGCGGACCTGACGCAGGTAGCGCAGCAGCCCGACCTCATGGCCTTTGCCGAAAATGCGGGGGCGGCGGTGTTCCGCACCAACTGTGCGACCTGCCACGGGGCGGGGGCGGCGGGAGTCGTCGACAAGGGCTATCCCAACCTTCTGGACGACGACTGGCTCTGGGGTGGTGATATCGAGACGATCGCTGCGACCGTTCGCCACGGCATCCGCAACAATGACGACCCGGATGCGCGGTACTCCGAGATGCCGAGGTTCGGCGTGGACGAGCTGTTGGACCAGACGCAGATCGATGCGGTGGTCGAGCATGTCCTTGCGATCTCGGGCCAGGACCATGACGCGGCCCTTGCCGCAACCGGTGCCACCGTCTTTGTCGAGAATTGCGTCGCCTGCCACGGTCAAAACGCCGAAGGGAACCGCGATCTCGGCGCGCCGCGCCTGTCGGACGCGATCTGGCTTTATGGCGGCTCGCGAGAGGCCATCGCCCACAGCGTCACCTATGCCCGCTTCGGCGTCATGCCGCCCTGGTCGAAACGGCTGGGCGAGGAAGAGATCCGCGCCGTGGCGCTGTATGTCCACTCGCGCGGCGGCGGCGAGTAGGTACCTCCCCCCGGCTTGATCCATGTCAAGGCGGGGGCGGGGCTATCGGTGCAAGGTGTCAGGGTGAAGATCAGCCCTGCCGACGGAAGCACCCCATGTCCGACAACACCGCCCTCTACGCCGCCCGCGAACCGGTGTTTCCCCGTCGTGTGAAAGGAAACTTCCGCACGCTGAAGTGGTGGCTGATGGGCGTGACCCTCGCCATCTACTACGTCACCCCATGGCTGCGCTGGGACCGGGGGGCGAACCTGCCCGATCAGGCGGTGCTCGTCGACCTGACAACGCGGCGCTTCTTCTTCTTCATGATCGAGATCTGGCCACACGAGTTCTACTTCGTCGCGGGCCTTCTAATCATGGCGGGTCTCGGCCTGTTCCTGTTCACCTCGGCGCTTGGCCGCGTCTGGTGCGGCTATGCCTGCCCGCAGACGGTCTGGACCGACCTTTTCATCCTCGTGGAGCGCTGGATCGAAGGCGACCGGAACGCCCGCGTCCGCCTGCATCGACAGGCCTGGAACGGCGAGAAGATCGCAAAGCGCGCCGTCAAGTGGTCAGTCTGGCTGCTGATCGGCCTCTTCACCGGGGGCGCCTGGGTGTTCTATTTTGCCGATGCGCCAACCCTCGCCGCATCGCTGGTGCAGGGCACCGCACCGGCGGTCGCCTATGCGACCATCGGGGTGCTGACCGCCACGACCTTCCTGTTCGGCGGCTTCTTCCGCGAGCAGATCTGCATCTATGCCTGCCCCTGGCCCCGCATCCAGGCCGCGATGATGGACGAGGATACGATCACCATCGGCTATCGCGACTGGCGCGGAGAGCCGCGCGGCAAGGTGCACGATGCCGGGGCGGGGGACTGCATCGACTGCATGGCCTGCGTCAACGTCTGTCCGATGGGGATCGACATCCGCGACGGGCAGCAGATGGCCTGCATCACCTGCGGCCTGTGCATCGACGCCTGCAACGACGTGATGGCCAAGATCGACCGTCCGCTGAACCTGATCGGCTATCTCGCCCTGACAGACGAGACCGAAGAGCGTGCCGCCCGCCCGCCGAAGCCGTTGGTGCGCCATATTCTGCGGCCCCGCACCCTGCTTTACTCGACGCTCTGGGCCGGGATCGGCGCGGCCTTGATCGTTGCCATCTTCCTGCGCTCCGATCTCGAGGTGGATGTCAGTCCGGTCCGCAACCCGACCTTCGTCACCCTGTCGGACGGAACGGTCCGCAACGCCTACGACCTGCGCCTTCGCAACAAGACGGGCGAGGACCGGGCCTTCCAGATCACCGCCCGGACTGACCATCCCTTGCGCGCCACGATCGAGGGCAATGACGGCTTCTTTGTGATGGTTCCCGCCGACGCGACGCTGACCCAGCGGGTCTATGTCGAGGCACCACCCGGATCACCCGCCGCCCTTGCGGCGCAAAGCGAGCTTCGGCTGTGGATCGAGGACCCGCAGGGGCGGGACAGGGTCGCCAAGGACACGCTGTTCAACGGAAGGGGGATCGAATGACGCGCGAACTGACGGGGCGGCACGTCCTGGCGATCACGGTCGGGGCCTTTGCCGTGATCATCGGTGTCAACCTGCTGCTCGCCTGGAAGGCCGTCAGCACCTTTCCCGGCCTCGAGGTTGAAAGCTCGTACGCCGCAGGCATCGGCTTTGACGCACGGCGCGCAGCGCAAGTCGCGCTGGGCTGGGAGGTAACAGCCTCGTTCGACGGGCAGGCGTTGCGCGTCGATTTCCGCGACCCGGCCGGGGTTGTCCAGCCGCGCAACGTCGAGGTCGAGGTCGGCCGTGTCACCGAGGCCGCCCAGGACCGCAGCGCGGCAGTCGTCTGGGACGGGACCGGCTTCGTCGTGCCGATGCCGCTGGCGCAAGGCCTGTGGCGCGTCGATGTCGCCGCGACCGCCGCCGATGGCACCGCGTTCCAGCGCCGCCTCGAACTGCGTGTGCGGCCATGAGTTATGAAGGCCCGATGGCCTGCCCGGCCTGCGCCGCCGTGCCTTCGCGCGCGGTCGAGGGCCTGGCGGACGACAGCCGCGGGAGGCTGATGCTGTCGCTGCCGGGCGCGCATTGCGCCGCCTGCATCGCCACGCTCGAGACGGCGCTCGGTGCTGTGCCTGGCGTGACCTCGGCCCGCGTCAACCTGACCCGCAAGCGCGCCACGATCGACGCAGATCCCGAGGTGACGGTGGACGCGCTGATCGCCGCCGCCGCGAAGGCTGGCTACGAGGCGCACGAGCTGGACGCATCTCTCTTGCGCGACGTTCAGGACGACCCCGAAGGACAGGCGCTGCTGCTGCGCCTTGGCGTTGCGTTCTTCTCGATGATGAACGTCATGCTGTTGTCGGTCGCGGTCTGGTCGGGCGCGTCGGATGCCACGCGCGACATGTTCCACTGGATCTCGGCGGCGATCGCCCTGCCGACGGTTCTCTTCGCGGGCCAGCCGTTCTTCCGTTCGGCGGCGGCCAGCCTGCGGGCGGGACGCCTCGGGATGGACGTGCCGATTTCCCTCGCGCTCATCCTCGCCTCGGGCATGTCGCTGTTCGAGACGATCCATTCGGGCCATCACGCCTATTTCGACGCCGCGGTGATGCTGTGCTTCTTCCTGCTCGCGGGCCGCTATCTCGATCACCGGACACGCTCGCTTGCCCGGTCGGCCGCCGAAGAGCTTGCGGCCCTCGAAGTGCCGCGCGCCCTTGCCCTGCGCGACGGCGTTCCGGTCGTGGTGCCGCTGGCGCACGTCGCGGTCGGTGACCTGCTGCGGGTGTTGCCCGGCACGCGCGTGCCAGCCGACGGCATCGTGACCGAGGGTCAGTCCGAGCTGGACCGCTCGCTCCTCACCGGCGAGACGGCCCCCGCGCGGGTCTCGCCCGGGGACGAGGTGGGTGCGGGCGTCTCGAACCTGACCGGGCCCTTCACGATGCGCGTAACGGCTGCGGGCAGCGACAGTTCTCTGCACCGCATGGCCGACCTCGTGGCGGTCGCGGAAAGCGCGAAGGGCGCGCTGCGTTCGCTCGCCGACCGCGCGGCAAGGGCCTATTCGCCCCTTGTGCATCTACTGTCGTTCAGCGCGTTCGGCTGGTGGATGTGGCACACCGGCGGCGACCTGCGGGTCGCGGTGAACATCTCGGCGGCGGTCCTTATCATCACCTGCCCCTGCGCGCTGGGTCTTGCCGTCCCTGCTGTCGTCACGGCAGCCAGCGGACGGCTGTTCCGCATGGGCCTTCTGGTCAAAAGCGGCACTGCGCTGGAGCGTCTTGCCGAGGTCGATACGGTGGTATTCGACAAGACCGGCACGCTTACACTTGGCCGTCCCGAAGTGACCGGCATCGACGCCGTCCCGCGCGAGGCGCTGGGCGTGGCGCTTGCCCTCGCTGCCGGGACCGCGCACCCGCTGGGCCAAGCGCTGGCCGAGGCGCTGCGCGCCCGGGGCATCGCGCCCGCACGCATCAGCAGCATTGTCGAGGTGCCGGGATCGGGCGTCGAGGCGGTCTGGCGCGGCGCGCCCGTGCGACTGGGTCGGGCCGAGTGGTGCGGCGCCGCGCAATCCGACCGCACCGCGACTCACCTGTCGCTGGGCGGCGAGACGCATGTCTTTACCTTCGACGATCACATCCGTCCGGGGGCTGATGCGCTTGTGCAAAGCCTTGTCGCGCGCGGCATCGCGGTGATGATCCTGTCCGGCGACGGCCCCGGGCCCGTCGCGTCGCTGGCCGGACGGCTTGGCATCGCCGACTGGCAGTCTGGCCTGCGGCCCGAGGACAAGGCTGCCGTCATCGCGGGCCTGTCAGCGCAGGGTCGTCGCGTGCTGATGGTGGGCGATGGGCTGAACGACACCACGGCGCTGGCAGGCGCGCATGTGTCGATCTCGCCCGCCTCGGCGCTTGATGCGGCGCGGGCCGCCTCGGACATCGTGCTGTTGGGGCAGGATCTTGCCCCCATCGGCGATGCCCTACGGATCGCCGGTCGGGTCCGCAGACGGATCGTTGAAAACTTTGCGATTTCTGCTGCTTACAACGTGGTCGCCGTGCCCTTGGCGCTTGTCGGTCTGGCCACGCCGCTGGCTGCGGCAGCCGCGATGTCGCTGTCTTCGATCACTGTCTCGCTGAACGCACTGCGGGTACGCTGATGGAGATCCTGACCATCCTCATCCCTGTGTCTCTGCTGCTCGGCGGCCTCGGGCTCGTCGGCTTCGTCTGGGCGATGAAGTCGCGCCAGTTCGACGACCCGGCCGGGGACGCAAACCGCATCCTGCTGACCGACTGGGACACCCGTCCCAGACCACCTGCCCCCTCTGATCGCGCCTCTTCCGATCCCACCGCAGCCAAGGACACTGCACGATGACACCGACCCAGTCGAAATACATGACGATGGCCGTTCCGCGCTATACGAGCTATCCGACCGTGCCGCATTTTTCGGCTGAGGTGACCGGGCCGGTCTATGAGGATTGGCTTGCGCGCCTCGATCCGGCCGAGCCGATCTCGCTCTATCTGCACGTGCCGTTCTGCAAGCAGCTGTGCTGGTACTGCGGCTGCAACATGAAGCTCGCCACGCGTGACGCCCCCCTTGTCCGCTATGCCGACACCCTTCTGCGCGAGATCGACCTGCTGGCGGACCGGCTTCCCGCACGGATGGCGGTTTCGCACCTGCACTGGGGCGGCGGCACGCCGACAGCGCTGGCGCCCGACGACATCGCCCGCGCGATGGACCGCATCCGGGCGCGCTTCGACCTTGGCCCCGATGCCGAGATCGCCATCGAGAGCGATCCGCGCACTCTGACCGATGCGATGACCGCGCGGATCGGCGCGCTCGGGTTCACCCGGGCGAGCTTCGGCGTGCAGGAGTTCGACCCCAAGGTGCAGGCGGCGATCAACCGGATACAGCCGCCCGAGATGGTGGCGCGGGCGGTCGACGGACTTCGTGCTGCTGGCGTCCGCGGGATCAACTTCGACCTCATCTACGGCCTGCCGCACCAGACAGTAGAGACGCTTGTGGCAACCATCGAGGCATGCCGTCCGATGCAGCCCGACCGCCTTGCGCTGTTCGGATATGCCCATGTGCCGTGGGTCGCGAAGCGCCAGCGGCTGTTGCCCGCCGATGCGCTTCCCGGCCCAGACGAACGGCTGAGGCAGGCGGCCCGTGGGGCCGAGGCGCTGGTCGCGCAAGGCTATGTGCCGATCGGGCTTGATCATTTCGCCCTTCCGTCCGACGACCTCGCGCGCGCTGCGGCCCAGGGAATGCTGCGCCGCAACTTCCAGGGTTACACGACGGACCGGGCGCGCAGCCTGCTGGGTCTGGGTGCTTCGTCGATCGGGCGCACGCCCGAAGGCTTCGTGCAGAATCTTTCCGAAACGGGGGCCTGGGCGCGTGCGGTCGAGGCAGGACAGTTGCCGGTGGCGAAGGGCCATGCCCTGATCGGCGAAGACGCCGTACGGGGCCGCATCATCGAGGAACTGATGTGCGCGGGCTCGGTCAGGCTTCCGCCTGCAGAGCCGGTCGACGGGTTCGATGCCGAGCGCGAAATCCTTGCGGCCTATGCCCGCGATGGGATCATCTCGATCGAGAACAACGTCCTGCGGATGCGGGACGGGGCACAGTCCCTGGTGCGGGTCGTGGCTGCGGTGTTCGACAGCTATCTTACGCGCGGCTCGCCCGGCCATTCCAGCGCGGTCTGATCGCGGTGCTCGGGTCTTGCCCCCGGCAGCGACGGGTCGACCGGCGGAGTCGGAGTGGCGCGCCTTCAATGGTTCGCGACAATACCCCGAAGGTGACTGTCCTGCACCGCAATCTTGCCCGATTTTACCACCAATAGGAGCATTGCAACCCGCACAGTCTGCATGGGGACGACAATGGACCGACTGACCGAGATGGAAGCCTTTGCCACGGTGGTAGACCAGGGCGGCTTCACGGACGCGGCCAAGAAGATGGGTATCTCCAAGAGTGCGGTGTCCAAGCATGTCTCATCGCTCGAGGCGCGGCTCGGGGCACGGCTTCTGAACCGCACGACCCGCCGGGTTTCGCCGACCGAAATCGGGCTTGCCTATTACGATCGCGCGCGGCGTGTCCTGAATGATGCGGGCGAGGCGGATGCGCTTGTGACCTCGATGCAGTCGGCCCCGTCGGGGCTGTTGCGGATTTCCGTGGCGACAGATTTCGGCGTCAATCTGCTGTCACCCATCCTTGGGGATTTCCTGCTGGAGTATCCCGACATCACCGTCAACATGGTGCTGAACAACCGATATGTGGAACTGATCTCGGAAGGCTTCGACATGGCTATCCGCGTCGGCGAGCTTGAGGACAGCAGCCTGCGCGCGCGCAAGCTGACCGAGACGACCAAGCGCATGATCGGCTCGCCCAACTATTTCCAGAAGTTCGGCCGCCCCCAGAAGATCGACGATCTGAACGAGCACAAGCTGCTGCACTATTCCAACCAGGCCAACGGAAACGTCTGGAAGGTCATCGCCCCCTCGGGCGAAAAGCGTCAGGTTCGCACGGCGGGCTGGCTGACCGTGAACGACGGCCAGTCCCTGCTGAACGCGGCCATCTCGGGGCTGGGCATCGCCTATCTGCCGAGCTTCCTGTTCGCGGATGCAAAGCGTCAGGGCCTGGTCGAAGAGGCGATCCCCGGTCTACCGGTCGAGATCCTCGGCATCTACGCGGTCTACCCTCCGGGCCGGTTCACGCAGCCGAAAGTGCGTGCTTTCATCGACTTCCTGGCCCGCCGCTACATGGACAAGGGTCCCGATAACTGGTGAGGCGTCGGCCGCGCCTTTACTCGGGCAGCCGCATCGCCTCGACCCGCCGGTTCTGCGCGCGCCCCTCTTCGGTCGCGTTGCTCGCGCGCGGCACGAGATAGCCCACGCCTTCGGCCTCGATCTGCCCGGCAGGAATTCCGAACGCCTCGACAAGCCGCGTTCGCACCGAGGCAGCCCGGTCGCGCGACAGCGCGATGTTCCCTGCGAGGGCGCCCGACGCATCGGTATGCCCGACGAGCACGATCCGCGCGTCCGGATTGGCCTTCAGCCAATCGGCCAGTCGGAGAAGCGAGGGAAATTCTCCGTCCCCCAGCCGTGCTGCGCCGCTATCAAAGACGAGGTCGTCGAGAGCGAAGGTCCGCGACGCCAGTGCCGCGTCGATGTCGAGGGCAGCGGGGTCCTGGGGTACAGTCCCGGCGTCGGTCCGCACGGGCGGCGTGAATGCGGCGCCGCCGACTTGGGTCACCTGCACGAAGCCTGATTGCGGTGACCGGCTGACAAGCAGGCTCAACGCCTCGGGGCCGGCAGGGCCGTTGCGCTGGGCGG
>JANPJD010000001.1:0-34872 GCA_031425325.1 Rhodobacterales bacterium | reverse complement strand
CGCGCATGACGCTCGCGACTTCGAGTTCGCGACGAAGTACGGCCTGCCGATCCCGCCGGTCTTCGTGTCCGAAGGCGCTGGGGAAGCACCGCTGGAAGAGCCTTTCGTGCCGATGAAGTCCGAGCGGGTGCGCTACCTGCGGGGTTTCGCCGGGCCAGAGGTGCAAACCGGCGACGAGGCCGTGGCCGCCGCCATCGCCTTCTGCGAGGCGCAGGGCGTGGGGCGGGGCGTCACCAACTACCGCCTCCGCGACTGGGGCCTGTCGCGCCAGCGCTACTGGGGCTGCCCGATTCCGGTCGTACATTGCGATACCTGCGGCGTCGTACCCGAGCGCAAGGAGAACCTGCCCGTCCGCCTGCCCGACGACGTGACCTTCGACCGCCCCGGCAACCCGCTCGACCGGCACCCGACTTGGGGCCGCGTCGCCTGCCCGCGCTGCGGCGCCGAGGCGCGGCGCGAGACGGACACGATGGACACCTTCGTGGATTCCTCGTGGTACTTCGCGCGCTTCACCTCGCCCCATGCCGCCACGCCGACGGATACCGGGGACGCCGCCTACTGGATGAACGTCGATCAGTATATCGGCGGTGTGGAGCACGCGATCCTGCACCTGCTTTACTCGCGCTTCTTCGCGCGGGCGATGCACAAGACCGGCCACCTGCCCGCCTCGGCGATCGAGCCGTTCGACGCGCTCTTCACGCAAGGCATGGTCACGCACGAGATCTACCGCACCAAGGACGCCGACGGTCGGCCGGTCTATCACCTTCCCGAAGAGGTCGAGAACGGCACGCTCCGGGCCACCGGCGAGGCCGTCGAGATCATCCCCTCGGCCAAGATGTCGAAATCGAAGAAGAACGTGGTCGACCCCGACGCGATCATCGCGGCTTACGGGGCGGATACCGCGCGCTGGTTCGTGATGTCCGACAGCCCGCCCGAGCGGGATGTGGAGTGGACGGCGAGCGGGGCCGAGGCGGCCTCGAAACACCTCGCCCGGGTCTGGCGGATCGCCGACGAGATCGCTCGGTCCGATACGCCCGGCGGCCCCGAGGACGCGGTGCTCGACAAGGTGACAGCGCGCGCCATCGCCGAGGTGACCGCGGGGATCGAAGGCTTCGCCTTCAACAAGGCGGTTGCGAAGCTTTACGAATTCACCAACGCCCTGTCCAAATCCTCCGCAGGGGCCGAGGCCAAGCGGCGCGCGATGCGGGTGATGGCGCAGCTTCTGTCGCCGATGGTGCCGCACCTTGCGGAAGAGGTGTGGTCGATGCTGGGCGGCGAAGGCCTGGTGGCCCGCGCCACCTGGCCGCGCCCCGATCCGCTCTTGCTGATCGAGGACAGCGTGACCCTGCCAATTCAGGTCAACGGCAAGCGGCGCGCCGAGATAACCGTGCCGAAGGACATGGCCATCCCCGAGATCGAGCGACTTGTTCTGGCCGATGACGCGGTGCAGAAGGCACTGGCAGGAATGCCGCTGAAGAAGCTGATCGTCGTGCCGGGACGGATCGTCAATGTGGTCGCCTGATCGCAGGGGAGTCTTGGGGCTTCTGGCGGGGCTGCCGCTTGCCGCCTGTGGCTACTCGCCGGTCTACGCCCCCGGCTCGACGGCAAGCGCGCTCCGCGGGCGGGTCGAGGCGGAAGCGCCGACGACGCGCGACGCCTTTGCCTTCGTCGCCCGGATCGAGGAACGGCTCGGCCGGCCCGAGACACCGGCCTACCGGCTGACCTACTCGATCCGGACACGCCGCCTTGATCTTGCCGTCACCACGGCGGGCTCGATCCTGCGCTACAACCTTGTCGGCAGCCTCGACTGGGTGCTGACGGATGCGGCCACCGGCGAAACCATTGCGAGGGGGCGGGCGGAGAGCTTCACCGGCGCCGCCGCGAACGAGCCCACGATCGCCGCGCAGGCCGCCGAAGAGGCCGCCCGCACGCGCCTGATGTCGATTCTGGCGGACCAGACCGTGACGCAGATGCTGGCTCAGGTCGCCCGAGCCTCTACCACGGGATGAAGATTGGCGCCGCCGAGGCTCGACGGACCTACGCACGGCCCGACCCTGCTCGCGCCGGTCTTCTGATCTTCGGGGCCGACCCCATGCGTGTCGCCCTGATGCGCGAAGAGATCATCCGCCTCGTCGCTGGACCGGATGCGGAAACGGACATGCGGATAACGCGCCTTGCCGGGTCCGACCTTCGCCAGGACCCCGCCCGCCTGCTTGATGCGGTAAAGGCGCAGGGCTTCTTTCCCGGTCCCCGCGTCGCGTTCCTCGAGGAAGCGGGCGATGGCGTCGAGCCTGTGGTGCAAGCCGCCCTTGCCGAATGGCGGCCTGGCGATGCCATGCTTCTGGTGACGGCCGGCGACCTCAAGACCAAGTCGGCGCTTCGCAAGCTGTTCGAGGGGCATCGCGCCACCCATGCGCTTGGCCTTTACGACGATCCCCCCTCACGCGACGATGTCGCCCGGTTTGTGTCCGAGGCCGGTCTGGCCGAACCGGGCCGCGAGGCGATGTCTGATCTTCTGGCGCTGTCGCAGGCCCTCGACCCCGGAGATTTTCGCCAGACGCTGGTGAAACTCGCCCTCTACAAGCGCGGCGACCCCGTGCCGTTGACCTCGACCGATATCGCGACCTGCGCGCCCGCGACCGTCGAGGCCGAGATTGACGAGGTCGTCCATGCCGCCGCCGAAGGGCGCGTGGCCGAAATCGGCGGGCTGATCCGCCGCCTTGCAGGGCAGGGCGAAGGCGCGGTCGGCATCTGCATCGCGGCCACCCGGCACTTCCGGGCGCTGCACGCGGCAGCGTCCGATCCGGGCGGCGCCTCGGCGGGTCTTGCGCGCACCCGACCCCCGGTCTTCGGGCCGCGACGTGACCGGATGCTTCGTCAGGCCACCGCCATGGGCCGCGACAGGCTCGAGACCGCGTTGCGGGTGCTGGTAGAGACGGACCTAACCTTGCGCTCGACCAGCAATGCACCGGCGCTTGCGCTTGTAGAGCGGGCGCTGCTCCGCCTGGCCATGCTCGTCCCCGCCTAGGCTTCGGGTGGGCGCATCCTGCGGTGGCGCTGACCGGCGATCCGGCGCGCGCCAAGGCCGTCGACGAGCACCGCCGCGCAGGAAGCACCAGATTGCCTGCCAGCCATTGGCATAGCGATTATTCCAGATTGCCACTCGCGCAGCCGCATGTCTGCGCGGGACGATCTGCGTGCAGGATCAGGTTCCGTCGCGCAGGCGCAGGAAGATGTCGGGGCCGCCCATCTGGCCGCCCTTCAGTAGAACCTCGAGCGTTGGCGAGGCGGGGTCGCACGGATGTCCCACCAGCAACGGCGCGCCGGGCGCCAGTTGCGCCCCGGCGGTCAGGGCCAGAAGGCCGAGGGCGCGCGTGGCGGCACTTGACGTATCGCCGCCCGCGATGCCGACGCGTGTCAGGCTGGCGGATGACGTCAGCCGTGCCAAAAGATCGCCCAGGCCTTCACCGATCCATCGATGCGTGGCCTCGCGCCGGGCGGCAGGCAAGGCTTCGACGGCGCTCACTCGGGGATCGTCCGGGCCAAGCGCGGTGTGCAGGATGACGCTTCGCCCCTCGCCAAGGGCCGCAAGCGCCGCCTGTCCCGCACGGGCGCAGGCCTGATCCCACGCCGCCCCGTCACCCGCGCACGCGGCGTCGACAGCGACGGTGACGAAGCCGCCGGCTTCGGCCACGGCAATCTGGCGCGCTGTGTCGGGGGAGCAGGAGCCCGACACCACCACGGTCCGCGCGACCGGCCCGGCGCGCGCCGCCTCGGGCGCGACCTGCCCGCCCCGCGCGAAGGCGGCGGCCAGCGCATACTCTATCCCCTGCGAGCCGATCACGAATGTCGGTTCTTGCAGGGCTGCAGCCCAGATCAGGCGGCCCGTCTCGGCCAGCGTCTCATCGTCGATGACATCAAAGGCGATGATCCGCGCGCCTCGCGCCCGCTCGGCCAGAACCGCCTCTTCTCCCCGGCCAGACTTGAGGTCCAGCAGGGTCACCAGCCCGACGGGCAGCGGGGTTTGCGCGCCGATGTGCCTCCGGACATCCGCCTCGGTCATCGGCGTTACGGGGTGGCGCGCCATGGTCGGATGCCGGTCGAGCCGCACAACACCCTCCGCCGACCGGGCGAACAGCGTCCCGAAGGCCTGCCACCGCCCGATCCCCGGAGCCGCGAGCACCAACGGCGCCCACCCGCCATCCGCAAGACCGATCTCGGCCGCCTTCCCGATCGAGCCGATGTGCGGGGCACTGTCCATCGTCGAGCAGACCTTGTGGTGCACGATCCGCGCCCCCGTGGCGCGCAAGGCGGCGAAGACGCTGGGCAGGTTCCGGTCCATCCACTCGGGCGACCGCGTCCGGGCATCCCCGGCAATGCCCATGGCGCACAGACCTGGGAAGCGCGCAAGATCGGCAGGGCCGGGCGGCTCGAGGAACATCGCAGAGGCGAACCCGGCAAAGCTCAGCACCTCGAGCGTCGCCGCCGATCCGGTGAAGTCGTCGGCGTACCACGCAAGGAAGAGGCCATCGGGCGGTTGCGGCCAGTCCATCACGCGCCGTATCGCGCGACCGCGGCGGCAAGGGCCGGGCTGGTGCGCGCCGCCTCGGCCAGCGGCACCCCTTCGATCGCGGCGGCCCAGGCATCGCGCAGGCTCGCCACGCCGCCATCGGGACCAGAAGGATGCGCCATGATCCCGCCTCCTGCCGCGTAGATCAGATCGGTCGAGCGGACCGCCGCCCAGGTGTCATGGACCTGCAACGCCGATTGGCCCGACGAGAAGACCGGCATGACCGTGCAGGGCTTGGCGTCGAACATCGGCGTCAGGCAGGACCGGGCCGAAGCGATGACGCTTGTGTCGTCTTCGCAGAACTTGTTGCGAAGCCCGTTCACATGCATGTGGTCCACCCCCGCAAGCCGCCAAACCTTGGCCCAGGCCGGAAAGTCGAAGCCCAGGGCCGGATGGCGCGACAGATACCCCCAGCCGTTGCGGTGCGCGTGGATCGGAAGCTGCGCGTGGCGCCGCAACTCGAGCATCCCGACCAGACCGACGGAATTGAGGCTGGCCATTACGCAAGTGCCGCCCTCGGCCAGGACAAGGTCGTGCCGCCGACGCATCTCGTCGAGCTCGCCCGTCAGGTTGAAGGCAAACATCACGCGCTTGCCGGTCCGCTCGGCATGGTCACGCAGCACGGCCATGACCGCGCGCACGCGGGCATCGAACGGACAGCCCGGCCCGTCGGCCTGCAACTCGTCATCCTTGATGAAGTCGATGCCCGCACGGGCAAGGGTTGCAACCAGCGATGCCGTCCCGTCTGGCGACAGCCCGACCGAGGGCTTGACGATGGTGCCGATCAGCGGTCCCTGCGCCACGCCTGTCAGCCTCCGCGTCCCCTCGACGCCAAAGGCGGGGCCGGGATAACGCTCTGCAAACGCGGCAGGCAGGCGGATGTCCGTCAGGCGCAGGCCCGCCACCTGCTTCAGTTCGAACAGGTTGCCGGCGACCGTGGCCATGAGGTTGGGCAGAGAGGTGCCAACCGTGTCGAGCGGCCATGACAGCGTCAGGCCGACCCGCCTGTGCGGGCCCTCGGGCCGCCCTGCACCCGGCAGCGATGGCCCCTCCACCGCGCCCATGTCGTCCAGCCGCTCGACCCGCGCGGCAGAGCGGGCCTTCAGTTCAGCGGTCTCGCCCGGCACCGGCAGGAACGTGCCCGACGACTGCTCGCCCGCGATCGCTGCCGCTGCCTCGGCCGGATCGAAGGCGGTTTCCAGCACGTAGTCCGCCTCGATCCGGTCGGTCATTGCATCCCCTCGTTCAGTGTCACGACGCGCCCCTCGCGCGCCGACACGATCGCCGCCAGCACAAGCGCCATCGTGCCCACATTGTGCGCGCCCGAGGGTCGCGGGCTGTCGCGCCCCGCCAGCACGTCAAGGACATGCGCCTGAAAGGCCAGCACCGACTCCTGCACAAGGTGCCAGGGCCGCGCGCCCCAGGACGGCAGCGCCGGTTCGACATCTGTCGTCTCGCTGCGCCCGTCGCGATGATACACGAGGCGGTAGCCGGGCTGCACTTCCAGCGTTCCGGCGCCGCCCTCGATCCAGGCGAGCGTCTGCGGGAAGGGATCGGGCGACACGACCGAGTGAAAGCTGCACTCGAGGCTCGTCACGCAATCCTGCGAGTGGATGAGCTGGGCAAGGAACGCGTCCTGTCCCGCCACGGCCGGGTTGCGCCGCTGCGTCTGGCAGAACACGCCGGTCGCATCCCCGACAAGCGCGCGGGCCATGTCGAACATATGCGGCCCGATGTCGGTCAGGGCGAGGTCGGCAACCTCGGCCAAGTAGGGCTGGCCCGCGTAGATGTCGAAGGCATGCCGGAATGACAGCCGCAGGAAGCGCGGCGTCCCGATGTCGCCGCGCGCAATCCGCGCGCCGGCCTCGCGGTAGGGCCGTTGCCAGCGGAAGTTCTCGTGGACCATCAGGGTGACGCCCGCCGCGTCGCAGGCCGCGACCATCGCGCGGGCATCGGCCAGCGTCTCGGCGAACGGCTTCTGGCAGATCACGAGCCGGGCGTGACGGGCCGCAAGCTCGACCAGCGGACGGTGCGAGGCGACGGTCGTCGCGATGTCCACAATGTCGGGCGACAGCGCGGCCAGCATGGTCGCCGCATCGGTAAAGGGGCTTGCGCCGAACTCGGCGGCAAAGGCGTCCGCTTTGGCGGGATCGATGTCACAGACGCCGATCACCCGCGCGCCGTCGAGGTCGGCCCAGGCGTGCATGTGGTTGCGCGCGAAGAACCCGCATCCGATCAGGGCGACCTTGGCCGTCATGCCGGACCCCGGCTCAGCAGGATCACGTCGAATGGCAACAGGTCGGAGTCGTCTGCGGCATCGCCGAGAAGGTGGCGCGCAGTCCACCCTGCGGGGATGTTGCACGGCCTGGGCGCGAGCGCGAGGTTGGCGCAAATGCCGACTTGCTCATTTGCTACGGTCACGAGTCCGTCGCTGTCGGTAATAGTCACCTCTTGCGCGGCTATCCCATTCAGGTGTCGGCACAACTCGGCGATGGGCCAGCCCGCCCCCTGCTCGAGCCCGAGACCCAGTGGGCCGTCCACCATCGCAAGGCACAGGCTCTCGACCTCGCCGACAGCCGCCCGCGCGACAAGGCCCACGGCGAAGGCGGCGGCGAAAAGCCCTTGCTGACGGGGATCGTCCATCGCCATGGCCACCCGTGCGCCTTCCGGATTGCTTGCAACCCCTGCACCGTAGGGGTTCGACCGCATCCCGATCGACATCAGGCCCAGCCGCAGCGGCAGATCGCCTGCCAACGCGCGGGCGGTCCGAAAGACATGCGGAAGGGCCCCGAGCGTCTCGACCACCGAGCGGTCGTCGGCGGCATGAACGATGGCCGTCGTGCCGAACCCGACGAACTCGAGGTGGCGCGGATCGGGCGGGCAGCGGTTGAACTCGGTGAAGTTGGTCAGGCTGCCCGAGCCGACTCGTGCGGCCGGAAAGGCCGCGTGCAAGGGCGCCACGAGGTCGCCCGGCGATGGGACCGGCCAAGGCCCGCCGGGCTGATGGCTTGTGAGATAGGCCTCGGGCAAAGCCATGACCCACCGCGACGCAAGGCCGACCTCGGCTGCGGGCGCCACAAGAGCAGCGGAGGCCCGCGACGGCTCCGCGCCCTCTGGAAGCACGATCTCGAGCGCGTCGCAGCCCGCCAGCGCGGCAAGGGCCTCCGCACCAATGTCGCTTCGCACGCGCGCCGTCACCCCGGTGATCCCGGTCCGCGCAACGGCGCGGGCGATGCTGTCGGCGGCCGCCTCGCCGCCTTCCACCGCCAGCCGCAGCTCCGGCATCCGCGCCCGGCTCGTTGCGGTCTGCAAATGCGACCGGGTTACGGGTTTGCCCGACAGCTCGATCCGCAGCGCTTGCCGAACGGGTGTGCCGGGCTCAAGCGGATAGGGGCGCGGCAGGGCGAGGGGGCGGCAGTAGGTCTTGTAGGACGCATCGGTCCAGTTGCGCTGATCTTCCATTTCGAAGACCTCGCCCTCCATGGCGATGCGGACCGAGACGCCGTCGACGTCATGGCGAAGGCCCGCGATGTCGAAGGCGGGCTGGCCGGGCAGGATCAGGTCGGGAAACCTCAGATGCTCGGACGTGCCATCAGGATGATCGACGGTCAGCGGTTGCCCCGCCACACGGTCGACGGGGTGCAGCAGAACAAACCCGGCGCGATTGGTCAGGAAGGGCACCTCGGCCTCAAGCCGCAGCGCGACGTCGATCGTGGCAGCGTCGCCCCCGACCTGCGCCGTCGCGGTCAACTCGCCCAGCAGAGGACCGGCATGGAACCGATGCGTCAGCGTGGCGTGCTGCGGCCCTACATCGTGCTCGAAGGCAGTCGTGACCGTCGGGAGCGTCGACCAGTCTACGTCGCGCACCGGCATCGCGATCCGCCGCACGACCTCGACCCCGTGCCAGCGGATCGCGATCAGGTCCCCCGCGGCAAAGGCGAGGCGCAGCGGGCCAACGACAAAGTCGACCTCCGGCGCATCCGGGCCGCACGGACCGTAGCGCAGATCGGTCACGCCAAGCCCTTTCGGTGGGCAAGGCGATAAAGCTCGTTGGCACGCCCCAGATGCAGGCCCATTGCCTCGGCCGCCTTCTCGGGATTGCCCGAGATCACCGCATCGAGGATTGCCCGGTGTTCGGACAGCGTGACCCTCTCAAGCCCCGGCACCGAGACGAGGTGAACGTGGAAATCGTTCAGCCAACGGAACAGCGCGTCCGCAAGCGCCGACCAGATCGGGTTGCCGCTGATCGCGGCGAGGTCGCGGTGAAAGCGCCCATCCAGCGCCCGGAACTGCACGGTGTCGTCGACCGCTGCGGCATGGGCGGCGAGCGTCTCTTCCAGACGGGCGATATCGCTGTCCGAGCGTCTGCGGGCCGCGATGCGGGCCATCTCCATCTCGAAGGTCGAGCGAGCCTCTTTCAGGTTCTCGAGCGTCGCGGGCGAATGGGACAGAAGGTGCTTCATCGTCTCGGACAGCTGGTCGGCCATGCGACCGAGCGACGGTTCGGCGACGCGCGCGCGTTCGCCGTGGCGGATCTCGACCAGGCCCTGGTTCTGCAAGGACTGCATCGCCTCTCGGATCGCGGGTCTGCCGACGCCCAGCATCGCCATCAGATCACGTTCCGAGGGCAGCGCATCACCCGGTCGCAATACGCCGCCCTCGATCTGATCGAGCAGCCGCTGCCGGACGTCGTCGCTCAGCTTTCGCCGTTGGATGGGCTCGTTAAGGCTCATGGCCGGTCACTCCGTCACGTCGTCCCGGCAAGCCTCAGCTGCGGCCCAGCGCGATCAGCTCCGAGGCTTCGCGCACCTTGGCAGGCGACAGGGCCTCGCGCCAGCCGGGCTGCACGACGATGGATTTGGCGAACCGCATCAGGCGCAGCGCCGCATCCGACGGCACCTTGGGCGACAGACCGAACCACATCGCAATCTCGACGTTTAGATGCCCGATCATGAAGTCGAACGCAGCCTCACGCGGGATGCCGTATTTGGCGGCGCATTCGTCGATGGCCTCAACCATCGTGTCGACGAACGGCATCGCCACCATCTCGGACAGCCCCGGCTCGAGAATGGCGAGTTGTTCGACCGTGACCCTGTGGGTCCGAATGATAGGCGACCACATCGCCTGGCAGATCTCGGCCCCAAGCGCGTAGTGCTCTTCCGGGCCCTGCATCAGCGCGCAAACGATTGCCTGCTGGGCGACGCCCCCGTGATAGTCGCGCCGCGCGGCCCACTCCGTCTCGTCGTTGAACAGTGGCGGATGGCACGGATGCCCGACGAAGTAGGTCAGGTCGGGGCGGTCGGCGGGCAGAGCGCCTGCATAGGGTGCGGCAGCGTCAAGGATCAGAACCATCGTTCCGGCAGCAAGCGACGGCGCGATCTTGTGCGACACCTCGCCGATCACGTTGTCGGGCAGGGCAAGCACGACGATCTCGGCACCGGCGAGGCCCTCTCCCTCGGCAACGGCAACGATCCCGGCTTCGGCCAGCCGGGCGCGGCCCACCTCTCCGATCTCGATGGCGCGCAGGTCGTAGCCCGCTTCGAACAGCTTGCGGGTCACGCGAAAGCCCATCTTGCCGCCCGCACCCAGAACCGCGACCGATTTCGGCATTGCACACCCTCTCTTCGTTGCGAAGCGCTGACGGAACCTATAACTATGGTATCGTCATCATACCAGCAAAATCAGGTCTTCCATGTCTCGGCCATTGTCTGTCTCGACCGTCCTCTTTGACGGCCATCCGTTCGAGCGCGGGTTCTCGCTTCTCGCAGGCCTCGGAATCACCCAGGTCGAGCCTGCCTTCATCGAGGGATACGTCGCCTTCGACGAGGACAGCTTCGGTCGTGCGGGACGCAGCGCCATGGCCGCCGCGCTGCGCGCCGAGGGGCTGACAGCGCGGGCGATCTCGGCGCATACCGACCTTGGCCGCGCGGATGCGGTTGCGCGGCTAGGCCGCCGGCTAGACTTCGCCGCTGCGGTCGGCGCGCGGACCGTGGTCACGAACGCGGCGACCGTCGCCTCTCGCCCGGGCTGCATGGCCACGCTGGACGCGGCCTTGCCGATGGCCGAGGCGCTTGGCCTTGTCATTGCGCTTGAGAATCCGGGACACGGCGCGGGCGCAATGCTGGCCGACGGACGGGCCGGGGCCGACCTCGTGCGACAGATCGACCATCCCCACCTGCGCCTGAACTACGACATCGGGAATGCAGCCACCTATGCCGGGCGTGAGCGGGTCGACCTGGCCGACCTTCACGCCGCGCTTGCCGTCTGCGACCAGGTGCATCTCAAGGACGTGACGGCGGCCCAAGCGGACTGGCGCTATTGCGCCATCGGTGACGGATGCCTTGGATACGACTCTGTTCTGGCAGCGCTTCCCGCTGATCTTCCGGTCGCGCTGGAATTGCCCCTGCGCCTTGGGCGCCCCGGTCGTGGCGATCCGGTGCGCGATTCCGATCCCGCCTCATGGGACAGGATAGGCGCCGCGCTGGAACGCTCGCTGGCCTTTCTGGGGCGCGCTGGCCGCTAGCCGGTCGGCCCGGCGAGGCGGCTTGCGGATCAGGCGCGGGCCTTGGATAGTCCGCGCATGACAGGAACGCTTCTCTCTCTTGGCCACGGCTATTCGGCGCAGGCGCTTGCCCGGCGGCTTATCCCGCAAGGCTGGCGCATCATCGGCACGACGCGCGACCCCGCGAGGACCGATGATCTGCGCCGCACCGGCGTCGAGCCGCTGGTCTGGCCGAAAGGCATCGATACGGCGCTGGCCGAAGTGACCCATCTGCTGAGTTCGATCGCGCCCGACGACAGCGGCGACCCCGTGATCGCAGCCTTCGGCCCTGCCATCGAAGCGGCCCGTCTCACTTGGGTCGGATACCTCTCGACCACCGGCGTCTACGGCGACCATCGTGGCGGCTGGGTGGACGAGACGACGCCCCTGACGCCTTCGACGCGGCGCGGGCAGATGCGCGTGGCGGCCGAGGCGGTATGGCAGGCGCTTGACCTGCCGCTTCATATCTTCCGCCTCGCGGGCATCTACGGGCCCGGTCGCGGCCCGTTCGAGAAGGTGCGAGACGGCACGGCGCGGCGCATCATCAAGCCGGGTCAGGTCTTCAGCCGGATTCATGTAGACGACATCGCGCTGGTGCTTCAGGCGTCGATCCGGCAGCCGCGCCCCGGCGCCATCTACAACGTCTGCGACGACGAGCCCGCCCCGCCCGAAGATGTGATCGGCCACGCGGCCCGTCTGCTCGGCCTGCCCGAGCCCGAAGCAGTCCCCTATGCCGACGCCGCGATGACCGAGATGGCCCGCAGCTTTTATGCCGAGTCAAAGCGGGTGCGAAACGACCGCATCAAGTCGGAGCTTGGCGTCGCGCTGCGTTACGCAGACTACCGGTCGGGTCTGGAGGCGGTGCTGGCGGACGAAGGTTGAACGACGCGCGACGGACGGGGTAGAGGCGAGTGCCGATCCATGGCCAGGCGGGAAACCGGAAAAACCGCTCTGTTCCTCATGCCGTCGTATCCGGTTGATACGCCGCGCGTCGTTCGGGGCCTGAACCTGCCTGGCTGTCGCTTGTTCCCGCCCAGGGGATTCTCCGCCCGGGGTTGACGGTGATCCGGCTCACTCTTATGTGACCGACGCGGACCGGGCCCCTCTGACGACGAAAGTCGTGATGTCGAGCCGCATCGAGAAGTGAGCTCGATGGTTGGCCCGGCGCGCCGTCCCTCAGCCACGCAATTGCAAAGGGATGGGTCATGGATTTTCTTCTTGCCGAGTTTTTGTCGAAGCCAGTCTGGATGTGGCTGCTCTTCGTCAGCATCGTCATCGCACTTCTGGTCTTCGACCTTGGGGTACTGAACAAGGAAGACCACGAGATCGGCATTGCCGAAAGTCTGAAGCTGTCGGCCCTTTACATCACGCTCGGGGTCGCGTTTTCGGGCTTTGTCTGGTGGCAGATCGGGCTTGAGGAGAGCAAGCTCTACCTCACCGCCTTCGTGGTCGAAAAGACGCTGGCGATGGACAACGTCTTCGTCATCGCCCTGATCTTCAGCTATTTCGCCGTGCCCCGGATGTATCAGCACCGCGTGCTGTTCTGGGGTATCCTGGGCGTCATCGTGCTGCGCGGCATCATGATCGGGCTGGGGGCCACGCTGGTCGCGCAGTATTCGTGGGTGCTCTACATCTTCGCCGTGTTCCTGATCTTCACGGGCATCAAGATGATGTTCATGGGCGACAAGCCGATGGACATCGCAAGCAACCCGATCCTGAAGTTCATGAAGCGACGGATGAACGTGACCGAGACCCTGCACGGTCACGACTTCTGGGTGAAGCAACCGCATCCAACCACCGGCAAGTTGGTCTGGTTCGCGACCCCACTGTTTCTCGCCCTCGTGATGGTCGAGATCGCGGACCTCATCTTCGCTGTCGATTCGGTGCCCGCCGTGTTCGCGATCACTTCGGACCCGTTCATCGTCTACACGTCGAACATCTTCGCGATCCTTGGCCTGCGCGCGCTTTACTTCGCGCTTGCGGCGATCCTCCACCGATTCCACTACCTGAAGTATGCGCTCTCGCTGCTTCTGATCTTCATCGGGTCGAAGATCTTCGTGGCCGACCTGCTTGGGCTCGAGAAGTTTCCGGCCTCCATCTCGCTCGGCGTGACGTTTGCCATCCTTACGGCGGGTGTGGTCTTCTCGCTGTGGAAAAGCCGGAACCTGCCTCCGCATGCGGACGAGCCGACGACGCTGGTCCCATGACCCGCCGGACGACCCGCCCGCCAGTGCGCCGGGTGGGTCGTTCACCAATTTGCCCGGTTCGTGTCTTGCATCCGTCACGCTGGCCCGGACTAATCGGGGCATGACCCAGAACACGCCGAGCAATCGCCTTGACGACCCGACAGAGGTCGGCCCCGATCACCCTGCGGCCGATCACGACGACATCCTGCACGACGAGCAGGACGCCGAGGACGACGCCTTGCCCGCAGGGCGCCTAAGGCGGTTGCGTCGCAAGCGCCCGCCCCGCAAGCGCCTGTCCGAACTTCTGGACGAGATCGGGGCCGACGAGACGCGGACGCGGATCTCGATCGCAGACCTCGTGCAGATGATGAGCGGTCGGGCCATCGGGGCACTGCTGCTGATCTTTGCCTTTCCCAACGTGCTGCCCGCCCCGCCGGGCGTATCCGGCCTGCTGGGGCTGCCGCTTATCTATCTGTCCGCGCAGATGATGCTGGGGCGCATCCCCTGGCTGCCCCCCTTCATCGCGAACCGCTCTATCTCGCGCGAGGATTTTGCCCAGACTGTGCTGCGCGTCACCCCGCTTCTTGCGCGCGCGGAGCGGTTGCTGAAACCGCGCCTGACGGTTCTTGTCCATCGCAACGCCGAGCGGGCGATCGGCGCGCTTTGCCTGATGCTCGCGCTGATCCTCATCCTGCCTATCCCGCTGGGCAACATGCTGCCTGCAATCGCGATCTGCCTCATGGCGCTCGGCGTTCTCGAGAGGGACGGCCTTTGGGTGCTGGGGGGCGTCGCGATGGCGGGGGTTGCAGTCTCGGTCGTGGCCGGGGTCGTCTATGCGATGGCCAAGGCGACGATCTACCTTCTGGTGAACGCATTCTGACCCAAGGCATTCTCCTAAATTCGAAACAGAAGGCCCAGCTTCGGCCCAAGTTTCGCGGACCACCGCGGTTACTCTGCACCCACGGACGGGGTTCGGGGTGTGACGATGGTAGTCCTTTATCTGCTGGCTGGGATGGCAGGAGGAACGCTTTGCGCGGCGGCGGGGGCTGTTGCGGGTCTGTTCGGGTGGATCAGCCTGGGGCTTTACGCCGCCGGCGGAATGTCGGCGGTCCTTCTGACCGCAGCGGCAACGGTGCCGGTCGGGCTCAGGCCAACGCCACGAGATCGACCGGACGCGCAAGGCCGGTAACCTCGGCTGCGGTAAACCGCTGGCGGGCCATCCCGCCAAAGCCCTGCGAAATCGCCAGACGCAGCGTGTCGGAATCCGTCAGCACGCGCACGCCAAGGGTCTTGGTCGCCCCCTCCAGCTTCGCTGCCGTATTGACCGCCGACCCGATCACCGTGAACTCCAGCCGCGTTCCGGTCCCGATCACGCCCAGCGTCACCGGACCTGAGGCAACTGCCGCCCCGATGCGGAAATCGCCGGGCCAGCCGAGCGCCCGCATCTCGGCGCGGGCCGCGTCCATCGTCTCGACCACAAGGACGGCGGCCGACAGCGCATCGGCGGCAAAGGTGTCACTTTGCCGGACCGCGTTGAACGTGGCGAGTATGCCGTCACCGAGAAACTTGTCGACGACGCCGCCCTTCGCCTCGATCACCCCGAGCGCCACGTCCTGATAGCGTGCCAGAAGGCGCAGCATCACATCGGGCTTCAGCCGTTCCGCCGTCGCGGTGAAACCCCGGACATCGACGAACAGGACAGCGGCCTCGCGCAGAACGCCCTGGCCGACAGCGGGCAGGTCTGCCCCGCCGGTGATCGACCGGGCCACTTCCGGTGCGAAAAAGCGGGTCAGGTCATCCGCTGCGGCCTGTCCTTGCACCGCGTCGAACAGAAGGCGCCGGCCCCGATGCAAGGCCAGCGTCAGGATGGCCGTTACGCCGACAATTGTCAGGATCTTGTCGATCTCGGCCCCGATCAGCACCGAGTTGCTCGTCAGATATTCCACATAGTTTCGGGTGACGACCATCTCGCCCATGTCCGACATCACCGCATAGGAAAACAGCGCCGCCCAACTCAGCGCGCCCATGATCCCCGAGATCAGGACGAAGCGCGGATCGAACCGCAGCGCCCGAAGGCTGATGAAAAAGAAGATGTAAAGAAGCGTGGGTGCCTTGAGGTAGAAGGCCGGTGGCTGGGCGTACTGGATGTGAAACGAATAGATCAGCCCCGACAGAAGCAGCAGGTCGACGACGATCGAGGCCACGAGATACCAGTCGGGCAGGGTCACCCGGTAAGACAGCACCAGCCGCACGACGGTGAAGACGAAATAGGCCGCCAGCGTAGCGGGAACGAAGGTCGCCCCAGACCCACCCTCGGCACGCGGGCTAATGGCATAAAGGAGCCCGAAGAACACGACCAGCCCAAGCTGGACCCAGCCGATCAGCCGCTCGGCAGCGACTTCGCGCGACTCGATCCCGGCCGTTACCCTGGCGGGAAGCGGCCCTGTCGGCTTGCCGATCTTCATCCCTGCCCCGCTCCGTTACCGACCAGATGACGCCTGATGACGCGCGGGGGCAAGCGCTTCCTGCGGGCCCCTGTGCCGCCGGACAGCACCGTCACGCCCGGCCTGTCGGCACAAGGAGCCCTACCGTCAAGCGATCGAGGGGTCGCCTGTCCAGTGGTCAGCTGTCACGCGCCACGACGAACCGCGCGGCAGCCCTGAGATTTGCCGCGGCCTCGCCATACTGGTCGAGCGCGGCACAGGCTTCGTCCACCAGCGCCGCCGCGCGCATCTTGGCGCCAGCTAGGCCAAGGTGCGAAACGAAGGTCGCTTTGCCTGCCCCGGCATCCTTGCGGAGCCGCTTGCCGGCCTTGCCTGCGTCGCCCTCGACATCGAGGATATCGTCGGCGATCTGGAAGGCCAGCCCCAGAGCGGTGGCATAACGCCCCAACGGGGCAGGATCGGCCCCCGCGATAACCGCACCTGCCTCGGCCGACCAGCGGATCAGCGCGCCGGTCTTGCCCGCCTGAAGGGCCGTGATCTCATCGAGGCTCAGGGCGCGCCCCGCAGTTTCGGCCGCGATGTCAAGCGCCTGCCCCAGCACCATCCCTTCGACGCCCGACGCCCGTGCAAGCGCCGCCACCAGCGAGACGCGGACCTCTGCCGGCCCGAGCGCCCGGTCACAGAGAAGTTCGAACGCAAGGGTCTGCAGGGCATCCCCGGCCAGGATCGCCGTCGCCTCGTCCCAACGGACATGAACCGTCGGCTGGCCGCGCCGCAGGTCGTCGTCGTCCATCGCGGGCAGGTCGTCGTGCACCAGGCTATAGGCATGCAGCGCCTCGACCGCCGCAGCCGCACTCACCGCACGGGTGGGGCCGACCCCCAGCATCGTCGCTCCTTCCAGCACAAGGAAACCGCGCAATCGCTTGCCGCCCGAGACGGCATGGCGCATCGCATCGACAAGCGGCACATCGGCCCTTTCGGAAAGTGCCGCCTGAAGGCGCTGCTCGACAAGGGCAGCCGCCTGGGCCAGCGCTGCGGCGAAGCTCACAGCCCTTCCGTCGGCGCGACCCCCACAGCACGCCCGTCGCGTGCACGGATCATCTCGACCTTCTCCTGCGCCTCGCCTAGTTTGGCGGCGCAATGCGCCTTGAGCGCCGCCCCCTGCTCGTAGAGTGCAATCGACTGCTCGAGCGGCACATCGCCCTTTTCGAGCGCTCCGACAACCGCCTCCAGTGCGGCCATCGCCTCTTCGAAACTCATCTCGCTGATCGGCTTGTCCGTCATGCGCCCCGCTCCTTCAATACGCCCACATGCGCGGCGACCGATGCCGCGAGCGCCGCCAGATCATAGCCGCCCTCCAGCACCGAGACCACCCGCCCCCCGGCGTGGCGGTCGGCCAGGTCGCACAGCCGCTGCGTCAGCCAGACATAGTCATCTTCGTCCCATTCCAGTTGCGCCAGCGGATCGGCATGATGGGCGTCGAACCCCGCCGAGATCAGGATCAGTTCCGGCGCAAAGGCCTCGAGCCTCGGGAATACCTTCGCCTCATAGGCCGCGCGCATGACGACGCCGTCCGTGCCCAGCGCCAGCGGGACGTTCACGATCTGCCCATGCGCGCCGCGTTCCGCCTCGTCACCGGTGCCGGGCCAGAGCGGCATCTGCTGCGAGGTTGCAACCAGTGCCCGCGCCTCGTCCCACAAGAGCGCCTGCGTGCCGTTGCCGTGATGCACGTCGAAATCGACAACCGCGACCCGCGACAGGCCGTGCGCGTCCAGCGCCCGTTTTGCGGCGATCGCCACCGTGCCGAACAGGCAGAACCCCATCGGACGCGTCGCCTCGGCGTGATGCCCCGGCGGGCGGCAGCCCACAAAGGCGTTGGCCGCCCCGCCGCCCAGCACAACGTCGACCGCAGCGCAGGCCCCGCCGACCGCCCCCAGCGCCGCCCGCAGCGTGCCGGGCGACATCCATGTGTCGGCATCGAGGGCGACGGTCCCGTCCCGTGGCACTGCCGCCTCCAGCCCCTCAAGGTAACTTGCCGGATGACAGCGCAATACATCCTCGCGACTGCCTTCGGGGGCCGCTTCGCGCAGAAGTCTCATCCCGCCCAGCGCCGTTTCGACCGACCGAAGCCGCGCGACCTGCTCGGGATGTCCGTCCGGGGTCAGGTGCCCTGCCCCTGCTGCGTCCGAGAACCAGGCCGTCGCCATGCGCTGTCCTTTCCGTTTCTTCCTTGGCGAAATATCCCGAGGGTCCGGGGGCTGGCCCCCGGCCTTCGCTTTCAGTCGGGTGCCAGCATGTAGCCTTCGCCCCGTACCGTCTGAAGATAGCGCGGCTGCTTGGGGTCGCTCTCGATCTTGCGGCGGAGGCGGGTGATCTGAACGTCGACCGCCCGCTCCTGCGCCCCGCCTTCGTCGCGGCCAAGGTCGCCGACCAACCGGTCGCGGCTGACGGCCGCACCAGGTGCTGCCGCAAAGATCCGCATCAGGGCCGCCTCGGTCGCCGTCAGGCGGACGACATCCGTACCGCGCCACAACTCGCCCCGGTCGACGTCGTAACGCACCATGCCCAGATGCAGAACCTTCGGCCCGGCCTCGGCCGGCTTGGCTTGCGGCATGCGGCGCAGGATCGCATTGATCCGCAAGAGCAGTTCCTTCGGCTCGAACGGCTTGGACAGATAGTCATCCGCCCCCGCCTCCAGCCCCTCGATCCGGTTGCCGGTTTCAGCCTTGGCGGTCAGCAGCAGGATCGGCGTCTGCATCCGCTGGCGCAGGTCGCGCGTCAGGGTAATGCCGTCATCTCCCGGCATCATCACGTCGAGCACGATCAGGTCGAACTCGAGGCCTGCCAGCAGCCGACGCGCCTGTGCGGCGTCACGCGCGATCGTCACAAGAAAACCACTGCGGATCAGGTACTTTTGCAGAAGCCCCCGGATCCGCTCGTCGTCGTCGACGACAAGAAGATGGGCCTGAAGGTCCGCCGTCATGGGCCATTCTCCTTCAGGGTATTGTATTGACGCCGCAGGTCGGGGTCCATCATGGCCTCGAGCACCTGCCGGAAGCCCTGGACGGCGACGGGGCCCGCCGCCCGGTAGGCCGCCCGCATCCGCGCGCGCTGCGCGTCCGACAATTCACGTTCCAGCGCGCGCCCCTGTTCGGTCAGGTGAAGGTGACGCTCGCGTTTGTCCTGCCGCCCAATGCGCGACTCGACCAGCCCGTCCTCGACCAGCGCCCGCAGCACGCGGTTCAGGGACTGCTTCGTCACCCCAAGGATCGAGAGCAGGTTGGTGACGGTCGTTCCCGGCGAGCGATGGATGAAGTGTATGGCGCGGTGATGCGCGCGCCCGTAATCCATCCCTTCAAGGATGCGGTCAGGGTCTTCGGTGAACCCGCGATAGGCAAAGAACATCGCCTCGATCCCCTTGCGAAGCTGTTCGTCGGTCAGAAAAAGCAGGCTTTCCCCGCCGCCCTGCCCGCTGTGTTCTGCCATGCCCACCTCCGCCAGCTACCTGACTTTAAGTCAGCCTTGTTGACATTCCAAGACGTGACTGATAGCCGAAGCTTGTTTTTCCGCAAGATTGCACAACCGCTACCGCCTGGAAGCGCAACATTCGTAAAAACGTAGGCGCGGCCAGACTGGAAAATGAGGGTGAAAATGGCAGGCTATGATGATCGCGACGGCAAGATATGGATGGATGGCTCGCTTGTCGACTGGCGCGACGCCAAGGTCCATATCCTGACCCATGCGATGCACTATGCCTCGTCCGTGTTCGAAGGCGAGCGGTGCTACAACGGCCGCATCTTCAAGGGACGCGAGCATTCCGAGCGTCTGCGGACGTCGGGTGAGCTGCTCGACATGCCGCTGCCCTACAGCGCCGCCGAGATCGACGCCGCGAAGGAAGCTGTTCTCGCGGCCAATGGCCTGACAGACGCCTATGTCCGCGCCATCGCCTGGCGGGGGGCGGGCGAGGACATGGGCGTTGCTTCCAGCCGGAACCCGATCCACCTCGCCGTCGCGTGCTGGACCTGGGGCAGCTACTACGGCGACGCCAAGATGAAGGGCGCAAAGCTTGACATCGCGAAGTGGAAGCGCCCCTCGCCCGAGACGATCCCCCACGCCGCCAAGGCCGCGGGCCTCTACATGATCTGTACGATGTCCAAGCACGCCGCCGAAGCGAAGGGCTGCTCCGACGCCATGATGATGGACTATCGCGGCTATGTAGCCGAGGCGACCGGGGCCAACATCTTCTTCGTGAAGGACGGCGAGGTCCACACGCCCCTTCCCGATGCCTTCCTGAACGGCATCACCCGCCAGACCGTCATCGGCATGCTGCGCGACATGCAGATCAAGGTCCACGAACGCCACATCCTGCCCGCAGAGCTCGAGGGCTTCGAGCAGTGCTGGCTGACCGGCACCGCCGCCGAAGTGACGCCGGTGGGCCAGATCGGCGACTACAACTTCGAGGTCGGCGAGATCACGAAGCGTGTGGCGACCGAGTATGAGCGCTTGGTGCGCGCCTGATCAGACGGTCCGCCCCCGCGCGATCCTGAGGAACTCGCGCAGGCGGCGCGGACCGGCAGGGGTCTCGGGGCGATGCCAGGTCAGGCGTTCGCCCCGCCCGATCCGAAAGAAATGCTTGAGCCTGCCGCCCTCTGGCAGCGCGCGACGGTCTGCGACATGACGTGTCATCGGGGATCTCCTTGATCCGGTGCCGTACGTGACGCTACCACACCTCCACCCGAGTCGGAACGTCTGGCCGACAGCCGCAGAACCGCCCAGCGGGCTGCGTCGGCCACCGCGTAATCGGGATCGCCCGTCAGCGCCTCTGCCACCTCGCGCAGTTGCGGGTCGCCAGAGTTGCCGATCGCGTAAAGTACGTTCCGCACGAAGCGATCCCGCCCGATGCGCTTGATCGGGCTGCCCGCGAAGCGCGCACGGAAGCCTGCGTCATCAAGGCCCGCCAGTTCTGCCAGCGGAGGTGCGCCGACGCGCGCCTGATAGCCGATCTCTCGTGCGTCGACTGCGAACTTGTTCCAGGGACAGACCGCAAGGCAATCGTCGCAGCCGTAGATGCGATTGCCCATCAGGGCGCGCAGATCCTCATCCACCGGCCCCCGATGCTCGATTGTGAGGTACGAGATGCAGCGTCGCGCATCAAGCTGGAACGGGGCGGGAAAGGCCCGCGTCGGGCAGATGTCGAGACAGGCAGTGCAGTTGCCGCAATGCTCGCCCTCTGCCGCATCGCGCGGCAGATCGAGCGTCGTGAAAACGGCCCCAAGGAAGACCCAGTTCCCCAGATCGCGCCCGAGAAGGTTCGTGTGCTTGCCCTGCCAGCCAAGGCCCGCCGCCTGCGCCAGCGGCTTCTCCATCACAGGGGCAGTGTCGACGAAGACCTTCACCTCGCCCCCCGCCTCGGCCAGAAGCCAGCGCGCCAGCCGCTTCAGCCGCCGCTTCACGAGGTCGTGGTAGTCGCGGCCCTGGGCATAGACGCTGATCGCCCCCCGGTCGCGGGCACCCAGGACCGCCAGGGGATCGCCCACGGGCGTATAGCTTTCGGCCAGCATCACCACCGACCGCGCCTCGGGCCACAGGGCTGCGGGATCGCCGCGCCAGGCCGTACGCTCGGCCATCCAGCCCATCTGCCCGTGCCGACCGTCGCCAAGCCACTCGGCCAGCCGGCCGGCCGCCTCTGGCACGGCATCCGGCGCGCAGATGCCCACCTTCGAGAACCCCTCGGCGATCGCCTGTCGGACGAGGCGCTCTTTCAGGGTCGCCGTGTCATTCATCTTTGCGGATATCTTCCACGGTGGGGGGTGTGAAACCCTCCGGCGTCGTCGGCTCAGAAATCCAGATCGGCATAATGTGCGGGCGGCGGAAAACCCGGCACCTGATCGGCCAGCAAGGGCCGGAACGAGGGCCGCGACTTGATCTTGGCGTACCAGTCCTTGACCGTGGCCGAGCGGTTCCAATCGACGTCCGAGATGTAGTCAAGGCAGGACAGATGCGCGGCGGCCGTGAAATCGGCCAAGGTCATCGTATCGCCTGCCAGCCAGCGACGCTGGTCCAGAAGCCAGCCGAGATAGTCGATGTGGTACTTGATGCGTCCGGCACCCGCCTTGACGTTCTTGCTGTCGGGATAGCCCTGGCCCTGCATCTTCTTGTTCACACGTTCGTAGAGCAGCTTCGACGTCACCTCACCGTGGAACTTGTCGTCGAACCAGGCGCAAAGCCGTCGCACCTCGAACCGCCCGTCTGGATCGCGCGGCATCAGCGCAGGGGTTGGCACCGTCTCTTCGAGATACTCGCAGATCGCCTGGCTCTCGCTCATCACCCGCGAGTCGAGACGAAGCACGGGTACCTTTCCAGCCGGGTTGCGGCGAAGGAATTCGGGGCTCGGCTCCCAATAGCGTTCTTCGATCAGTTCCACCTCGATCCGCTTTTCCGCTAGGGTCAGGCGGACCTTGCGGCAGAACGGCGACAGTGGGGAATGGAAGAGGCGGTTCATGGAGTATGTCTCTTTGCGGAATAGTCCCGTCATGCCGCGCGCAGCGCCCGAGTTCAATCCCGGCCAGAGTCGACCGGCTCGAAACAGCCGGCCCGGCCATCGGCGCGGATCGTCTCGGCCCCGTCAAGGATCGACGCCGCCCGGCTCCTGACGAAGCGCGAGGGATCGGCGGCATCCCGCCCCTTGGGATCGGGCAGCACGGCAGCAAGGCGGGCAGCCTGGGTGGCGGTCAGGTCGCCGGCCGAAACCCCGAAATGATGCTGCGCCGCCGCCTCGACACCGAAGACGCCCTCGCCGAACTCGGCCACATTGAGGTAGACCTCAAGGATGCGTCGCTTGCTCCATACCAGCTCCACTGCCGGGGTCAGCAGGGCCTCGAGCGCCTTGCGGACCCAGTTCCTGCCTTGCCATAGGAATACGTTCTTCACGACCTGCTGGCTGATGGTCGAGGCGCCGCGCGTGCCACCCTGTTCGACCGCAAGGCGGATGGCCGCCATGTCGAAGCCCCAGTGAAGGCAGAAATTGGCATCCTCGGCGGCGACGACAGAGCGCAGCATCACGGGGGCGATGCGGTCGACATCAACCCACTCGCGCTCGACCGCGCCAAGGCGGGCGCGTTCCTGAAGGATGTATAGCGTCGTCGGCGGGTTCACGACGGCATAGGCCAGCACCAGCAGAACGCCCGCCGCGACGAGGCCGAGCGTCCCCCGCCAGATCCAGCGCACAACCCGCCTCGCCCGCACACCCCGCGCTGCGGGCGCCATGCCCGCCTTAGCCTTCCTCTTCTTGTCCGCACCGCTTGCCATCGCCGCAGGTTGGTGCGCCGAGCGGGACAGGGCAAGACCGGACGACGCGATTTGCCCGTCAATCGTTCCGCGATTGGCCCGCCCCACAGGACGCCCGACAGGGATCGCAGCGTTGCGCCTTGACCGGCAAGAACGCTAAGCGCGCCCCTGCGACAAACCTGACGGAAAGGCGGCATGCGGCCTACCGGCAGATCGACGCAAGCCTGCGCGACGCGCGGACGCCCTGAAAGGTTCGCTTCGAGGCGACGTGAGGTCCAACACGGCCCTTGGCGAGCCGCGGTCGGCGCGGACGAGCATCCGGTCAAATGCCGGGACCAAAGCCCTCCAGGACGATCTTGCCGCGCGCCGTACCGCTTTCGAGCATGCCGTGGGCGCGCCTGAGGTTCGCAGCAGAGATCGGGGCAATGCGTTCGCGCAGCGTCGTACGAAGCTGCCCCGCGTCGACCAGCCGTGCCACCTCGCCCAGCAGCTCGTGCTGGCGGATCATGTCGGGCGTCTGGAAGGTCGAGCGGGTGAACATGAACTCCCAGTGAAGCGAGACCGATTTCTGTTTCAGCAGTCGAACGTCGATCACTCCCGGATCGTCGATCAGCGCGACGCGCCCTTGCGGGGCAACGATGCCCGCGATGGCCGCGAAATGCTGGTCGGTCCCTGTCAGCGAGGCGACATGGACGACAGGTGCTGCACCCAGGGCGCTGACCTGCGCGGCGAGGTCGCCGGAATGGTCGACCACATGATGTGCCCCCAGACTGCGGCACCAGTCGGCGCTTTCGGGCCGCGATGCGGTGGCGATCACCGTCAGTGCGGTCAGTTGCCGCGCAAGCTGGATCAGGATCGAGCCGACGCCACCCGCGCCGCCAACGATCAGGATCGATGCCCCTTCGCCGCCCTGCGCGGACAGGCCCAGACGGTCGAAAAGCAGCTCCCACGCGGTGATCGCGGTCAGCGGGAGGGCGGCGGCTTCGGCATGGGTCAGGCTGGCGGGTTTCGGGCCGACGATGCGCTCGTCGACGAGATGGTACTCCGCGTTGGTGCCGGGACGGCTGATGTCGCCTGCGTAGAACACGGCATCGCCGGGGCGAAACAGAGTGCAGTCGGGGCCGACCGAATGGACGATTCCCGAGGCGTCATAGCCGAGCACCTTGGCCTCGCCCGCGGGGGGCTGTGCGCGAAGGCGCACCTTGTAGTCGACCGGATTGACCGAGACCGCCTCGATCTTGACAAGCAGGTCGCGGCCCGTGGCGTGCGGCATCGGCAGGTCAAGGTCGACCAGGGCTTCGGGATCGCTCGATGGCAGGGATGCGCGGTATCCGATGGCTTTCATGGGTCAGTCCTTTTGCGCCTGGGATTAGTTGCGTCGATCTGCACCACCTGCGGCGGAACCTCGCGCATCAAGTGGGCGATTGCATCCGGCAAAAGCTCTGCAAGCTGCCGCATGGCATGTTCCCACGACGCGGCGATCACCAGCAGGCCAGCGGCCTGTGCCATCTGCACATCTGGCGCGCTATCGTCCACCCTGATGGCGGGACCCCCGCGACCTGTGCGCGGATGGCCGCAACATAGCCGCCAGGACCTGCATACGGGATCAGCACGTCCTAGGACGCCCGCAAGATCAGCCCGCCGCGCGTAAGGTGCGGTCGATCAGCCTTACAACCAAGTCCGCCGCCTCGATCTGCGGCAGATGGCCGACGCCCGTCAGGCGGTGCAGGGCTGCCTGCGGCGGAGTGGCGGCTTCCATGTCACGGGCCGACAGGATCGCGTCGTCGCAACCGACGATCACCGTACAGGGGCCATGATAGGCGGCAAGTTCGGCGGCGGTCGAGAAAAGCTGCGTCCCGCCCTCGAACAAGGCGCGCGCGACGGCCCTTTGGGCGGGAACGAGGCCGACGTCTTCGCGCGCGGACAGGGTGGCCCGCACCAGCACGGGTGCCAGCTTTGCCGGATCGTGCACAAGGCGGCGCATCCATGCGCCAAGCGCGGCTTCGGACTGCGCGGCAAGAAACCCCTCGACGAACGCGCCGTCGACGGTAGGGCCAAGCCCAGCGGGGGAAAGAAGCGACAGCGACCGGATGTCCAGATCGCCCCGCGCGGTCAGCGCCATGGCGACGGCGGCCCCGACCGAATGGCCGACGAGGTGGAGCGGCGTGTCCTGTGCGCGGAGCGCATCGCCGACGGCGGCGACGAGATCGCCGAAGCTGGTGACCTCAAGCGCCTTCGATGCGCCATGTCCGGGCAGGTCGAGCGCCATCACCGGCAGGCCGGATGCCATGCGACCAAGCAAGGGGCGCCATGCGGACAGGTCCGCGCCAAAGCCGTGGATCAGCACGACAGGCGTACCCGCGCCCGATTGAAGGGTACGCAAGGCGATGCCGGAGGGCCCGGGGGCTGCTACCGCCCCGTCGATGTCGCGCAGTACCACAGCGCCCGCCGGGCCCGAGCCTGCGATGCGGGCGATGTCGACGCCTTTGTCGGATGCGGCGACCCGTGCCGCCGGCGATGCGCGCAAGCCCCCCGCAGACGGCGCAGCGGACGGCGGGTCGGCCGCGACCGGCGCATAAGTTATGGCGGCTGTCGGAGCAGGCACAGCGGCATCGGTTGCTGCGGCCACGACGACCTCACCGTCGGTGCCAAGAAGCATCAGCGGTTCCAGCACCGTGGCCCAGTCGCCGACCTTGTAGGGCAGGCTGATGACGCTGCCCTCGGCAAAGGCCTCGACGTCGAAGCTGGCCTTTTCGCTTTCGACGACCGCGACCAGATCGCCTTTCTTCACGCGATCGCCGAGCTTGACGTGCAACTCGACGATCTTCGCCTCGGTCAGGTCTTGGCCGACCTGGGGGACCAGAATGGGCAGTGCCATGAAACTCTCTTCCTTTCAGGCCACGCGCAACCGCCCGACCTGCTTCATGTGAGCGACTGGATTGGCGACTTTAGGGGTGGCGGCAGCAGATGCAGGGGCAGCGGCCAGGGTGACGTCTGACGGGGCCCGGTCGAGCGTAGAGGACTCGGGAGAGTCGAGCGCGGAACCGGGTTTTCCGGCGAGATGCGACCCCATGCCCGTCCCCTATTCCGCAGCCAGTGCGGCGGATTCCAGGTGCAGGGCGCGGCGGATCGCAGCCTTGATGCCGGGTTTCTGCGGCACGCTCGCCTGTTCCAGCGCCAGGTTGAACGGGATGGGAATATCGAGACCGGCGACGATGCCCACCGGTGCATCCAGATGCCAGAAGCCTTGCTCCATGATGATCGACGAGATGTCCGAGGCAACGCCGCCCCGCCGGTTCGCCTCCTGGACGATCACGCAGCGGCGTGTCTTGGCGACCGAGTTCAGGATCATCGCGGTGTCGAGCGGGACCAGCGTCCGCGGGTCGATGACCTCGACCGAGATGCCTTCGGCTGCCAGTTCTTCGGCCGCCTCGAGCGTCCGGGGGATCATGTTGGACCATGCGATTACGGTCACATCGCTGCCCGAACGCTTGATGTCGCCCTTGCCGAACTCGACGATATGCTCGCCGTCCGGCACCATGCCCTTGGTCATGTAGAGATGCTTGTGCTCTAGGAACATGACCGGGTCCTCCTGCCGCAGGGCGTACTTCAGCAGCCCTTTCGCGTCGGCGGGGGTGGATGGCATGACAACGCGCAGACCGGGGATGTGGTAGAAGAGCGCCTCGAGCGATTGCGAATGCTGGGCCGCGACGCCGCCGCCGGTTCCGCCCTGGGTACGCATGATGAAGGGCACGCGCCCCTCGCCGCCCGTCATGAGGCGGAACTTGGCGGCCTGGTTTACAATCATGTCCATGCCAAGCATGGCGAAATCGACGTAAAGGATCTCGACGACGGGCCGGGCGCCGGCGATGGCGGCCCCGACCCCGACCCCGATCATGCCCGCCTCGGCGATGGGCGTGTCGCGTACTCGGCCGGGGCCATATTTCGCCAGCAGGCCCTCGGTCACCTTGTAGGAGCCGCCGCGTTCGGCGATCCCCTCGCCGATGATGAAGACGGTCGGATCGCGGTCCATCTCTTCGTCGAGCGCCTCACGGAGCGCTTCGCGGTACATCAGTTCGCGCATGGTTCGTCCCTTCCGCCCGGATGTCAGTAGTTGGCCGCGAAGGCCGCGAAGGACTCAGCCGAGACTTCCGGGCTTGCCACCGAGAACTCGACCGCAGCGGCGAACTCGGCGGATACCTCGGATTCGATGGCTGCGATCTCGTCGTCGGAAATCGACGTCATGTCCCGGAGAGCCGCACGCGCCCTGTCGACCGGATCGCGCGACTTGTAATGCGCCAGCCTGTCCTCCGGCATGTACTTGCCCGGATCGTTCACATGGTGGCCCATATGACGGAAGGTGACCGCCTCGATCAGCACCGGACCCTTGCCCTTGCGGCAGGTTTCGACCGCGGCCTGCGTCAGGCGATAGACCGCCAGGGCGTCGTTGCCATCGACCTGGTGGCTTTCGACGCCGATTGCGAGCCCGCGTTTGTAAAGGTCGGTCTCTCGCGTCGATTCCTCGATCTTGGTGGAAACGGCGTATTGGTTGTTCTCGACCACCAGGATGAATTTCAGATCCCAGATCGCGGCGAGGTTCAGGCTTTCCATGAAGGTGCCGTTGTTCGATGCCCCGTCCGAGGTGAAGGTCACCGTGACCGCATCGGTGCCGCGCACCTGGTTGGCGAGTGCGGCGCCCACCCCCAATGGAATACCCGCGCCGACGATCCCGTTCGCGCCGAGATTACCGGTCTTGATGTCGGCGATGTGCATCGAACCGCCATAACCCTTGCAGTAACCGGTTTCCTTTTGCAGAAGTTCGGCCACCATCTTTTTGACGTCAGCGCCCCAGGCGATGCAGTGTCCATGGCCGCGATGCGTGGAGGCGATGTAGTCGCCTTCCTTAAGGGCCGCGCACACGCCCGTCGCGATGCCTTCTTGTCCGAGATAGGGATGGAAATAGCCCCGAATCAAACCCTGGCGGTAAAGCTTGATGCCCTCGGTCTCGAAAACACGGATCTTGTAGGCGGTGCGGAAAATTTTCTCCAGAATCTCACGTGATGGCGCGTTTGCGGCTGGATTTGCTTCACCCATGGCCATCTGTCCTCCTCGTGATTCTGAGCAACTATGGTTCGTTTGAACAAGATTCTTGTAGGCACTCGCCCCGAAACTGTCGAGAAAATTATTTGCAGGACAGTTGGTTCTTCGCGCGACCGAAGGCCAAGAAGCAGAGGTCGGGGGCGTTTAGATGCTGGTATTTGCAAGAAAATCCCGGCCGTGAAAATTACTTCACGTCAGAAGCGCTGAAGGCTATGCTGACTCACGTAACCAGAGGCATGACCATGGACGATGTTGCCCCGGCTCAGGGTGGCTTGCTCCGGCGGGTGCAGGACCGCTACGACAAGTTGAGGCCGTCAGAGCAGATCGTGGCCGATTATCTCCGCAACAACGCAGACAAGCGGATGAGCCATTCGATCACGAGCCTCGCCAAGATCCTTGGGGTCAGCGAGGCGACGATCAGCCGCGTCAGCCGCGCGCTTGGATATTCCGGATTTTCCGATCTGAAACTGTCGATGGCCGAAGGGGCGGTCCGGCGGTCGGGCATCACCAATATTCCGACCGAACTCGACCCGCATGACACGCTGATCGCGACAAGCGCCAAGCTTGCGGACCTCTTGTCGGCCGCA
Organism: Rhodobacterales bacterium; assembly: GCA_031425325.1. Classification (GTDB taxonomy): domain Bacteria; phylum Pseudomonadota; class Alphaproteobacteria; order Rhodobacterales; family Rhodobacteraceae; genus Aliitabrizicola. Next base: position 6,157 of record JANPJD010000001.1, on the reverse strand, counting down.
ATTCTTGCGACGCAGGCCTATCTCGATACCGAACGGCTGGATCGCTGCCTTGCGATGATCAAGTCGGCGCGCAAGATCGTGCTGGTCGGCTGCGGCGGGGCTGCGGCGATCTGCGACGAGGCGGCGCACCTTTTCATGAAGGCGGGGCTCGATGCTGCCTCCTACAGCGACGGTTATACCCAGATCGTCGTGGCGGCCAACATGCGGCACGACTGCCTGATGATCGGCATTTCCCACACTGGCACCACGCAGAACGTCGCCAATGCCCTGCGGCTTGCGCGCGAGAACGGCGCAATGACGCTGGCCATCACAAGCGAGCCGTCGACCGAGGTCGGTCAGGCTGCGGAAACGGTTTTGATCACGGGCCAGTCCTCGACACCCTCCGTCCCCTTGTTCGGCGACTTTCTGGAAGGGCGCATCAGCCAGCTGTTCCTGATCGACATCCTTTATCTGGGCATCGTGATCCCCGAGGGCAGCGAAAGTGGCCGCCACCTGAACACCACAGCCGACGCGCTCGAGCGCTATTTCAAGCGGGCCGAGCAGCGCATCACCCGACCGGGGGTCAGCCGGAAAACTCCATGATCGACAGCCCCGCGTTGAAGTCGGTCGCATAGACCAGACCCGCCGCATCGACATGCACATCCGCCGAATGCAGTACCGCGGCGCGATTGGGGCGCGGATCGACCATCCGGGTGGGCGCGGCGGGCACGCAGGCGCCCACCTCTTCGGGGCGAAACGGATCGCGAATATCATACACGCGCACACCCGCGTTCTGGTAGGTCGCGAAGATCAGTTCCTCGCTGACGAAGGTGCCGGGGCGGTTCTCGTGGATGTTATGCGGGCCGAAATGCCCTCCGACCGCGTGGTAATCGCGGTCGCGGGGCGGCGGGCATGTCGAGATCGGAATGGGATTGCCGCGCAGTTGGTTGTTCATAATCCAGATCGGCTTGATGCCGTCCTCGCCGTGGTCAAGCACGGTTTCATCCGCGACCACCAGAAGGTCCCGGCCCGGCAGGGGCAAGGCGTTGTGCGTGCCGCCCCCAAAGGGAGGCGCCCAGACCTTGTGCGAGATGAGCGTCGGCGCAGAGCGGTCCAAGACATCGACGATGACAAGACAGGCATCGCGCCATGAACAATAGGCGACATCTCCCTGCACGATGGGGTGATGCAGCCCGAACCGCCCCTGCGGCAAGGGCCAGTCCGGCACCTCGCCTGCCGCCGCGTTCATGCCGGGCAGCCAGAACTTGCCCGCCATCACGGGCCGGGCCGGATCGGCCATGTCGATGGTGATCAGAATGTAGTCGGTGAACCCGTCGAGCAGCGCCGAGGCGTAGGCCCACCGTCCGCCGGTATGCCAGATGCGATGCAGCCCGCTGCCCTCGACGGGCATGAAGCCGATCTGGCGCGGCAGGGCGGGGGTCGAGATGTCATAGACCGCCATGCCCGCCGACCAGTCCCGTTCGCCCGTGGCGTGCTGCGCGACCTTTCCTTTGTAATAGGCCTTCTCGTCGACCATGTCGGCCTGGGCGAACATGTTCTTGTTGTGGACGACGAGCAGCAGATCGTCCTGCGTCTGCAAATGCAGGCACCAGGTGTTTGGCGGGGCCGGTACGTAGGCCACGGGCTTCGGACGTGCCGGGTCGCGCACGTCGATCACGCTGAAACCATCGGAAAAGATATGCCCCACATAGGCATGCCCACGATGGACCATAATCTGCACGGCGTCGGGCCGCCCGCCCTGATCGGAGTGTCCGATCAGGCGCATGTTGCGCTGGTAAACCGGGGGCGGCGGTGTCATTGCGCGGCCCTAGCGGGACTGGTCCAACACCCAGACATGGGGCGGCTGTCCGACTGCAGGCAGCATGTCGGGCGTCAGCTCGAGGGTGCTCGCACCGACCCGAGTGACCCGTTCGGCGGGAATGCGGTTCAGGAAGGTCTCGACCGGCTCGATCGCAAGCACGCCCTTGGGGCTGTAGAAATGCATCGGGATCACCGCACGGGGGCCGATCTGCGCGATGGCGTCATCAAGGTCGTCCAGCGCGATTGTGGCGTGCTCGCCGGTCAGGGCCAGAAGCACATCGACCTGACCCTTGAGAGCATCGAGATGGCCTTGCGGAACGGCCGTTCCGATATCGCCCATATGCAGGAAGCGCAGGCCGCCAAGCGTAAAGTGGTAAAGCGCGTTCGCATCGGGATCGCGGCCATATTCCGACTGGTAGTCGAAGATCAGGCTTTCCGTCGCAGGAAAGGACCTGACCTTCAGCCCTTTGACCGTGATCCCCTCGGGCGGGAGCAAAAGCGCGTTGACCACTTCGGGATTGCCAGTGACATGGCTTGCATCGCAGTGGAAATCGTCGGTGGCCGAACTCGTCAGGACGATGTCGGCGGGCTCATTGATCGGGTCGAACTTCGAGATCGAGGGCGTGAAGGGGTCGGTCACCACCGTCAGCGCCTCGTCCTGCAAGCGGAAGCTCGCATGCGCGTAGAAGGTGATCTTCATGCGACCTTCTCCCCCGAGAACAGCTCCCAGGACTCGACAAGGTCGTCCTGTGCGGCGCTGAAGGCGGAAAGGTGGGGTGCTGCCATATGCGCGTCCCAGAGTGGCCGGGTTTCCCACAGTTCGTTGAAGATGAACCAGCCGGGATTTTCGTGGCTGCGGTGCATCTCGTACAGGATGCAGCCCTTTTCCGCGCGCGTTGGAGGGATGAGCGCGGCGAGGGCAGAGTGCAGCGCCTCTTCCATGCCCGGCTTTGCCTTCAGCGACGCGATCACGGTCAAAGGCATGGCGGTCTCCGCAAGGGTCAGGGCTTGGCAAAGGGGCAGATCGATACCGGCATCAAGATCGGACACGACACGATCAGCCGCCGAGAAATCCTCGTCCTGGGTATAGGCGGACTTCGTGACGATGCAGCGCATCCCGGCGGCCTTGGCGGCGGTCAGTCCGATATGGCTGTCCTCGATCACCACGCAGGACGCGGGATCGAGGCCGAGGGTCGTCGCCGCAAGCGTGTAGATTGCGGGGTCGGGCTTCTTGCGGGCCACGACGTCGCCCGCGAAGATCGTGATCTGCGCGGATCGCTCGGGGCCCAGCAACTCGCGGACCACCGCCGACACCGCCCGCTCGTTCGAGGTCGAGCAGACCGCGACCCGCATGCCTGCCGCTAGGGCCGCATCGACCATCCGCGCCACGCCCGGACGCAGGGGCAGCGCCCCGCCCTCGATGATCCCCATGAAGAGATCGGTCTTGGCATGATGGAGGCCGAGGATGAGCGCGTCCCGGTCTGCGTCCGCAGGCCAGCCGGTTTCGTCGAAGTGCCGGCGCATCCGCTCCTTGCCGCCGCCGGTGCTCAGCAACTCGCCATAGCGGTCGATCGACCACTCCGTCGAAAGGCCCGCTGCCCGGAAGGCAGCGTTGAAGGCGACGCGGTGGCCGTCCCGCTCGGTGTCCACCAGAACGCCGTCGCAGTCGAAGATCAGCGCCTGCATCATGCGGCGAGCGCGGCCTGTGCCCGCCCTTCGGACCCAAAGGTGCGGATCGACTGCATGACATCAGCCTTCATCGCTGCGTGCTGTGCCTCGATGAAGGGCAGCGGTTCGGCCAGTTTCGGCTTTTCGGCGCGCAGGTTGATGAACCCGTCGATGAACAGGCTTTTGTGCATGGTCGATATGTTCACCTTGCCGCAGCCCGCAGCGATGCAGCGGTGGAACTGCTCTTCGGTCAGGCCGGTGCCTCCGTGCAGCGCGATGGGGATGGGGATGGCGCGGGTGATCCGGTCGAGGAGGTCGTAGGCGATCTTCGCCTCGCCCTTGTAGAACCCGTGGGCGGTTCCGATCGCCGGGGCGAAGACCGCCAGGTTGGGCATGTCGCGCACGAAGGCCACGCACTCGTCGAAATTTGCCAACCGCGACTGGTCGTCGTTGACCACCTTGTCATCCTCGACGCCGCCGATCGCGCCGATCTCTGCCTCGAGCCCGATGCCGGCAGCTTCGGTCAGGGCATAGACCTCGAGCGACCGGGAAAGGTTCTCGGCAAAGGGCAGGGCCGATCCGTCGAACATCACCGATGTCCAGCCCGCGTCGATGCACTGCTGGATCACGCCTATGTCGGTGCAATGGTCCAGATGCAGCGCGACCGGCACGGGCGCATCCTCAGCCAACATCCGCACCCAGGTCGCGACATGGGCGGCCCCCCAGTGCCTGACCGTCTTGACCGAGACCTGGACGATCATTGGCGCATCTAGGTCTGTCGCGCCGTCGATGATGGCGCGCGCCGAGTTGAAGTCGATCATATTGTAGGCGGCGATGCCGTAGCGGTTCGCGCGGGCGTGGCCCAGCATCGGGCCCATGGGAACAAGCGGCATGTCGGCTTCCTGTGAAGGTGCCTGCCGGGGGTCCGGCAGGCCGGGGGGAGGGGTCAGATCAGCGTCTCGGCGGGGCGCGACGGGTCGAACAGGCGGCGTCGCCCGGCCGCCTTGGCCTCGTTATCGAAGACCGTGCCGTTAGGGGACGAGACCACCTCGAGTTGCAGACCCCAGGGGGCAAGGAAATAGCACCATGTCAGGCCCAAGTTCGGCCCGTCGGTATAGGAGGTGGGCTCGCCCAGCACACGGATGCCATTCTCCTTGAGATATTTGACGGCCGCGTCCATGTCATCGACGTAGAAGGCAAGGTGGTGGCCGCCCTCGTCGCTGTTCTTCAGCGGCCAGCCCTTGTGCTGGTCGGGGGCAGAATATTGGAACACCTCGAGGTTGGTGCCGTTGCCCAGACGGACATAGCGGAATTCCTTGATTTCCGAACGAGGATGCACATTCAGATGCTCGTGCATCCAGTCGCCTTCGCCCTTGAAGTCGGTGGCGGCGGTGAACAGCACTTCGGCCCCGAGAATGCGCGTGAAGAAATCGCAGGCCTCGTTGATGTCGGGCACAGTTATCCCGATGTGCTCCATTCCGCGAATACCCGGTATCGGCATGGTCTAGGTCCTCCCAGTCATTGATATTTTTGCGAGAAGTCGGAAAGGGCGGCGTATTGGCCGGACTTTGCGATGGCCTCGTAGATGTTGCGGTAGATCTCGTGATGCTCGCCGTAGAGCTCTTGCAGTTTGGGGTTCGGCTCGAAGGTCGACTCGACCTGCACCATCGCGCCCACGGCCTCGTCGATGCTCGAGAAGGCGCCTGCGCCGAAGGCCCCCAGGATCGCCGCGCCAAGGGAGGTGCATTCCCGCTCGCAAGTGACGGTCGAGGGCATGCCGATCACGTCGGTCATGATCTGCGCGAACCCGTCTGACTTGGTGCCGCCGCCGGTCAGACGGAAGTCGGTGATGCCGCCCTCGATATCGGACTGGAAGCTGTCCACGACCATCCGCATCTCGTGCGCGCAGCCTTCCAGCAACGCGCGGATCAGGTCGTGGCGCTCGTGGTAAAGGCCGAGCCCGAGGAAGCTGCCGCGCGCCACTGCGTCGTAATAGGGCGTCACCTGGCTGGCCATGAAGCTGTGAAACATGGCCCCATTGGCACCGGGACGGGAATCCTTGGCCTTGTCGACCATGACGGAATAGACGCTGCGACCCTGACGCTTGCCTTCTTCGAGCTCGTTCAGCCCGAGGTTGTCGCGCCACCATCGCAGCGAAGCGCCCAGGGCAAAGGCACCGCCCTCGATGTCCCAGGCCCCCGGCACGCCGTGCCCGCCCCACCAAAGCTTGTTGCCCTTGATGCGGCTAACGCTGTCGAGATGGGCCACCATCACGCCCGATGTGCCCACGGTGAACTCGGCCATACCCTGACGGATCACCCCCGCGCCGATCGCCGCGCATTGCTGGTCGCCCGCACCACGGCACAGGATCATGCCCTCGGGCAGGCCCGTCTCGTGGGCGGCGGCTTTGGACAGGCGGCCCACCTTGGTGGCGGGCGTGCCAACGGGCGGCAGGCGGTCGCGACCGACGCCGCAGATCCCAAGGATGCGGTCGGACCAGTCGAGCTTGGCGATGTCCATCATGCCGTTCAGCGTCAGCGAGGCCGGGTCGGTCGCCCAGTCGTCCGCGCCCATCCGCCAGAGGAAGAACTCTTGTCCGTTGACGAACCAGCGGGTCGCATCGAAAATGTCCGGCCGGTTCTCGCGCAGCCAGATGATCTTCGCCGCCGACCAGAGCGGGCTGATCTGC